>NZ_VJZZ01000007.1:300000-386519 GCF_009659535.1 Aggregicoccus sp. 17bor-14
GTGACGAACCTCAAGGTGGGCGACCGGATCATCGTCCCCTTCAACATCAGCTGCGGCGCCTGCTTCTACTGCCAGCGCGGCCTCACCGCCTGCTGTGAGAACACCAACCCCAACAGCGACGTCGCCGCGGGCGTGTTCGGCTACTCGCACACCACCGGCGGCTACGACGGCGGCCAGGCCGAGTACGTGCGCGTGCCCTTCGCCAACGTCGGCCCGATGAAGATCCCGGACGACATGAGCGAGGAGGAGGTGCTCTTCCTCACCGACATCTTCCCCACCGGCTACCAGGGCGCGGAGATGGGCGAGATCCACCCGGGCGACACGGTGGTCGTCTTCGGCGCCGGGCCCGTGGGCCTCTTCGCCATGAAGAGCGCCTGGCTCATGGGCGCCGGCCGCGTCATCGCGGTGGACCAGGAGGACTACCGGCTCGCCTTCGCGGAGAAGTACGCGCAGGTGGAGACGCTGAACTTCGAGAAGGTGGACATCATCACCGCCATCAAGGAGGCCACCGAGGGGCGCGGCGCGGACGTGACCATCGACGCGGTGGGCTGCGAGGCCGCCGGCAGCGCGCTGCAGCGCGTGGTGGGCCTCGGGATGATGATGGAGGCGGGCGCCGCCACCGCCCTCAACTGGTGCTTCCACGCCACGCGCAAGGGCGGGACCATCAGCGTGGTGGGCGTGTACGGGCCGCCCTGGAACCTGGTCGACATCGGCACCGCGATGAACAAGAACCAGACCATCCGGCTCGGCCAGTGCAACGTGAAGCGCTACATGCCGCACCTGCTGGAGCACATCCGCAGTGGCCGCGTGGACGCGAAGGGCATCATCACGCACCGCTTCAGCCTCGAGGATGCGCCGAAGGCGTACCACACGTTCGCGCAGAAGCGTGACGGCTGCATCAAGTGCGTGCTCACCCCCGGCAAGGCCTAGGAGATTCGAACATGCTCAACCCCAACCGAGACCCCCGAAGCATCCCCGGCTACGGCGCGGATGCGGACCCGGGCAAGCGCCCCGGCCACCCGCGCGAGCTGCGCCCGCACCTCATCGGTGATGCGAAGGGCCCGCCCGAGCGCATGCACTCGGACGTGAAGGTGTTCAAGCACGGCCAGCCCGCGCGCGAGTTCCCGCCCGTGTTCGGCACCGCCCAGCCCCCCAAGGGGCTCTCGGGCGCGCTGCGCGCCTTCGCCTACAAGTACCCGGACCACTGGACGCGCCACTGGATGATGCTGCTCATGGCCGACCGCGTGGACGTGCTGGAGAGCAAGCTTCGGAGGGGTCTTCCAGCCCTTGCCGCGGTGGCCGCGGTCCTCGTCGTCGGAGGAGTCGCGGTGAGGCGCCTCAACCGCTGAGCGGCGCAGGTGCGGCTCCCCGCTGCGGCTCGGTTCGCCGCAGCGGCGGGAGCAGCGCGAGCACTGCGACACAGATGAGCGTGCCCAGCGCGAAGATGGCCGAGTAGCTCCAGCCGCTCGCGCGCAAGAGCCCCGCGACGGGGCCGCCCGGCATCTTGCCCACCAGCTCCACCGTGGCGAGCACCGTGTAGTGGCTCGCCCCCACGCGCACGTCCACGCGCGACATCATCAGCGCGAACACCGCCGTGGTGAGCGCGCCGCCGACGAGGTTCTCCGCGAGCGTCACCGCGAGCACCCGCTCGGGCGTGGGGCCCACGTGCGTGAGCGCCCACTCCGCCGCCACCGGCAGCACCCGCAGCACCGCCGTGAGGCTCACCGCGCGCCAGGGGCCCAGCCGCGTGACCAGCAGCCCGCCCGCGAGCGAGCCCAGCACCGAGACGCCGTTGCCCAGCGTGCCCACCCACAGGCCGATGTCCGTGGTGCGCACCCCCGCCTCCTTGAGGAAGGCGCGGAAGTACACGTCCAGCATGTACTCGCCGAACTTGTAGCTGCCGATGAAGGCGAGCAGCCAGCCCGCGCCGGGGACGCGCAGTGCACGGCCCAGCAGCGCGAGCACCTCGCCCATGCGGGTGCGCCACGGGGTCTTGCCGGGCACGGGCTCCTCGAGCGCCGCGCGCGGCGGCGGCTCGCGGAAGAGGAGCACGGCGGGGAAGGCGAGCAGGGCGAAGAGGGCCATCGCGCGGAACAGCCCGGGCCAGCCGCCCACCCGGTCCAGCTGCCACACCAGCAGCCCGCCCACCATCCAGCTGCCCAGCTTGTAGCCCGCCACCTGCGCCGCGTTGCCGCCGCCCAGCTCCTGCGGGCCCAGCAGGTCCACCGCGAGCCCGTCCACTGCCACGTCCTGCGCAGCCGCCCACAGGTTCATCAGGAGCACCAGCCCGAGCACCACGCCGAGGCTCGCGCCGCGCGCGGCGAAGGAGGCGCCGAAGCAGGTGAGGCAGAGCAGCAGCTGCAGCGGCAGCAGCCACGTGCGACGCCGCCCGAGGCGCGCGCTGCCGTAGCGGTCCACCAGCGGCGCCCACAGGGCCTTGAGGTAGTAGGGGGCGAAGAGCGCGCCGAGGAAGCCCAGCGCCTTCGCGTCCACCTTGCGCTCGAGCAGGTAGAGCGAGAGCGCGCCGGTGACGAAGCCGAAGGGCATGCCCTGCACGAAGTAGAGCGCCGAGAGCAGCGCGAGCGTGTGCGGCGCGCGGCGGGGCGAGGCAGATGTCATGGGGTGGGGCTCCGGGCGGGCAGGGCCTGCTGCCGCGTGGCGAGCAGCGCGCCGAGCACGAGCGCGCCGCAGGAGAAGACGAGCCCGCGCTCGAGACCCCCGGCGCGGTCGGCGATCCACCCCACCGCCGTGGGCCCGGCAATCTGGCCGAACGCGAAGATGGTGGTGAAGGCGCTGATGCCCGCGCTCCAGGCGGACTGCGGCAGGTTGTGGCGCACCCAGGCCGTGGTGCTGGCCACCACCGAGAGGAACACCGCGCCGAACAGCAACCCCGAGAGGAAGACGAGGGGCGCCGCGCGGCTGAGCACCGGGAGCAGGGTGGCCAGGGCGAGCAGCCCGTCGAGGATCGCGAGCGACTGGCCCTCGCGGAAGTGGTCCAGCATCCGCGCCCAGATGCGCGAGGAGGCCATCACCGCGAGCCCCAGCAGCGCGTAGAAGAGCGAGATGCGCGCGGGTGCCATGCCCTGCTCGCGCAGGAGCGCCACCACGAAGGTCATGTAGCCGATGTAGCCCACGCCGAAGAGGAAGTAGCTGCCCAGCACGGGCAGCGCGTGCGCGGCGCGGAAGTGCTCGTGGGCCGCGGGTGCGGCAGAGCGGCCGTCCACGTGGCGCACCGGCAGCGCCATCGCGCAGGTCGCGAGCAGGCAGGTGCCCGCGAGCACGAGCCAGGCCGCCTGCCACGGGTGGGCGACGCCGCGCGCGAGCGCCCACGGCACGAGCAGCGCGGAGAGCGCGATGCCCAGCCCCGTGCCCCCGTAGTACAGGCCGATGAGCAGCCCTGCGCGCTGGGGGTGCAGCGCCCCGAGCCGCGCGGCGAGCAGGCCTCCGGAGATGAAGATGAACGCGCTCGCCACGCCCGCGAGCACGCGCTGCACGAGCAGCAGGGAGGTCGCCGTCACGAAGCCCGAGAGCGCCATGAAGAGCGCCGTGAGCAGCGCACCGCCCAGCAGCAGCGGCTGGGCGCCCAGGCGCCGCATCAGCCGCGGCGTCGCGAGCGCACCGAGCAGGTAGCCCAGCGCGTTGCCGGTGTTCATCCCGCCGGCGACGAGGTAGCTCCAGCCCAGGTCCGCGCGCATCGGCGGGAGCAGCAGGCCGTAGGCGAAGCGCGAGATGCCCAGCGACACCGCCGCGCCCAGCGAGAGCGCGAGCGCCGTCGCGACCGGGCGCTGTCTCGCGAGCTCTCCGTGGCCCGGGCCCATGGCGCTAGACGGCGAAGCCCTTCGCGCGCCGTGCGAGCCCGCCGTAGGCATCCAGCATGCGCTCGCGCCAGGCGTAGACGGGGTCCTCGGGGAGCAGCAGCTGGAAGGGACTCACGCAGCGCGCCCACTGGAAGGTGCCGAAGAGGATGTGATCCGCGTAGAGCGGGGACGTGCCCCCGAGGTAGGGCGCGTGCTCGAGGGCGGTGCGCACTGGGGCGAGCAGCGCGCGAATTTCCGGCAGGCGCTGCTCGCGGCCCGCGGCCACCTGCTCCAGCGTGCCGCCGTAGCGCGCTTCGCGCGTGGAGCGGTAGTAGGCGCGGTCCTGCTCCTGCAGGCAGGCGACGATGTCCGTCACGAGGCAGCGGCCCAGCGCAGGGGTGAAGACGCGGTCCGCCCACTCGTTGATGAAGTGCGCGGTGGCGAGGGGCGCGGCGGGGCCGAAGAGGCTCGGGGCGTCCGGGTAGGTCTCCTCGAGGTACAGGGCGATCTTCCAGGAGTCGCTCACCGTACGCTCGCCGTCCACGAGCACGGGGACCGCGCCCTGGCCCGAGAAGGCGATCGCCGCCTTGTCGGAGAAGTGCCAGGGGATGGTGTCGAAGGAGAGGCCCTTGTGCGCGAGCGCGAGCTTCGCGCGCCAGCAGTAGGGGCTGAAGCGGCGGTCGGACTCGGCGCCGGCGAGATCGTAGAGGACGCGGCTCATGTGGGCGGAGCCTAAGCCCGCGGACCTGGATGTTGTCTACTCGCAGAGAGCGCGGGGACAGCTTCGCTTATGTCGTCGCGCCGCCGCAGCTGCTGCCCGCGCCCGCCGTGCAGCCGAAGCAGTGCCGGTCCGTGGCGATGCGCCGCTCGGCGAGCCGCTTCAGGTCGAAGTCGCGGATGTGCCGCGGCGCCTCGCCCGTGAGGGGCATCTCCAGCATCTGGTTGAAGTCGCAGTCGTAGAGCTGCCCATCCCAGCCCACGCTCAGCGTGTTGCGGCACATCACTCCGGACACGGCTGCCGGGTTGAACGCCGTCACGAGCCGCCCCAGGTACGCCTCCAGGTTGCCGCTGTTCTGCAACCACTCGAGGTAGCGGCTGATGGGCATGTTGGTGATGCAGAAGAGCGCATCGAAGCGGATCCCGTGGTTCTTGAGCAGCTCGCGCTTCCACTCCGCCTCCAGCGAGCGCTGGTTCGCGGGGAGGAAGGCCCCCACGGGGTTCGTCACCAGCACCAGCCGCAGGCCGCTCGTGCCGTCCCCGTAGCCCAGCGCGTTGAGCCGCTGCAGCGCGCGGATGGACTGCGCGTACACGCCCTCGCCGCGCTGCGCGTCCGTGTTGAGCGCGCGGTAGTGCGGCAGGCTGCACACCACCTCCACCCGGTGCTCGGCGAGGAAGTGGGGCAGCTCGGAGTGCGGCTTCGTCTCCAGGATGGTCAGGTTGCAGCGGTCCATCACGTGCCGCCCCTGCGCCCGCAGTTGCTCGACGAGCCAGCGAAAGTGCGGGTTCATCTCCGGCGCGCCGCCCGTCAGGTCCACCGTGGGGATGTCCGTCGTGCGCAGCGCCTCGAGGCACGCCTCCATCGTCTCGCGGCTCATCACCTCGCGCCGGTCCGGCCCCGCGTCCACGTGGCAGTGGCGGCAGGTCTGGTTGCACATCTTCCCCAGGTTCATCTGGAAGATGTCCAGGCGCGCGGGGGCGAGCGGCGGCAGCCCCGCCTGCGCGAGCGCCTCGTCGAACTCGCGCGGAAGGGGCAGGGTGTGCAGCGTCTCGCGCTGCGCCGCGGCCGAGGCCAGCGGCGAGTGGCGGTAGAGCAGCGAGGGTGGGGTGCTCGAGGCCATGCGGCGCTCTACATCCCGACCTTGGTCGCGTGGTTGCGCATCTGCACGCCGTGCACGAGGCTCGCGCCGCCGCGGATGGCCGCCGCCACGTGCACCGCCTCGGTCATCTGGTCCAGGTCCGAGCCCTTCTCGAGCGCGTCCTTGCTGTACGCGTCGATGCAGTAGGGGCACTGCACCGCGTGCGCCACCGCGAGCGCGATGAGGCTCTTCTCGCGCGCGCTCAGGGCTCCGTCCGCGAACACCGCGCCGTACCAGGCGAAGAACTTCTCGGCGAGCTCGGGGCGGCTCTTGCCGATGTCCGGGAAGCGGGCGAGGTCAGCGGAGTGGTAGTAGTGGTCGTGCGCGTCCGACATGCGGGCTGGCTCCTTGGGACAGCAGGTGTGTCCCCGGACCCTAACGTGAAGGCGCCCCGCTCGCCCCCAGGATGAGGGCCTCCAGGCGGCCCAGCGCACGCTCCAGGCTCTCCATCGAGGGGCCGAACGAGAGGCGCACGTAGGAGCGGAAGCGGCTCGCGCGCCGGCTGCGGCGCTTGCCGGGGTTCACGTCGAAGAACTCGCCCGGCACGCAGATGACCTTCTGCTCGAGGCAGGCCTGGAAGAAGCGCATGCCGTCGTTCAGCGGCGCGGGCAGCTGCGAGAGGTTGCCCCACACGTAGAAGGTGCCGTCCGGGGCGCGGTCCGCGCGGATGCCGAGTCGCTCGAGCCGGCTGACGAAGCGGTCGCGCTTCTCGCGGAAGGCCGCGTGGATGGCCTGCGTCTCGGCGACCACGCTCTTCTCCTCGAGCAGCGGGATGGCCGCGCGCTGCAGCGGGGCGCTGCCGCCGCCGTCCAGGAAGCTGCCGGCGCTCGCCGCGGCGTCGATGACCTGGCGCGGCCCCACCGTCCAGGTCACGCGCCAGCCCGGGTAGCGCCAGTTCTTGGTGAGCCCGTCGAAGAGCACCACCGGGTCGCGGTTCACGTCCTCCACGTAGCGTGCGGCGCTCTCCACTGGGAGCTGCCCGGGGCGGCCCGTCCACACGTAGTGGCTGTAGAACTCGTCGATGAGCAGCGAGCACTCCAGCTCCCGCGCGATGCCTACCCAGCGCGCGAGCTCGTCGCCGTGCACCAGCTTCCCCGTGGGGTTGCAGGGGTTGCTGAAGAGCAGCGCGGAGAGGCCGCGACCTTGAATCTCCCGGCGCAGGTCCTCGGGGGTGAAGGCGTAGCCGCGCTCGCCCTCGAGCAGGATGGGGATGGAGGTGAAGGCCTTGAAGACGTCCAGCAGCTCCTCGTACGCGGTGTAGTCCGGCAGGAAGTGGCCCAGGTTCACCTGTCCGAGGCTCGCGGCCGCGCGCGTGAGGGCCGCGCGCCCGCCGCCCGAGATGCTCACGTTCTCGGCCGTGTACTGGCTCGGCATCCCGCGCCGGTAGAGCCTGTTGTAGAGGCTCGCGATCGTCTCTCGCAGCTCCCAGAGCCCCGCCACCGGCGCGTACTCGAGGTCGTTCACGGCGACCTGCACGCTGCCCACGCGCGGCGGGGCACCCGGCAGCTCCCCCGTCTCCGGCATGCCCTGCCCGAGGTTGCACCAGGCGGGGTCTCCCTGGCGGTAGCCACGGCGCGTGGCCTCGGTGGTGACGTAGATGACGCCGGTGCGCGGCACCTGGCGGAAGGCGGGGATGTTCGGCAGTTCGTCGCTCACGGTGCGGGCGACGTTAGACCAGGCGCGCGCACCGTGGGGGGACGGTTCAGCCCTCGCCGAGCACGCGCGCCGGGTCCACGCGCAGGGCGCGGCGCGCAGGCGTGAGCGTGGCGAGCAGCGCGACGAGCGCGAGCAGCAGCAGCGCGGCCGCGAGCGCCCACGGGTCCGCCGGGCTCACCCCGCGCAAGGAGGCCTGCAGGAGGCGCGTGGTCCACACCGCCGCGAAGCCGCCCAGCACCAGCCCCGCGAGCACCGGGCGCATGCCCTGCCACGCGAGCATGCGCATCACGTCCACGGGCCTCGCGCCCAGGGCCATGCGCACGCCGATCTCCCGCGTGCGCAAGCCCACGAAGTAGGCCACCACGCCGTAGATGCCGACTGCTGCGAGCACCAGCCCCACGAGCCCCAGCAGCCCGAGCAGCAGGGTGTGGAAGCGGGCCTGCGCCGTGGAGGCCCGCAGCGCCTCCTCGAGCGTGGTCACCCCGTACAGGGGCAGGCCCGGGTCCACCTCGCGCACGGCGGCGCGCATCGCCGCCACCGCGTCCGTGATGCTGCCTGCGCGGCGCACCACCAGGGTCAGCGTGCGCCCCTCCCACTCCCAGGCCTCCGGCGGCACCTGGTTCAGGGGCAGGTAGAACTCGGGAGCCGGATCCTCCATCGGCCCCGCGGTGCGCACGTCGCCCACGATGCCGGCCACCTCGCGCCAGCGCCCCTGCGGGTCCGGCGTGCAGCACGCGAGCTTGCGGCCCAGCGCCGGCGTGCTCCCGAAGGCCGTGCGCGCAAGCTGCCCGCTCACCAGCATGACGGGCGGTGCACCGGTGACGTCCTGCGCCCCGAAGCGCCGCCCCTCCTTCACCGGGATGCCCAGGGTCTCGAAGAAGCCCGGGGACACGATGCGCCGGTTGGCGATCACCATCTGGTCCTGCGTGTCCGGGCGCCCCTCGGGGAGCATGAAGTTGTTGCCACCCCCGCCCATCAGCGGAACCTGCGAGGAGAGCGCCGCGGACTTCACCGCGGGCGAGCCCTCGAGGTTCGCGAGGATGCGCTCGAAGGCGCGCACCACCTGCGCGCCCTCGGGATAGGCGTCGCGCGGGAGCGTCACCTGGCCCACCACCACGCCGCGCGGCTCGAAGCCCGGCGCCACCTGGCTCAGGTGCAGCGCGGTGCGCACCAGCAGCCCTGCCCCCACGAGCAGGGTGAAGGCGAGCGCGACCTCCGCTGCGATGAGCCCGCCGCGCAGCGCGTCGCGCCCGTGGCTCAAACCGCGGGCCCCCTGGCGCAGCACGCTCTCCAGGTCCGAGCGTGCGGCGCGCACCGCCGGGGCGAGGCCGCAGGCGAGGCTGCTGAGGAGGGCCGCGCCCAGCGCGAACAGCAGCACGCTGCCGTCGATGCGCGTCTCGTCCAGGCGCGGGATGCCCTCGGGCGCACTCGCGAGCAGCACCTGGATGCCGGCCCACGCGAGCGCGAGGCCCACGAGCCCGCCCAGCACCGCGAGCACGAGGCTCTCGGTGAGCAGCTGGCGCAGGATGCGGCCGCGCCCCGCGCCCAGCGCCGCGCGCACCGCGAGCTCGCGGGCCCGCGAGGCGCCGCGCGCGAGGAGGAGGTTCGCCACGTTGGAGCAGGCGATGAGCAGCACCAGCGCGACTGCGCCCAGCGTGACCATCAGCTGCGTGCTCCAGTCGCCGATGACGATGCCCGCCAGCGGCTCCACCTTCGCGCCGCGCCCGCTGTCCGCCTCGGGGTAGCGCCGCGCGAGCTCCTCCAGGGTCGTGGCGAGCTGGGCCTGTACCTGCTCGGGGTGCGCGCCCTTCGCGAGCCGGCCCACCGCGAGCAGCGAGCGGCCGTCATGGGAGGCGCGCTGCTCGGGGGTGAAGACGAGCGGCACCCAGAGCTGCTCGCCGCTCACCGTGGGGTCGAACCCGCGCGGCATCACCCCGACCACCGTGTACGAGGCGCCGTCCATGCGGATGGCGCGGCCCACGATGCCGGGGTCCGCGCCGAAGCGCGTGCGCCACAGCGAGTGGCCGAGCACCACCACGCCCGCGCGCCCCGCCGCGTCCTCCTCCGGCAGGAAGGTGCGGCCGAGCTCCGGGCGCACCCCGAACACGTCGAAGAACTCGTGCGTCACCTTGCCGGCGAGCACGCGCTCCGGGCTCTCGCCCTCCTGCAGGCCGAAGCTGTCGAACCCTTCCGCCGCCATGTGCTCGAGGCCGGTGGCCGCGGCGCGCAGGTCCACGAAGTTGCCCGCGGACATGCTGGTGCGCTGGCCCTGGTAGCTCTCCGAGACCATCATCACCCGCTCGGGTTCGCTCCAGGCGAAGGGGCGCAGCACCACGCTGCGCACGGCGCTGAAGATGGCCGTGGTGGCGCCGATGCCCAGCGCCAGCGTGAGCACCGCGGTGAGCGTGAAGCCGGGGAAGCGCCGCAGCTGGCGCAGGGCATAGCGCGCATCCTGCAGCAGCTCCGACGCCCACGCGGCCCGGGCCTCCGCGCGCACGCCGGACTGACCGAGCTGCTCGCACTCCTTGCGCACCTCGCCCACGTCCCCGAAGCGCCGCAGCGCCTCCGCGCGCGCGGCCTCGGGCGCCATGCCGCCCGCCACCAGCTCCTTCGTCACCATCTCCAGGTGGAACTTGAGCTCGGCCTCCACCTCCTCGGGCACCGAGCTGCGCCAGATGAGCCCCTTGAGCTGCTGGCTGAAGCGCTTCTTGGACATGGCGGACCTCCGACTTCCCTAGATGTCTAGGCAAGAGTGCGCCCGCGCATACCTAGACGTCAAGGTATTGCGCGATCCGGCGAAAAAGCGGCCGGCCCCCGTCTCGGGGCGGGGGGCATGGGCTGGGTGCAGTTTGACTCATTGTGAACGCATGTGCTTCAACCCCGCCGGTGTCGGATCGCAGAGCACATCCGGCGCAGGGAGCTGGGAGGGGACATGCCTGGAGTTGGACGTCGCGTGGGAAGCGTGCTGCGCCTGAGCGCAGTGCTGCTGGGGGTGCTGGCGTCGTTGGGAGCTTCAGCGGTCCGGGCCGAGGAGCCGGCGCTCGGCGCGGGGCTCGCCTGGCTTGCCTCGCAGCAGGCGGCAGACGGCAGCTACGGGCAATCCCCTGGCGCGCTGGCCACGCCGGTGCAGTCCACCTGCGAGGTGCTGCGCGCCCGGCTGCTGCTGGGCGAGCGCGGGGCGGTGGGCTTCAACGAGGCGCTCGGCTACCTCGACTCGCACGGCGACGCCGACACTGAGGTGCTCGCGCGCCGCATCGCGCTCGACGCGCAGCTGGGCCTGCCCGTGCCGCCCGCCGCGCTGCAGCGGCTCTCGCAGCTGCGCGCGAACCAGCGCCCGAACGGCGGCTTCGGCGCGCGCGCAGGCTGGGACCCCAGCGCGTTCGACACGTCGGTGGCGCTGGATGCGCTCTCGCTCGCGGCGTCGGCCGGAGATGCGACGGCGGCGCGCGCGGTGGGCTTCCAGCTCGGGCGCCAGCAGTCCAGCGGCGCGTGGGTGAGCCCGGGCAACCCGGCGTCCGTGTACGTCACGGCGCTCGGCATGCGCTCGCTCGTGGGCTACCGGGACACCTCCGTGGGCGTGAAGGATGCACTGGGCCGGGCCCAGGCTTTCCTCCTCTCCGCACGGGGGCCGGACGGGCTGTGGGGCGAGGACTACAAGAGCGCCACCGTGCTGCTCGCGCTGCTGCCCTTCGTGAGCGACCTCTCGCTGGTGGAGGCGAGCGCGGGCGCGCTGCAGGCGCGCCAGCTCGCGGACGGCAGCTGGGCGGAGGACCCCTTCACCACGGCGCTCGCGCTGCAGGCGCTCAAGGCGTACGCGGCGCGCAAGGCAGGCCCCGGCCCCGCGGCCTCGGGCTCGGTGAGCGGCTACGTGGTGCGCGCGGGCAGCACCGAGCCAGTGGTGGGCGCCACGGTGACGGTGGACCAGGTGCCGGGCGTGGCGGTGCTAACCAACGGTGACGGCTACTACGTGGTGGGCGGGCTGCCCGAGGGCAGCTACACGGTGACGGCCCAGAAGGCGGGCCTCAGCTCCGCGAGCGCGGTGGTCAGCACCCGGTCGGGCCAGGTGAGCGTGGCGCCGGCGCTGGTGCTGCAGCTGCTGGACGGCTCGGGGCTCGTGTCCGGGCTCGTCTTCGACGCGGAGACGCACCAGCCGCTGCAGGCGGTGCAGGTCTCGCTCGCGGGGGCCACCGGCTACTCGGTGCTGACCAACGCGGCGGGCGCCTTCGACTTCGGCCCGGTGGCTCCGGGGGCGTACACGCTGCGCTTCGAGAAGCAGGGCTACCTCGCGATGAGCGGCGCGGTGACGGTGGTGGCCGGCCAGCCGCTCAGCGCGCAGCTGGGCCTCACCCGCGCGGGCGGCGCCGTGGATGGCTCGCCCGGCGTTGTGAGCGGCAGGGTGGTGGACGGCAAGACGGGCCTCGCGCTCGCCGGAGCCCTCTTCGACCTGGGCGGCGGGCTGAGCGGCACGTCGGCCGCGGATGGCACCGTGCGCCTCGCCTCCGTGCCGCGCGGGACCTACGCGGGCACGCTGAGCGCGGCGGGCTACCAGTCCGTCACCTTCAGCCTCGTGTTCGCGCCGGGGGCGAGCGGGGACGTGGGCACGCTCACGCTGTACCCGGCCACGGCCACCACGCCGCCCACCTCGCTCACCCTGCGCGGGCTGGTGGCGGACGGGGTGAGCGGCGCGCCGGTCGCGGGCGCCACGGTCACCCTGGTGGAGACGGGCGCGAGTGCCACCACCGGCGCGGACGGGCGCTTCGCGCTCTCCGGCATCACGCTCAAGAGCTTCCAGCTCGCGCTGAGCGCGGGCGGCTACGTGGCCGCCACCTACGGGATGCAGGTGGCCGCCTACGGCGAGGCGGACGTGACGCTGAAGCTCTCGCCTCCGGGCACGGGCGCCAGCTCCACCCAGCTGGTGGGCCAGGTGACGGACGCCGAGACGGGCGCCCCGCTCGCCGGGGCGCAGGTGGCGGTGCCGGGCAGCAGCCTGAGCGCCACCACCGGCGCGGATGGGCACTACGCGCTGCTGGGCATCGACAAGCTCGAGTTCACCCTGAGCATCTCCGCGGTGGGCTACAGCCAGCAGCAGCAGGGCGTGCGGCTCTCGGCCCACGGCCAGTACACGCTGGACGCGGCGCTCTCGCCCGTGCCGGACGACAGCTTCCAGGTCGTCACGGTGGCGGCGCGCCAGGCGGAGTACCCGGGCGGGGGCACCGCGCTCTTCGACGTGCGGGTGGCGAGCCTGCTGAACGGGGCGAAATTGGTGGGCGTGCTGGGCGAGGTGCAGGACGTGAACGGCAACCCCGTGGCCACGGTGCGCCCCTACGCGCCCGGCACGGGCGTGCCGGTGAGCCAGCTGGGCTTCGACCCGCACGAGGTGAAGGAGCTCACCGTTGCGTGGGACACGCAGCAGTTCTCGCCGGGCACCTACCGGCTCGTGATGCGGGTGTCCGAGCCGGGCACCACGAGCCGCGCGCTGCCCTACGGCGAGGTGCTCGCGGAGAACGCCGGCAGCACCCGCATCACCTCCACGCTGGCGCTCGGCGGCGCGCTGAGCATCGACCCGCCCCTCACCCAGGCGGGCCTGCCCACGCCGGTGAACCTGGGCGCGCTCGTGCGCAACGCGGGCAACACGACGCTTTCGCCCGGCCGCTACGTGCTCACGGTGAAGAGCGCGAAGACGGGCGCGGTGCTCTACACCGCCGAGGCGCAGGCCGAGGCGCTCCCGGTGGGCAACAGCGCCGCGGTGGCGTTCGGCAGCTGGGTGCCCACCGAGAACGGGAACCTGCCCGTCGCGGTGAGCGCGAAGGACCCGGCGGTGCCCGGCGTGCTCTCCGGCACGCTCTACGTGGGTGACAAGGCCAGCGGCACCTTCACGGTGAGCCGCACCGCGGTCCCCGAGGGCAACCAGACGGTGCGCGGCACGGTGCGGATGCAGGGCGTGGACACCACGGTCGGCACCGGCACCGACCCGCTCTTCGCGCTGGTGAAGGAGGCGGTGCGCCGCGGCGGCGTGTACACGGGTGCCCAGGCCATCGCCTGGCACGACACCAACAACAACGGCGCGGGCTGCCTGGGCTGCCACATCGAGACCCAGAGCCTGCTGGGGCTCTCCTCGGCGCAGCAGAAGGCCACCATCGATCCGCAGAGCGTGCAGTACCTGTTCAACGCGGTGAGCACCTCGCTCAACGCGGACGGCTCGCTGCGCCTCTCGCACCCGGAGTTCGCGCTCACCCAGGCGCCGCTGGGCCTGTGGTCGCTGAGCGCCTGGGCGGACGTGGCCGCCACCTTCCGCGCGAAGTACCGCGTGGCCCAGTACATCAACGGCCGCAAGGTGCGCGTGGGCAACCAGACGCGCTGGGACAACGACCACGGCTCGGCGGGCTGGTGGGCGACGTCCCCCGCGCTCACCGCGCTCACGGTGAAGGGCTTCGTGGACGTGGTGCAGAACGCCGGCAAGCTGCAGCCCGGCGAGGTGCCCGACTACGCGCTGGGCGCCGCGATGTCGCTGGGCGCGGGCGGCACCTCCGAGGGCGTGGCGACGGGACCCGACGGGATGCTCTACGTGGTGCGCACCGGCGGCACCATCACCCGGATGGATCCCGCGACGGGCGCGGTGGCCACGGTGGCCACCGGCCTGGGCAGCATCCGCGGCATCGCGGTGGCGGCGGACGGAACGCTCTACGTCACGCGCTACGGCTCGGCGAGCAGCATCTGGAAGATCCTCCCCGACGGCACCCGCAGCACCATCGCCGTCTCCGGCAACATCCCCAACGCGAACTTCGGACCGGACGGCTGGCTGTACCTGCCGGACTGGGACGGCAACCGCGTCGTGCGCGTGAGCCCGGCGGGCCAGGTGGAGACCTACGTGAGCGGCGGCCTCCTCAACCGCCCCTACACGGTGGCCTTCGACCAGGCCGGCAACCTCGTGGTCGCCAACTACTACGCGAAGGAGCTGCTGCGCGTGGACGCTGCGAGTCGCAGCGTGAGCAAGCTCGCGGACGGCCTGGGCTACGAGCCCACGCACATGGCCCGCGCGGCCGACGGCAGCATCTACTACGCAGCCCCCGCGGGCCGTGGCCTGCTGCGGGTGCGCCCGGACGGCACCGCCGAGCGCGTCATCGACTCACCGAACGCCCTGTACGGGCTGGCGGCGGTGGGCGACAGGGTCTACGTGGTGGACAACAGCACGAACGCCATCCGCGAGGTGGTGGCGAGCCCGCTGGACACCCTCGCGCTCGGTGCGCTGCGCGACGAGGTGACGCCCGCCGTGCGCTACCTCGCGGCGAACACCGAGTCGGACAACGACAACACCGTGCACGCGATGCGCCTCATCGGACTCGAGGAGGGGCGCGCGCTCGTCACCGATACGGCGCTGCTCGCGCAGCTGGACGCGAAGGTGAGCGCCGAGGCGGCGCTGCTGCGCGCGCGCCAGAAGGCCACCGGCGCCTGGTCCCGCTACAACTCCAACGGCGGTGGCGACCCGCTCACCACGGCGCTGGTGGGCATCGCGCTCGAGTACACGAACCCGAGCCCCAAGGACCTGCAGATCCGCAACGCCATCACCTACCTGCTCAACGCGCAGACGCAGGATGGCTCCTGGGACAACTACGACAACGGGCTGACCACGCGCCTCGCGTCCACCAGCTTCGTGATGGTGTTCATGCCCAAGGCGCTGGATCGCCTCGGCGGCATCGACATCGACCTCTACGTGGAGACGCCGGGCAACATCCAGCTGGCCAACGCCTCCGTGGCGCCCACCACCACGCCGGGAGCGGGCGGCAGCGCCACCCACCTGTGGAAGCTGCCGGGTGTGACGGGGGATGGGCGCGAGGTGCAGTTCGACCTCGGGCTGCTGGGCATGCAGCTGGGCGAGGAGCGCCCGGCCGCGAGCCGCGCCTACCTCGTCTTCAAGAACTCCTTCGTGGACGAGCCCGTGCAGCTGCCCCTGGAGGTGCCGGTGGTGCGCACCACCAGCGGCGCGGCCCTGACGGTGGCCACGGACCGGCCGCGCTACGGCGCGCACGAGACGGTGCAGCTCGCCGCCACGGTGACCAACACCAGCGCGGCCCCGTCCTCGGGCCGGGTGGCGCTGAGCATCGTGCCGCGCGGGGGAGGGGAGCCGCTCGCGCTGCTGCCCGCGCTGCCCTTCTCGGGGCTCGCTCCGGGCGCCCAGCTCCCGCTGCTCAGCGCGTGGGAGAGCGGCGCGGCGCTCGCCGGTGACTACCAGGTGGACGCGCTGGTGCTGGACGCCGCGGGCCGCGTGCTCGCGAGCGCATCGGCGCCCTTCTCCATCGACGCGCCCGCGCAGCTCGCGGCCGCGAGCGTGGCGAGCGACAAGCCCGTGTACGAGGCCTGGGACCGGGTGGGGCTGCTGGCGCGCGTGCGCAACGCGGCCCCCAACGCGCTGCTGCCTGCCTCGCAGGCCACGGTGACGGTGCAGGCGCCGGACGGCCACACGGTGTTCACCGGCAGCGCGCCGGTGAACCAGCTGCTGCCCGGGGCGCTCGAGGACCTGCCCTTCGCCTTCGCGCTGCAGGACGCGCCCGAGGGCAACTACCGGGTGACCCTGCAGCTGGATGACGCCTTCACCCGCGAGCCGCTCGCGAGCGCCACCGCGGGCTTCCAGGTGGTGCGCCACCCGGCCGCGAGCCTCAGCGGCAGCGTCTCGGTGCGCGCGAGCAGCGTGTACCTGGGCGAGAGCAACCTGTGCACCGACACCGCGGGCACCGGCGCGGCCTCGGGCCTGAGCGGGGTGCGCCTCCTCCACCAGGTGGTGCAGGTGGACACCGGCCGCGTGGTGGACGAGGCGAGCGAGACGGTGGCGCTCACGGCCAGCGCGCCGCTCACCCGCACGCACGGGGTCTCCACGCAGGGGCTCTCCGTGGGCGGCTATGCCTGCCTCCTGCTCGCCGAGCTGGACGGCACCCGCCGCACGCTGGGCTACGCGGGCTTCCAGGTGGTGGAGCCCCCCATCCGCTTCACCGCGGCGCTCTCGCAGGCCGGGCGCGGACGGCTGCTGGTGCTGGTGGACAACGTGGGCGGCGGCACGGCGGACCCCAACGGGCCCGCGAGCGCTCCGGACCTGGTGGCGCAGCGCCGCTTCCTCGTGGAGTTGCTCACCCGCGCGGGCTGGTCCTTCACCCTCACGGACACGGCGGACGCCTTCACGCGCGAGCTGCGCACCGGCGACTACTCCGAGTACGCGCTCTTCCACGAGCGCGAGAAGCTGGACACCCAGCTGTTGCGCGAGCTGCGCGAGGCGGTGTACCGCGGAGAGGGGCTGCTCGTGTCGGGCGGCCACGACTCGCGCGACTACATCCACGACGACGCGCTGGGCATCTGCTTCACCGGGCGGCTCGAGGGCATCGGCGCGGTGGACCTCGCCGCGCCCTCCTTCCCGCTGCTCTACGGCCGCATCCCCACGCTCTCCGGGGAGAAGCCCATCCGCTTCCTGCTCGAGGGCGCGGAGGGGCTGGGCACCTACTTCCCGGCCACCCAGTACGGCGCCGAGCCGGCGCTCTCGCTCAACGCCTTCGGGCGGGGGCAGGCGGCCTTCTCGGGCGCGGACCTGCTGGCCATCGCCACCCGCGACGGCCAGGCGAGCACCGCGGCGACGGTGCTGCGCGCGATGCTCGAGAAGGTGCAGCCGGAGTCGCTCGCGGCCGTGGGCGGCGCGGTGGTGCCGGTGCGGCTCGAGGTGGCGAACCAGGGCATCGCGGTGAGCGTGGCCGCCTCGCTCGCCCTGCCCGCGGGCCTGCGTGTGGTGGACCCCGGGCCGGGCGCGGTCTCGGGTGGGGTGCTCGGCTTCTCCTTCCCGCTCGCGGAGGGAGAGACGCACGCCTCCACCTTCTGGGCGCGCCTGCCCACCACGCCCGGCCCGCTGCTGCTCGCGGGCCAGGTGACGGCGAGCCAGGGCGGCCAGAGCAAGGTGCAGCCCGTCTCGCTCGCGCTCGCGGTGGCGGCGCCCCAGGCGCTGCAGCCGGTGCTGGCCCAGCTGGATGCGCTGGGTAAGGCGGCGCGCGACGATGCCTGGGTGTTCAGCAACGCGGCCACCCACGTGCGCAACGCGCTCAAGCGCACCTCGCCGGAGCTCGCGGTGAAGGACGCGCTGCTGGCCACCGAGCGGCTTGCGGACACCTCCAGCGCGGAGGCCGTGGAGCTGCGCATCGCCATCGACCAGTGGATGCGCCGCGCCTACTCGCAGCCGTGATTGCAGCGGGGGGAGCCCGCTCCCCCCGCCCCCGCCCTTTCCCCTCTCTGCCGGCCCCCCGCGGGGGGCTCCACCTTCGGGACACCTCTCATGAAGAAGCCTGACGCCGAGCGGCGCCGCATCAGCTCCACGATGAAGCTCAACGCCCTGCTGGTGAGCGTCACCATGCTGGGCATGTGCTACCACCCGCCGCAGCTGCGGCTCGCCGAGGCGGTGATGGCCTCGGCGCCGCGCCGCCCGGTGGGTGCGGGCCCGCGCGCGATGCTGCCGCCCAGCAAGGAGCTGGTGCTCGCCGCCACGATGGAGAACGTGACCGGCGCGCTGGACCAGGCGCTCGCGAAGAAGGCCCCGCGCGCCGAGGCCGACGCGCAGCTGGCCACGCTGGCCAAGACGCTGGACACGGTGGAGCGAGACAGCCTCGCCTCCTTCGCGCAGGTGGAGCAGGAGCTCACCGCGCGGCAGCTGCCGCCGCTGATGCTCGAGCGCCACCGCGAGGCAGTGCGCGACTTTCAGGCCAAGGTGGGCCAGCTGCGCACGGATCTGGTGGCGGTGCAGGGCGCGCGCAGCACGGCGGCGCGCGACGCGCTCACCGAGCGCATGCGCGCGCTGCTCGCCTCCAACCGCGGCGCGGCGCCCGTGCGCCGGGTGGACCCCTCCCACCTGCCGGTGCGCTCGGCGAGCCGCGAGCCGATGGCGCCCGCGCTGGATGTGGCCTCTCTCTCCCGCCGCCTGGCGACCCTGGCGGTGGCGGCCCGCACCCGAAGCAGCAGCGCCCGCGGGGGCAAGGTCTCGGCGCTCGGCGCGGCGCCCAGCGCTTCCACTTCGGGCAGCGCGGCCGCTGCGCCCGCCGGCACCGCCGCGGCGCTGGACGCGGATCTGCCGCCGGACCTCGCCGCCACCGAGGATGTGCAGCTGACGCCCGCGGTGCGCGAGCTCGCGGCCTCGCTCGGCAACAGCCCGGTGCGCATCTACAACTGGGTGCGCGACAACATCCGCTACGTGCCCACCTACGGCTCGGTGCAGGGCTCCGAGCTGACCCTGGTGAACAAGCAGGGCAACGCCTTCGACACGGCGAGCCTGCTCATCGCGCTGCTGCGCGCGGCCCACGTGCCGGCCCACTACGTGTATGGCACGGTGCAGGTGCCGGCCGCCCAGGTGCGCGCCTGGGTAGGAGACGCGCCGAGCGTGGGCGTGGCCCAGGAGCTGATGGCCACCGGCGGCATCCCCAACGTGGCGCTGGTGGCCGGCGGCACCATCGCCGCGCTGAAGCTCGAGCACGTGTGGGTGGAGGCGCTGGTGGACTTCGAGCCCTCGCGCGGGGCGGTGAACAAGCAGGGGGACACGTGGGTACCCCTGGACGCCTCGTTCAAGCCGCACACGCGCGTGGCCCCGCTCGACCTGCGCACCGAGACGGACGTCAGCCTGCAGGGCATGTTCGACGACATCTTCGCCGTGGCCCAGCGCAACGCGGACGGGAGCGTGACGCAGCTCTTCCCCGACTACGCGCAGGTCAAGGGGCTGGAGGCGGCGCAGCAGGCGATGGCGCAGCTGAGCGCGAAGTACCCGGACCTGCGCCTGGAGCAGCTGGTGGGCGGGGTGAGCATCGCGCCGCGCAGCGCGCAGGTGCTGGATGCGAGCCTGCCCTATGACGTGGTGGCGCGCGGCACGACCTTCAACGCGCTGCCGGCGGGCCTGCGCCACACGGTGACGCTGCGGCTGTATGCCAACGAGTTCGACCGGGCGATGGAGAGCCCGGACCTGGAGACCACGCTCAGCCTCGCGCGGCTGGGCAGCGGGCGCCTCAGCGTCATCTACGCGCCGGCGAGCGCCGCGGACGCACAGCTCATCCAGAGCTACAAGGACGCCCACGCCTCCTCGCTGCCGGTGTACCTGGTGCATGTGGTGCCGCAGGTGCAGCTGGACGGCGCAGTGCTCGCCACCGGCAGCGTGACCACCATGGGCACCAGCCAGAGCTGGGAGCTCACGCTGGGCGGGGCCAATGAGCCTTCGAGCATCCCGGACGTGTACGACATCCCCGCCGGCAGCGTGAGCGTGTTCGGCATCGACGGCAACGGCCTCACGGCGGAGGCGGTGCAGGCGCGGCAGCAGGCCCGCGACGAGCTGAGCGTGGCGGAGAACATGCACCAGGTGGCGCTGCGCTACTTCACCGAGTACGACCAGTTCGACGAGATCATCGCGCGCCCGCTCGGCGTGACCAAGCTCCGCCTGCCCTCCGCCGGCCTCTTCGCCGCGCCGCTGCAGGTGCGCTACCTCTTCGGCATGCCGCGTTCCGGCTCGTTCAACGGCCCCATGATGGACGTGAAGCACGTGCTGGTGGGCGTCGCGGGAGGCACGGCGGACGAGCGCTTCCGCTTCATGTCCCAGAGCGGGGTGCAGGGCTCGTACCTGGAGGGCTCGGTGATCGACCAGGTTTTCTCGCGGCGCCAGGGGGCGGCCCACTCGACTGCCCAGGTGTTGATCGACGCCGCCCGCGAGCAGGTGCCCATCTACACGCTGGATGCGGGCAACGTGGCGGCGGTGCTGCCTACCTTGCAGGTCTCCGCGGACTTGCGCAGCGAGCTCGCGGCGGCGGTGGCCGCGGGCAAGATCGTGGTGATCCCGAAGTACGCGCCGCGCGGGGTGGTGGGCTACATCCTCCAGGACCGCGAGACGGGTGCCGGCGCCTACATGATCGACAGCGGCGCGAACGGCGGCGTGGGCGAGTCGTGCGACCAGCAGCCGGAGCCGGAGCCGGTGCGGGTGCCGGTCTTCAAGATCCTCGCGTACCTCGCCGCCGCGTTCATCATCCTCGCGATGATCGCCGCGGCGTTCGGCCCGGGCACCCAGGCGGCGGAGCCCGCGCTCGCCGCGGGGCTGGCCGCGATCGTGTTCGGCATCATGCTCGCGCCCAGCAATGCGTACGCGGCCGAGCCCCGCGTCTGCTGCATCCCCAAGCCCGTGCCGCACCTCGGCGGCAACCTGGTCCACAACATGTGCGCGGACGTGGTGCCCCCCAACGACTACCCGGGCAACGACGCGCGGGTGGATGGCAAGAACTTCGACGCCTTCAATGCGCTGGAGCGGTCGCTCTGGGAGGCGAAGACCTACAATCCGGCCAACTGCACCTCGAAGTTCTGCCAGGAGAAGCTGCAGCCCATGTGGTACGCGGCGGACCTCGCGGAGCTTGCGTCGGAGCGGGCGATCGCCCACAAGTGCGAGTACTCCTTCGGCCTGGCTGCGGGAGACAACGGCTACGCGCTGGCGATGTCCCCGTCGATCGACTTCGCGAACGTCCAGAGCATCTGCCTCCAGCCCTGAGGAGGGCGTCGTGACGAACGCGGGGCCCCTGCGCATCGAGTTCCAGGTGGCCCCGCTCGGGGGCGCTCCGGCGTCTTCCGTGCTACGCCTGCTCGAGGCGCTCGAGCGCGCGCTGGCGCCCGTGCGCCTCGCGTGGCGCGGCGAGGTCGCGGGGGCCTTCGAGGCCACCGACGATCCGCGCTGGCGCAGGGCCTTCCAGCTGGTGGAGGTCCCGGACCGGGAGGCCTGGGTCGGCGCTCAGCTTCAGGCCCGCAGGACCGTGTTGCTCTACGGGGGCCCCGAGCTGCCCGGGCTCTCGGTGACGGCACAGCCGGCGCTGGACGTGCAGCTCGCGAGCGGGGAGTCGGTGGGGACGGTGATCGTGGCCTTCACCCCGGGCTCGGTCGCGATGCAGGCCGTGCCGGCGCTCGTCGAGGCAATGGGTGATGCGCTCTCTGCCTGGACCTGTGCGCTGACGCCGCCCGCGTCCGCTGTGCTCGCGCTGCAGGTGCAGCGCGCTCCCCCGGGGCCCGTGCGCCCGGGCGTGCAGGCGCTGCTCGCGAAGTCGCCCCGCCTGGCGGAGCTGCCGCGCCTGCGCGGCACGGCGCGCCTGTCCTGCGCCGTGGCGCCGCCGTCCATCGGGTGGCTCAACTACTGGTCGGACGCGACTGCGCAGTGGCTCGGCTTCCCGGACCCGGCGCGGGATGCCGAGTGGCTCGCGCGGGCGCACCGCACGCCCGCGGGCGCCTGGCTGCTGCAGCTCACCGAGGCGCCGCTGGACCTGGAGCGCCCCGAGCATCTGGACCTGCTCATCCGGGCGTACCGGCGCTTCGAGCGCATCGGGGCCTGAGCGGGAGCGCTCGGGTGGGCGGAGCGCCAGATCTCGAGCACCCCGTGGAGCAGAGGGCGGGTCGCGCCGGAGCGTGACCCGCCCATGGCTCTCAGCTGTTGAAGACCTGGCCCTCGTGCTGCATGTCCTCCTGGGCCTTGACGGTGCGGCCCGTGGACGGCGCGCAGGTGGAGACGGTGAGGGTGGCACCGGCGAGGAGGACAATGAGGCGGCGAAGGTTCATGGGACTCGACCTGTGTGAGATGGAAAGCCTTCAAATCAGGCTAAACCTGCTTAGGCGAGAGCCCGTGCGAGGGCAAGCCTTTGCGCCGCGCGTCCCGGCCTCGGGGGTTGCGCCGCTGTAACGCGCGGGGCCCGCCAGACGTGGACACGGCAGACGCAGCACTTCTGCCGGAAGGTGCACGATGGCGCAGCATGCAGACGCAGACGTGGTGGTGGTGGGCGGTGGGCTCGCGGGGCTGAGCGCGGCGGTCCACGTGGCGCGCGGGGGGCGGCGCGTGGTGTTGCTCGAGCGGGCGAAGTCCCTGGGCGGGCGCGCGCGCAGCCAGGAGCAGGGCGGCTTCCGCTTCAACCTGGGGCCGCATGCGCTGTACCGCCACGGCGCGGCCGCGCGGCTCCTCGCGGAGCTGGGCGCCGAGGCCACGGGCGGCGTTCCGGGGGCCGGGGCCTTCGCGCTGCAGGGCGGGCGGCTGCACACGCTGCCCTCGGGCCCGGTGTCCCTGCTCACCACGGACCTGCTCCCCCCGCTGCAGAAGCTCGAGCTCGCGCGGGCGCTCGCGGCGCTGATGCGTACCCCTCACGGCGCGTTCAGCGGGCTGCCGCTCAGCGAAATTCTCCAGATGCGCGTGCGCGGCGACCGCGCGCGCGCCGTAGCCGCGATGCTCTTCCGCCTCGCCACCTACTGCGCGGAGGCCGAGCACCTGGACGCGGGCATCGCGCTGGCCCAGCTGCAGCACGCGCTCTCCGGCAACGTCCTCTACGTGGACGGCGGGTGGCAGACGCTGGTTGACGGGCTCGCCGCGCGCGCCCGGGAGGCGGGAGTCGCCTGGCACACGGGCGCTCGCGCGGTGGCCGCGGATGCGCAGGGGGTACAGCTCGCGGACGGCGGCCGCGTGTGGGCGGCGTGCGTGGTGCTCGCCGTCCCGCCTGCCGAGGCCGCGCAGCTCGTCCCGCAGGATGCGGCGCTCGCCGCGCCCGTGCGCCCCGTGCGCGCCGCCTGCCTCGACGTGGCCCTGCGCCGGCTGCCCCGGCCGCGCCACCTCATCTTGCTCGGCGTGGACGCGCCGCTGTACACGTCCGTGCACTCGCTGGCCGCACGGCTCGCGCCTCCCGGGGGCGCGGTGGTGCAGGCGGCGCGCTACCTGCGGGCGGACGAGCCGGCGCCCGCGCGGGAGGAGCTGGAGATGATGCTGGACACCCTGCAACCCGGCTGGCGCGAGGAGGTGGAGTCCGCGCGCTTCCTGCCCTCGCTCACCGTGATGAACGCGCTGCCCGAGGCCTCGCGGCGCGGCGCCCGGGTGCCGGTGTCCTCGCCCGCGCGCCCGGGCGTGCTGGTGGCTGGCGACTGGGTGGGCGCGGAGCCGGGGCTGCTCGTAGACGTGGCACTGGCGAGCGCGCACGAAGCGGCGCAGCGGGCGCTCGAGCTCGTGGCCGTGCAGGCCGCTGCATGAAGAGCGCAGAGCAGCGGCCGCACGCGCGGCACCTGTGGGGCCTGCTGTACCGGATGACGGGCGTGGCCGCGGATGCGGACGAGCTGCTGCAGGAGACTTACCTGCGCGCGCTCGAGCACCCGCCCCAGGGCGAGCCGCGCCCCTACCTCACGCGGGTGGCCCTCAACCTCGCGCGCGACCGGCTGCGCCGCCGGCGTCGCGAGGGCTACGTGGGGCCCTGGCTTCCCTCACCGCTGCCGACGGAGGAGGAGGTGCCGCCGGGCGTGGAGGCGCGGCTCGCGGACGGCGCCTCCACCGAGGCGCGCTACGAGCTGCTCGAGAGCGTGAGCTGGGCCTTCCTGCTCGCGCTCGAGGCGCTGCTGCCCGTGCAGCGCGCGGTGCTGCTGCTGCGGGACGTGTTCGACCAGGAGGTGGGCGAGGTCGCCGAGGCGCTGGGCCTGAGCGAGGGCAACGTGCGCGTCATCCATCACCGGGCCCACGCGCGCATGGCCGCCTACGACGCCGCCCGCGAGCCGCTGGTGGGGGCGCGGCAGCGCGCCTCCCGCGAGGCGCTCGAGGGCTTCCTCACGGCGCTGGCGCAGGGGGACGTGGAGGCCGCGCGCAGCCTGCTCGCCGAGGACGTGGTGGTGCTGCAGGACGGCGGCGGGGTGGTCAACGCCGCACGCGTGCCGCTGGTGGGACCCGAGCGCGCGCTGCTCTTCTTCCAGCGCATCACCGCGCTGCGCGGGCTTCCCGAGTCCTTCGCCTGGCGCGAGCTCAACGGCCTTCCCGCGCTGGTCATGCGTTGGACGCAGCCCGCCACGCTGGCCACCTATCCCACGCGGGCGGTGACGGCGGTGCAGGTCGACGCGAAGGGGCGCATCCGGCGGCTCTGGTCCCAGATGGCCCCGCGCAAGCTCGAGGGCAGCGGGGACCTGTTCGCCCCCTGAACGCGCTTCAGCGCACGACGGGGAGGGGGAAGCGGTCGGGGCGCAGGTCCGGGCGCGGGCCCACCTGGCCCTGGACCTCGGCGGCGCCCAGGCCCTCGCGCTGGGCGCGGAAGGTGGCCTGCGGGTCTCTCGCGCTCGCCTTGCCCGCGTAGAAGATGCCGTAGCGCATCCCGAGCGAGCCGAGCTGCGTGAGCACGCTCGCGGCAACGCGCTTCGCACGTGTGCGGCCGGGCAGCAGCGAGAGCGCGAGCCCCGCCGCGGTGCACGCCTTCGCCGCGCGCCACAGCGCTCCGCCCACGCCCGCATGCAGGTGCTTGGACACGGACTCGGAGCGAGCGGCCTCGCGCTCCACCGCGTACGTCGCCGCGAGCGCTGCCGCGCTCCCCACGGTGCCGTAGAGGTGCAGCGCGCGCCCCTCCGCGCGCGTGCCCGGCAGCAGCGAGAGCAGCGACGCGGCGCTCGCCACGCCTGCGCTCATGAAGAGCAGGGGCAGGCCGAAGCGGGTGCCCTGCCACACCGGCACCGCGGTGTTCGCGAGCAGCACCGCGGTGTAGCCCGCGAGCGGCAGGCCGAGCACCCCTCCCACCACGCTCGCCGCGTCGCCGCTGCGGCCGAGGACGCCGCCCTCGAAGCCGCTCGTCACGGCGGCGAGCCCGTTGGCCGCGCCCGACACCGAGAGCACCCAGGAGCCCATGCTCATGGGCGAGCTGGGGCGAAAGACGCGCATCATGTTGAGGAAGCGCTCGGGCCGCCCGAGGTCCGTGATGAGCAGCACCGCGCTCACGGCGTCTCCCACCGCGCCCGTCCAGCGGGTGCGCGCGCGGAGCCGGCGGAAGCGGCGGCCCCCCGCCAGCTCCGCCGAGACGCCGAGCACGCTCGCGGCGCCCGCGAGCCCGCCCACGTGGAAGTAGAGCGGGATGGTCCAGATCCACACCGTCTCCTTGATGACCGGCAGCCCGTAGTAGCTGGGGTGCAGCGGGTCCGCCGTCTCCGCGCGAGAGGCGATCGCGTGCTCCGTCTTGCGCCGCTCGCGCCGCGGCTCGGGGGCCCCGCGCACGCGCTGCTGCGCGCCCTCGCCCTCGAGCAGCCCCAGCGCGGGCTCGATGTTGCGCCCGTCTCCCGTGCGCTCCATGCGCTCGAGCAGCGTGCTCTTCCCTTGCTCCGAGTCCTCGCGCATGTCCCTCACCGCCCCGCCCCGCGCCCGAAGAGCACCGCGCCCAGCGCGAGCGCCACCATGCCCAGGGAGCCCCAGCCCACCTGGCGCCAGGCCTGGTGCCCCTTCACGGTGGGCACGACGGGGTCGGGCGGCAGGTTGTAGACCTCGGGCTTGTCCACCAGCAGGAAGAAGGCGTTGAGGCCGCCGGTGCCCGGCTGGCTCTCGGCGTCCGCGCCGTAGAGGTACGCGTCGCTCACGCCCAGCTCGTGCAGGCGCTCGAGCCGCACCTTCGCGCGCTCCTTGAGCTCGTCCAGGTCCCCGAACTGGATGGACTCGGTGGGGCAGTGCTTCGCGCACGCGGGCGTCATGTCGTCGCCGAGGCGGTCGTAGCAGAGGGTGCACTTCCAGGCCCGGCCGTCGTCCTCGCGCCGCTCCACCACGCCGAAGGGGCAGGCCGTGACGCAGTAGCCGCAGCCGTTGCACACGTCCGGCTGGATGTAGACCGAGTCGAACTCGGTGCGGATGATGGCGCCGGTGGGGCAGGCCTCGAGGCAGCCCGCGCGCTGGCAGTGCTTGCACACGTCGCTCGCCATCAGCCAGCTGAAGGAGGCGGGCAGGGCGGTGTTCACGCCCGGGGTGGGCACGGGGCGCTGCGGCCCGCTGTCTGCCGAGCGCTCCACGAACGCCACGTGGCGCCAGGTGCTCGCGCCCAGGTGTCCCGTGTTGTCGTAGGACATCCCGGTGAAGTTGAAGCCGTCATCGGGGAGCTGGTTCCACTGCTTGCACGCGACCTCGCAGGCCTTGCAGCCGATGCAGAGCGTGGTGTCGGTGAAGAAGCCCTTCTGACCTTGACCCATGGCGTGGCTACTCCCGTGGCTCCTGCTGCGGCTGCGCTGCGGCGTGGGCCGCGCCCCGGTCCGGGATGCGGGTGTGGGCGGGCAGCTCCGGAGCGCGCTCCCAGCTGAAGGCTTTGCTTGCGCGGCTGCGCCGGCCGGCGGTGATGTTGCCGGTGAAGGCCTTGGACTCCTGGATGGTGACGTTGGGGTCCGCGACGTACACGGTGAGATCGTTGGTGCTGTCGCCCTGCACGCGCCCCACCGCGCCCCAGTGGTAGGGCAGGCCAATCTGGTGCACCCACTGGCCGCGGATGCGCAGCGGGCGCATCCGCTCGGTGACGAGCACGCGCGCTTCGATCTCCGCGCGCGCGGTGGCGATGGTGGCCCAGCCGCCATTCACCAGGCCGCGCTCCTTCGCGAGCTCGGGGGACACCTCGCAGAACATCTCGGGCTGCAGCTCGCTCAGCCAGCTGAGCCAGCGGCTCATGCCGCCCGCCGTGTGGTGCTCGGTGAGCCGGTAGGTGGTGAGCAGGTAGGGGTAGCGCGGGTCGCCCCAGGCGAGGTGGTAGGGGTTGTCCCTGCGGCGCCACTCGCGGCGCGCCGGGTTGCACTGCTGGCGCGGGTAGAGCGCGTTGGGGACCACGGACTCCTGCGGCTCGTAGTGCGTGGGCAGGGGCCCGTCGAGGATGCCCGAGGGCGCGAAGAGCCAGCCCTTGCCGTCCGCCTGCATCAGGAAGGGGTCGATGCCCGAGAGGCTCGCGGTGCCCGTGGCGCCCTTCGGCGGGCGGTAGGAGGGCGGGCGGTCCTTGATGAAGTCGGGCACGTCGTGGCCCGTCCACTGGGCCTTCTCGGCGTCCCACCACACGTACGCCTTGCGCGCGCTCCAGGGCCGGCCCTCGGGGTCCGCGGAGGCGCGGTTGTAGAGCAGGCGGCGGTTGGCGGGCCACGCCCAGCCCCACTCGGGGGCGACCCAGCTCTGCTCCTGGCCAGGCTTGCGGCGCGCGGGCTGGTTCACCCCGTCCGCGTAGCAGCCCGAGTAGATCCAGCAGCCGCACGCGGTGGAGCCGTCGTCCTTCAGCTGCGCGAAGCCGGGCACGGGCTTTCCGTCGTGCACGGTGTAGCCGTTGATCTCCTTCAGCACGGCCTCCGCGTCCGGCTCCCCGCGCGGGCCGTGCATGGGGTAGTCCCACTTCAGGTCCAGCAGCGGGCGGTCCTTCGGGTCGGTGGAGCCCGCGTACAGGCGCTTGAGGCGGCGGCCGAGGTGGAACATGAAGTGCAGCTCGCTGCGCGCATCGCCCGGCGCCTCCACCGCCTTCTCGCGCCACTGCAGCAGGCGCTGGGTGTTGGTGAAGGTGCCCTCCTTCTCGGTGTGCGCGGCGGCCGGGAAGACGAAGACCTCGGTCTGGATGTCCTCGGCGCGCACCTCGCCGCGCTCGTGCTCGGGGCTGCGGCGCCAGAACTCCGCCGTCTCGATGAGCGTCAGGTCGCGCACCACCAGCCACTCGAGCTTGCGCAACCCCTTGCGCTCGAGCGTGCCCTGGAAGGAGCCCACCGTGGGGTTCTCGCCCATCACGAAGTAGCCCTTCACCTTGCCGTCCGCCATGTCCGTGACCGTGGTCATGTGCGAGTGGTCGCCGGTGAGGCGCGGCAGGTAGTTGAAGCGGTAGTCGTTCTCCGGCTGCGCGGCGTCGCCGAAGTACGCCTTGAGCAGCGAGACCATGTACTTGGGCAGCTCGCTCCACCACCCGGTCGCGCTCTGGTGCGCGTGGAGGTAGGCCTTGAGCGTGTCCGGCTGCCCCGCGCTGGGCATGGAGAGGTAGCCGGGCAGGATGTTGTAGAGCGTGGGGATGTCGCTCGAGCCCTGGATGGAGGCGTGGCCGCGCATCGCGAAGATGCCGCCGCCGGGCCGCCCGATGTTGCCGAGCAGCAGCTGCAGGATGGCCGCGGTGCGGATGTACTGCACGCCGATGGAGTGCTGAGTCCAGCCCACCGCGTAGACGAAGGCGCTGGTGCGCTCGCGGCCGGAGTTCTGGCACAGGGCCTCGGCCACCTCGAGGAACTGCGCCTCGGGGACGCCGCAGATCTCCTCCACGATGGCGGGCGTGTAGCGCGCGTAGTGCTTGCGCAGCAGCTGGTACACGCAGCGCGGGTGCTGCAGCGTCTCGTCGCGCAGGTGCTCGGTGGCCAGGGTGCGCTTCGTGTCGTCCGCGCCCGCGCCCTGCTCGGCGAAGAGCTGCTTCTGGCCGGCCGCCGGCACCGTGCCCTCGAGCCCCTCGTACTGCCAGCTGCGGATGTCGTACTTGCCCTCGCCGTGGAAGCCGCTGAAGAGCCCCTCCAGGTCCTCCGTGTCACGGAAGTCCTCGCGGATGACGCTGGCCGCGTTGGTGTAGCTCACCACGTAGTCGCGGAAGACCTTGTCGTTCTCCAGCACGTAGCGCACGAGCCCGCCGAGGAAGGCCACGTCCGTGCCTGCGCGGATGGGAACGAAGGAGTCCGCCATCGCGCTGGTGCGGGTGAAGCGCGGGTCCACGTGGATGACCTTCGCGCCCCGCGCCTTCGCCTCCATCACCCACTGGAACCCCACCGGATGGCACTCGGCCATGTTGGAGCCCTGGATGACGATGCAGTCCGCGTTCTGCAGGTCCTGCTGGAAGTCGGTGGCGCCGCCTCTACCGAAGGAGATGCCCAGACCGGGCACCGTGGAGCTGTGTCATATGCGCGCCTGGTTCTCGACCTGGACGACGCCCAGCGCGGTGAACAGCTTCTTGATGAGGTAGTTCTCCTCGTTGTCCAGCGTCGCGCCGCCCAGGTGCGCGAGGCCCAGCGTGCGGCGCACGGACTCGCCCGAGGGGGAGTTCTCCTCCCACGTCTCGTCGCGCACGCGCTTCACGCGCTCGGCCACCATGTCCATGGCGCGCTCCAGCGGGAGCGTCTCCCACTCGAGCCCGCCGGGCCGCCGGTAGAGCACCTGCTGCAGGCGGTGCGTGCCGGTGACGAGCTGGAAGCTCGCTGCGCCCTTGGGGCAGAGCCGGCCGCGCGAGATGGGGCTGTCCGGGTCACCCTCGATGTCGAGGATCTTCTCGTCCTTCACGTACACGCGCTGCCCGCAGCCCACCGCGCAGTAGGGGCAGATGGACTTCGCAACCCGGTCGGCGCGCCGCGTGCGCGGGTGCAGCGCGTGGGTGCGGGCGCTCTTCGCGCTCTCGCCGAGCCCTGCGGGGTCGCGGTCGCGCAGCTGCCGCACCACGGGCCAGCGCGACAACAGATCCTTGAGCTTCATGCGGGGCTCCTCCCGAGACGGCCTCCCGGGAGGATTGGGACTGCGGGACCGGGGGGCAGGAGGGGGGAGCACGGTTGCCTGGTGGGAGACCAGGCTCCCTCACCCCGACCCTCTCCCAGGGGGAGAGGGAGGACGCGGGACAAAAAAAGAGCGCCCCCGTCCTCGAGAGGAGCGGGGGCGCCCAGGTGAAGCTTCAGCAGACGCTCGGGGCTACGACTCGAGCCCCACCGCTGCGGCGTGGATGACCGACGCGATTCGCACCGCGTCGTGCACCTGGTCCTCGGTCAGGCCGCCGTCGATGACGACCTTCTCGTGGCTCTGCACGCACATCTCGCAGCCGTTGATGGCGCTGACCGCGAGGCAGACCAGCTCGAAGTCCACCTTGTTGGTCTGCACCTGCGCCATGCGGTTCATCCGCAGGCCGGGCCGCTTGGTGGAGTAGCTCTCCTTCCCCACCATGTGGCGGAACCGGTAGTAGATGTTGTTCATCCCCATGAGGGACGCGGCAGCGCGCGCGTCCTCGAGGACCGGCTCGGCATTGGGCAGCGCCTTCTTCGCCTCCTCGAGGATCGCCTCCTTCAGGCGCTCGTTGCGGGCGGCGTAGGCGCACGCGACCGCCACGCCCCAGCGCTGCTCGGGCGTGAGGCTGTTGCTCTCGATGACGCTGGAGAGGTTGAGCCGCGTGTCCTTGTGGGCGTCCGCGAGCGAGCCGCGGATCTCTTCGAGCGAGGCCATGGTTCCTTACCCCGCCTTCGCGAGCTTCTGGGTGAGGGTCTCCTGACCCTTCTCCCAGTTGCAGGGGCAGAGCTCGTCGGTCTGGAGCGCGTCCAGGGTGCGCACGGTCTCGGAGATGTTGCGGCCCGCGCTCAGGTCGTTCACGGTCACGTGGCGGATGATGTTGTCCGGGTCCACGATGAAGGTGGCGCGCAGCGCGACGCCCTCCTCCTTGTGCAGCACGCCCATGGCGCTGGAGATCTCGCGCTTGATGTCCGCGAGCATCGGGAAGGGGAGGTTCTTCAGGTCCGCGTGGTGGGTGCGCCACGCGTGGTGCACGAACTCAGAGTCGGTGGACACGCCGAGGACCTGCGCGTCGCGGTCCTGGAAGTCCTTGTTCTTGCGGCCGAACTCCGCGATCTCGGTCGGGCAGATGAAGGTGAAGTCCTTCGGCCAGAAGAAGATGACCTTCCACTTGCCCTTGTAGTCCTTGTCCGTGATGTCCTGGAACTCCTTGCCCTTCTCCATGGACACGACGGCCTTGACCTTGAACTCGGGGATCTTGTCGCCAACGGTAAGCATCTGGATGTGCTCCTTGGGGGGTTGAGGCCGGCCCCTTTCCACGTGTCTGGGACCAGTCCGGGTTGAGTGGCTTCTTGTCAGCACCCACCGGTCAGTGCCACCGGGAAGTGCGGCTTGTGTTGAGGACTGCGACTGCAGACGGCAACGGAGGTTCACTTAAGCAGCAGCCATGCCACATGGGCCGCTGCCGTGATTCCAGGGGCTTATGAAACCGGCTCCCTGGGGTGCCGCCGACGTCTCGGTAGATAACGAAATGTCGGTGTGAGGCGCCACTGCAATCTCGGTGTTTCCACGCTAGAGAAGACGCATGGCGGACGACAAGGTTGCGCAGGTTTCTGCTCAGGGCTCCCAGGTCGCGAGGGTGCCCAACGCGCTGGCTCCGGACGTGCGGGACCTGACCGAGCTGGCGAGCAGCGAGCCCACGGTGGGGGAGCTGCTGCGGCGGGGGCTCGAGTGGCTGGGGCGCGTGGCGCGCTTCGACCTGGCCACGCTGTTCCTCCTCAAGGACGGCCGGCTGGTGGCCACCGCGGCGCGCGGCCCCCTGGCCAGCGCCCAGGTGCGCGAGCACGCCTTGAGCCTGCAGGACTTCCCCAGTCTGCGCGACGCGCTGGAGAGCCGCCGCGCGCGCGCCTTCACGGAAGAGGACCACGCGCACGGGGATGGCGATCCCTTCGACGGCGTGCTGGACCTGCCGCCGGGCCACGCGTGCATGGTGGTGCCCTTGTGCGCGGGGGAGCGCTGCTACGGCGTGCTCACCCTGGACCGCGCCGAGTGCGAGGCCTACCCGCAGAGCGTGGTGGACCTGGTGGAGGTGTACGGCCAGATGCTCGCCACGGCGCTGCAGGCGGCCGAGCAGCGCGCGGCCTTCGAGCGGCTGCACCAGCAGGACCACGACCACGCGAAGCTGCTCGAGGCGCAGCTGGGCGGCGAGAGCGAGGGCGTGCTGGAGACCAGCCGCAGCCCCGCGATGCGCGAGCTCGCGCGGCGCGCGCGCCAGGTGGCCGAGACGGACACGCCGGTGCTGCTGCTGGGCGAGACGGGCACGGGCAAGGAGCGGCTCGCGCGCGCCATCCACCGCTGGAGCGCGCGCGCGGACCACCCCTTCGTGACGCTCAACTGCGCGGCGATTCCCGCGGGGCTGCTGGAGAGCGAGCTGTTCGGCCACGTGAAGGGGGCCTTCACCGGCGCCACGCGCGACCGAGCCGGGCGCTTCCAGATGGCGCACGGGGGCACGCTGCTGCTGGATGAAGTGGGCGAGCTGCCGGTGGAGCTGCAGGCGAAGCTCCTGCGCGCGCTGCAGGAGAAGAGCTTCGAGCCGGTGGGCTCGGACCGCACGGTGCGCGCGGACGTGCGCATCCTCGCGGCGACCCACGTGGACCTGCAGCAGGCGATTGCCCAGCGGCGCTTCCGCGAGGACCTCTTCTACCGGCTCAGCGTCTTCCCGCTGCGCCTGCCGCCCCTGCGCGAGCGGCGCGAGGACCTGCCGCTGCTGTGCAGCTTCCTGCTCGAGGAGCAGGCGATGCGCACGGGGAGGCGCGGGATGCGCGTCACGCGCGACGGCCTGCAGCGGCTCGCCGCCTACGACTGGCCGGGCAATATCCGCGAGCTCGCGAACGCGCTGGAGCGCGCCACCATCCTCGCCACCCGCAGGGAGCTGGGTGCGGACGCCTTCGACCTGCCCACGCGCGAGGCCGGGGAGGAGGGCGAGGAGGAGCTGGAGGAGATGCAGGCGAGCGTGGCGCTTCCGCTCGAGCGCGGCCGGGTGCCCACGCTCGCCGCCGTGCAGCGCGAGCACATCCTGCGCGTGCTCGCGCTCACCCGGGGCCGGGTCTACGGGGAGGGCGGGGCGGCGGCGCTGCTCGGCCTCAAGCCCAGCACCCTGCAGAGTCGGATGAAGAAGCTGGGCATCGAGCGCGCGCCCGCCTTCAGCGCGACGGAGTAGCGCACAAGATCGAACGTTTCGACCCGTCCGTGACGGCAGGGGTGTGGGTGTCCGGAGGATAACGCCGGGCCGCGGAGAGCACCTGGGCGCCCCATCCGGGGCGGGGTGCAGACCGCACGTCGCACCCCTAGCGCCCGCGCCCTCCCGGGCGGGCAAGGCCGGTCACCATGAATCTGCAGCCCCGTTACGTCCTGCCCCTCCTGCTCGCCCTCGCCGCCTGCGGAGGCCCCGAAGACTTCGACGCTCCCGCCGACGCCGTGGGCCAGAGCGAGGCCGCGCTCACCACCACGCGCGTGCGCCTGATGGCCGCGAACATCTCGAGCGGCAACCTGCAGAGCTACGACCCCGGCGAGGGCATCCGCATCTTCCAGGGCGTGAAGCCGGACGTGGTGATGATCCAGGAGTTCAACTACGGGGACAACTCGGCCACCGCCATCCGCGGCTTCGTCAATACGGCCTTCGGCACCGGCTTCTCGTACTTCCGCGAGGCGGGCGCGCAGATCCCCAACGGCGTCATCAGCCGCTGGCCCATCCTCGCCGCGGGCGAGTGGGACGACACCGCCGTCACCAACCGCGACTTCGCCTGGGCGCGCATCGACGTGCCGGGCCCCAAGGACCTCTGGGTGGTGAGCGTGCACCTGCTCACGGCGGACGCCGCGACCCGCAACGGCGAGGCCCAGCAGCTGGTGAACCTCATCAAGGCGAACATCCCCACGGGCGACTACCTGGCCATCGCCGGTGACTTCAACACCGACTCGCGCTCGGAGGCCTGCCTCACCACCTTCTCGCAGGTGGTGAGCACCGCGAGCCCCTATCCGGCGGACCGCAACGGCAACACCAACACGAACGCCGCGCGCGCCAAGCCCTACGATCACGTGCTGGTGGACGCGGACCTCAAGGCCTACCAGACGGCCACCGTCATCGGCGCGAGCAGCTTCTCAGGCGGCCTCGTCGCCGACACGCGCGTGTACTCGCCCATCAGTGAGATTACGCCCGCGCGCTCTACCGACAGCGGCGCGACCAACATGCAGCACATGGCCGTGGTGAAGGACTTCCTCATCCCGAGCGACACCACGACGACGCCTCCGCCCACGGGCTCCACCGCCATCACCGCGGAGAGCGAGGACAACGGCACCGCGGCGAGCGCGGACGGGCGCGTGGGCAACGGCGTGGCGGTGAGCGGCGCGGTGGGCTCCAGCACGGACGCGGACTGGTTCAGCTTCGACGCCAAGGCGGGCGGCAGCGTCACCGTGAGCCTGAGCATCAGCGGCACCGCGGACCTGGACTGGTACCTCTACCCGGCCTCCAACACCTCCAGCTATCTCGCGCGCGGCTACACCGCGAACAACCCCGAGACCGGCAGCGCCACGCTGCCCTCCGCCGGCACCTACCTGGTGAAGGTGGTGGGCTACTCGGGGGCCACCGGGAGCTACTCGCTCAAGGTAACGGCCTCCACCACGGTCATCGACCCGTAGCGGCGCGCGCCCGCGGACCCTACCCCTGGTGGGGCAGGGTCTGCGTGGCCGGCGGCGGCAAGGGCACGGCGCCCGGGGGCGGCGGCTTCGCCCGGCCCACCGCGCGCTGGCGCATGCGGAACAGCGCGAGGAAGAAGGACACGATGAGGGGCCCGATGAGCAGGCCCACCGTGCCGAACACCGCGAGCCCGCCGAGCAGGGCGAAGAACACCACCGCGCCGTGCATCTCCATGCCCTTCTTCGCGAGCACCGGCTTGAGCAGGTTGTCCACCAGGCCCACCACCGTCACGCCCCAGATGGCCAGGAACAGCGCCATCCACGTCTTGCCCAGCGCGAGCAGGATGAGCGCGGCGAAGAGGCAGACGCCGGCCGCCCCGATGGCCGGGATGAAGGCGACGAAGAAGGTCATCACCGCGAAGAAGACGGGGTAGGGGACGCGGGCGATGAAGTAGCCGATGAGCGCCGCCACCGCCTGCACGCCGCTGGTGGCGATGGTGCTCACCATCACCGAGACGCTCACCTTGCGAAACTCCTCCAAGAGCTCCGTCACCTGGCCGGGGAGCAGCGGAGACACGTCCTCGAGCCAGCCCACCAGCGCGCGCCCGTCCACGAGGAAGAAGAAGAAGGCGATGAGCATCATCGTCGCCTGCACCGCGAAGGAGCCCGTGGCCGCCACCGCGCTCGTCACGGCCGCTGCCGCGCGCCCACTCTGGCTCTGGGCGCGCTTCTGGATCTCCTCGTCCAGCTGCCCCTCCTCCACCGGGATGCGGTCCAGCGCCTTGCGGGCGAGCTTCTGGGCGCTGGGCGGCAGCCGGTCCACCAGCCCCGTCACGCCCTCGCTGCGCACCGTCTGGCTCACGTACTTCACGCCGGTGGAGATCTCGGAGACCACGAAGGTGGCGATGCCCGCGATGGGCCCCACCAGCACCAGGATGATCCCGATGCACATCAGCGCCGCGGACACGTTCTTGCGCCCGCGCAGCTTGCGGGTGAGCCAGGTCTGCACGGGCCGCAGGGCGCCGGCCAGCACCGCCGCGAGGAAGAAGGCGCTGGCGAAGGGCTGGATGATCAGCGCGAGCAGCACCAGCGCGATGATGAGGAGCACTGCGAGCGCGCGCTGCGCCGTCTGCGGGTTCTGGGTGGCCATAGGTATTTCACGATAGGGGCGGAAGGCCGGAAGGGAAGGCCGCTCGTTCGCCCCCGCGGCCACTGGTGCACGCTTCCCTGGCCCCCAGGCGCGCGGGGGCGCTAAGAGTGGGGCCCTCATGCCCGCTCTCGACGCCCCCCACCTCCCCCTCTGGTTCGCCCAGGCGCTCACCGCCGCCTTCTTCGCGGTGCTCTTCCTCCAGTCGGGCCTGGACAAGTTCTTCGACTGGAAGGGGAACCTGGGCTGGCTCACCGGGCACTTCGCCAAGAGCCCCCTGCGCGCCGTGGTGCCGCTGATGCTCGCGGTGGTCACGCTGCTCGAGGTGGGGGCGGGGGCCCTGAGCGCGGTGGGCTTCGTGCAGTTGCTCGCCTCGGGCGAGGGGCGCGTGGCGCTGTTCGGGGTCGCGCTCGCGGGGGTCGCGCTGCTCAGCCTCTTCTTCGGCCAGCGGCTCGCGAAGGACTACGCGGGGGCGGGCGCGCTGGTGCCCTACTTCCTGATGGTGCTCGCGGGGCTGTGGCTGCTGCGCGGCGGGGCGTGAGCCCCCCGCTCCACCCGTGACGGGGGGGCGGGGCGGTCATCGTCCCGGGGGCCGCGGTCTCAGTAGATCTCCGTCGGGCTCACCGAGCTCTGCGGCTGGCGGACGGCCCGGGTGACGAAGTCCTTCGAGTTGTCGTCGGTGTCCTGGCTGTTGCCGCGCAGAGCGTCCGCTCCGCCCACGGCCATCGTCGCCGAGGTCGAGGTGCTGACTGCCTTGCGCTCGAGGCTGCCACCCACGGCGGGGTGGGCTGGGGCCGCGGTGCCCTCGGGGGAATTCCCGGTGCCCCATCCCAGCTTGTCCACGTCCACGTACGTCCCGCTCACGAGGCGCTGGAGCCGCACGTGGCCGCCGGCCGTCGTGGAGGAGGAGGCGTCGAAGGTGTACGGAACGTCCCTGGGGGCGGTGGCACCGCCGCTGTAGTTGGCTCCGGCCAGCAGGAAGTACCCGTGGGCACGGATGATCTTCCCGGCCGGAATGGTGACGGTCGAGCTCCAGGTGGTCCCGGTCGCGGACTTGTAGCCGACCTGCCAGTTGGACAGGTCCACGTCCGCGTTGGTCGGGTTGTAGAGCTCGATGAACTCGTCCGTGGCGGCGGTGCCCGTGCCGTTTCCACCCGAGAACTCGCTGATGACCACGTGGTTCGTCAGGGGCGGCTGCAGGGCCGCCACCGTCACCGTGCCGTAGTTGCCCGCGGAAGGCGTCGCGACGCCGTCCTGGTCACAGTACGTGTAGGGCGAGAGCGCCCCAGTGGCCGGGTCACGCACCTGGTAGCGGAAGCCGTAGAGGTAGCTACCCGAGTTGGGGATGCTCAGCGTGCCCACCACCTGGTCGTTGTTTCCGGTGGTCACGAAGCCCGCGTCGAAGGGCGCCGCGCCCCACGTCCAGGTACTGACGTCCGTGCTCGTGCCGTAGCCCAGCTCCGCGAAGACGTGGGGGTAGCCGTCGTTGCCGGAGAGGTTCCGGTCCGTGGCGCCCGGCTCGTAGAACTGGCCGTACACGGAGGTGGACGCACCCGGTGCCACGGACGCGATGGTCTTCGGCGACTGGATGGCGCAGAAGTCCACCGGTGCCTGCACCGCGATTCCGCAGCTGCCGTTGGCGGCGCCGGGCGTGCCCCGGTCTCCGCCCGCGAGCACGTCCGTGGCGTCGCACCAGTACCAGGGGTGCGCGCTCGCGCTCGTGCCCACGATGGAGGCCGCGAGGCTCATCGCGCGGCCGGGTGTCTGGGGGAAGCTGGGGGTGTACGCGAGGGAGTCGAGCGAGGTGCTGCCCCGCTTCACGTCCAGCGTGCCCTGGCCGTCGAGGAGGAAGGCCTCACCGTACGCAGCGTTCGCCGCCACGCCGCCATTGGTGTCCGCGCCTGCGCTCTGCGCGAGCACGAAGCGCCCGCCCGCGCCCAGGACGACGGGGACGCCCGTGCCCACGGTGAAGCTGCCCGGGGTGCCCGTCCCCGCGTAGCTGAGCGTCACACCGTTCAGGTTCAGCAGGTGCTGGGTGGTGTTGGTGAGCTCCACGTACTCGGTCGTGCCCACGGAAGGCGTGTGCATCACCTCGGAGATGACGAGCTCGGAGGCGGCGGGCGGGGGCGCCGCGGTGCAGGCGCCCTGCACGCAGACGGCGTTCGCGCCCGTGCAGGCCACGGACGTGGACTGCTCCTGGCAGCTGGGTGCGTCGTTCACGACGGCGCAGCTCGCGCTGTAGGTGAGGCGCGTGACGCCGTCCGCGGCGCAGCTGTCCGCGGACGGGGTGCAGGTGACGCCCGCGCAGGGGTCTGCGGCCGTCGAGGCATCGAGGAAGGCGTAGCTCACGTTGCCCGCGTCGTCGCTCACGCGCAGCGCGAAGTGGTACGCGGTGCCTGCGGCGAGCCCGGCCATGGTGACGGACTCGGAGGTGCCGCTTGCCGCGGGCGCGCCCAGGGCCACCTGCTGGCCCGAGCCGAAGGTCTCGGCGGTGAGCGCGCTGGTGGCGTAGCGCAGCTCCTGCGCGGAGGCCTGGCCCGCGCTCCCGTCGTCACCGACGGCGAGCCACGAGAGCGTGAGGCGGTCGCTGTACACCTCGCTCGCGGAGAGGGAGGGGGTCGCCGGCGCCTGGTCGTCCACGATGGAGAAGGGGGCGCTCGTCGCGCCCGCGAGCCCCGTCACGCTGGCCACGAGCACGAAACCCGTGCCCTGCTGGTCCACCGAGAGGTCCGGGTAGCTGGCCACGCCGCTGGAGGGCGCCACGGCGCGCGTGCCGGACAGCGTCGCCGCGGCGTTGCCCCCCGCGAGGCTCAGCGTGATGGCGGACGCGCTCTCCGTCACCCGGTTCGCGTAGGCATCCAGCACCTCCACCTGTACGGTGGAGAGCGCAGTGCGCACGGTGCCGCTGGCCGGAGCGTCTGCGAAGCGCAGCGTGCTGGGGGCGGCGGGCACCACCTCGCGCTGCAGCTGGGCGCGCAAGGTGACCTGCGCCAGGTCCACGGCGGCGAGCTGCCGGGTGCCCGCAGTGCGCAGCTCGGCGCTGAAGGCGTGCTGGCCCGCGTCCGCGGCCGAGAACGCGGAGTCCCCGGGCAGCACCGCCTGCGTGTCGTCGGAGGTGAAGTGCACGGTGCCCGTGTAGCCGGGGACGAGATTGCCCCACGCGTCGCGCGCGCTCAGCGTGAGGGACAGCGGGGTGCCGGCCGTCACGGGGCCCGCGGCGGCCGCGAGCTCCAGCCCGGAGGCCGCGCCCGCGTCCACCGCGAGGGTGGCCGCATCGCCCAGGCCCGCGGCCGCGTCCGCCACGCTCAGCACGGTGCTGCCAGCGCGCACGAGCGTTACCGGGAAGCGGCGGTTGCCCTCGTCCAGGGACGTGAAGGTGTAGTCCGCGGGCAGCACGGCCTGCGCGTCCGCGGAGCTGAAGTGCACCGTGCCGGCGTAGTCCCGCACCGCGTTGCCGAAGGCGTCGCGCGCGAGGAGGCTCACGGTGACGGGGCTGCCGGCGGTGGCCTTCGCGGGGCCCTGCAGCGTGAGCGAGGCGAGCGGCGCCCAGCGCACGGTGGTGCCGGCCGAAGCGCTGAAGCCCGCGCTCGCGGTGTCCGTCGCGGTGACGCTGTGGGTTCCGGCGCTGCGCAGGGCGAGGGAGAAGGCGTGCTGGCCCGCGTCGGCCTCGGTGAAGGTGTAGTCCGCGGGAAGAGTCGCCTGCGCGTCGTCCGTGGTGAAGTGCACCGTGCCGCGGTAGCCTGGCGCGACGCGGCCCATCGCGTCGCGGGCCTCGAGCGTGACGGTGACGGAGTCGCCCGCCGTCCCCTGGGAGGCGAGGCCCGAGAGCACCAGCCCGCGCGGCGTGGGGTCATCCACCTCGGTGGTCTGGGCCGCGCTGGTGAGCCCTGCCGCGGAGACCGTGAGGCGCTGCGAGCCCCCGGTCTCGAAGACGATGCCCGTGAAGGTGTGCTCGCCACCCTCCGCCGCCGTCAGCGTGTGCGCGGCGGGCAGCGTGGCGGCGCCGTCCGTGGAGGAGAGGGTGAGCGCGTTCGTCGCGTCCACCACCGTGTTGTCGAAGGCGTCCTTCACCGTGACGCCGACGCTCTGCGCGTCGCCCACCACGACGCCCGAGGGCAGCCCGCTCAGCGCGAGCCGCGCCGCAGCGGCGTGCCCGATGGCGAAGGGCTGGCTCGCGGCGCCCGTGAGGCCTCCGGAGCTCGCGACGAGGCGGTAGTCCGCGCCGGCGCGGTCGATGCGCACGTTCGAGAAGGTGGCGATGCCGCCGCTGGCCGAGACCGTCCAGGGACCGAAGCCGCTCACGCCCTCCACGCTCAGCGTCACCGCGGAGTCCGCCTGGTCCACCCCGAGCCCCTCCGCGTCCTGCACGGCAACGCGCAGGCCGGGCAGTGCCGCGCCGGCCGTGCCCGCGGAGGGCTGGTCGAGGAAGGCCAGCTTCGCCGCAGTGGCGAAGGCGGTAGAGACGGGCAGGGTGGCGGAGCGCACGCGGTTGCCCGCGTCGTCCGTCACCTGCAGCGCGACGTAGTAGGTGGTGTGGGGTGCGAGGCCGCTGAGCGACGCGGACTCCGCGCCTCCCGAGGCCCTGGGCGCGCCGAGCGCGACCGGCGTCGCCCCGGCGAAGTCCGCGTCGGACGCGATGTCCTGCAGCGAGTAGCGCAGCTCGTGCTGCGCCGCCGTCCCCTCGGAGCCATCGTCACCCACGGCCGTCCAGGCCACCGTGAGCGAGGTGGCGGTGGCCTGCCCGGCGAGCGCGAGCACCGGCAGGGCGGGGGCCACGTCGTCGGTGACGGAGAAGGCGGGCGTGGCGCTGGACTCGAGCCCCGCTGCGGACGCGACCAGCACCCAGTCCGCGCGCTCCTGCGCGATGGAGAGGCCGAAGAAGTGGGCGACGCCGGACTCCGCGCTCAGCGTGGAGGTACCGGAGAGCGTGCCCGAGGGGCCGAGCGCGAGGCTCACGGCGGCGCTGCTCGAAGGCACGAGGTTGCCGTAGGCATCCTGCACCGAGACATCGAGGGTGAAGGGCTGGCGCACGCGCAGGCCCGTGGGCAGCACCGCGGTGGACAGGCGCTGGGCCTCGGCGGGGAGCACGGTGAGCTGCGCCGTTCCGGCGACGAGCGGGCTCGCCGCGACGTCGACCACCGTCAGCGGATGCACGGCGGCGCGCGTGAGCGCGGCTCCGCCCGGGAAGGTGTGGTGGCCGAGGTCCGCCGCGGTGAAGGTGTAGTCCGCCGGCAGCCCCTCGGCGAGCGCGCCCGGGTTGAACGCCACCGTGCCGCGGAAGCCCGTGACCGTGTTGCCGAAGGTGTCGAGCGCCGTCACCTCGAGGTCCGCCGGGGTACCGGCCTCCACCGTCGCCGGCGAGACGCGCAGCGCGAGCTGCGCGACCGGCGCCGGGGTCACCGCGAAGGGGGCGCTCGTCGCGCCCGTGAGGCCCGCGGCGCTCGCCAGCAGCGAGTAGCCCTCGCCCGCGCGCTCGAGCGTGAGCCCGGGGAAGTGCGCGACGCCCTCCACCGCCTCGGCCGTGAGCGTGCCCTGCAGCGCCGCGTCCGCGGGGCCGGAGCCCAGCGCGAGCGTGACGCTGCCGGTGGCGTCCGTCACCGTCCTACCGTCCGCGTCCTGCAGCCGCACCGCCACCTCGGCGAGGGGCGCGCCCGCCACCGCGTCCGGCGGCGGCGCGGCGAAGGCGAGCCGCGAGGCGGGGAGGGCAGCGAAGGTGACGGTGGGGTGGCTCGCGAGCTCCACGGAGCTGCCCTGCGCCGCCACGCGGGCGGTCACGGCGCCGGTCCCTGCCACGGTCGACGTGACGCGCGCGGTGGCCACGCCCTGCGCATCGGTGGGGGCCGCGGGCTGCTGCACGCTGCGGCCCTCGCCCTCCGCGCTCAGCGTCACGGTGAGGCCCGGCAGCGCAGCGCCCGCCGCCGTGCGCACCGTGACCTTCACCTCCACCGCGTCCACGCCATTCGCCAGCGCGTGCGCGGTCGGGCTCACCTCCACGCTCGAGCGCGCGGCGTCCGGTGCGCTCGCGCCCGGGTCCACCTTCGGGGGCGGGGTGGCACCGTCGCACCCCGCCATGACGAGCACACCGAGCAGGAGCAGCGCGGCGATGCGCGCCGCGGAGGGGGAGGTGGGCTTCATGGCGGGGAGCTCCAGCGGGGAGGGTCGAGCGCGCACCGAGGCGCGCTCGCAACGCCCGACCTCTATAAGGAGAATCCCGGCCAACACGCAATGTAGGTGAAAAAATATAACTCCACTGTGTGAGTGCGGGTCCTACGCCGGGAGGAGAGCGGGGGGAGTGACTCTTGGCGGACAGTCAAAGCGCCCCTCACCTGGAGTGCGAGTCGTGCCCTGAGCGGGCGCTGCCATCCTCCGGCGTCCCGGGGGCGCGGCGCCGACCCGGGGTGCGTCCTCTCCGGCGCCTTCCCGTGGAGCTTCCCCATGGCGTACCTGCTGATCCTCTGGTCCTTCTTCGGCTTCGGCCACCCGCAGCCCCGTCCTGCAGCCTCCACTGCCTCGCGCACCGTGGTGGCGCAGGATGACGGGGACGGCATCATCAAGGTCCCCTGCCCCAAGTGCACGAGGTGGTGAGTCCCCGGCGCAGCCGGAGGCGCTGAGTGCGGGGGCGCGCAACTTCCGCGCGTCTGCGCGGTTCGAGGAGGCGATGACGCCTCCTCGCCGCGCGCTCGCAGTGTCCTGCCCGGTGCGCTCCACCGGGCTCCTCCTGCTGCTCGTGCTCGCCTGCGGCCCGGCGTCCTCCGGACGCGGCGGAGGCCTGCCGGATGCCGGCGCCGTCATCCCCTCCTGCCTCGAGGTGGACGCAGGCCCCGTGACGCGCCTCGCGGTGAGTGGCCCGCGCATCCTGGACGAGCACGGGCAGGAGGTGGTGCTGCGGGGGTGGAACTGGGGCGAGTGGGGCAGCGGCACGGAGCAGGACGCCATCGACAACGCCGCCCAGGGCGCCACGGTGGTGCGCCTGCCCTTGCGCTGGTGGGGGGACTACCCGGACGGCGCAGACGCCTATGACCCGAGCGGTCCTCCGTACCTGGACGCGGCGCACCTGTGCCAGCTGGACCGGAACATCTCCTGGGCGGTGCGGCACGGCCTCTGGGTGGTGCTCTTCGTGGACAGCAACTGCGGGCAGGGCAGCCGCGAGCGCGACACGGTGGCTGCCTGCGGCGCGGCGGAGGGCGGCGCGGCGGCGAACTTCTCCAACGACCCGGAGATGAAGCGGCGCTTCGCTGCGGCCTGGGCCTTCCTCGCCGCGCGCTACGCGGGCGTGCCGCGCATGGGCATGTACGAGCTGCTGCCCGAGCCCAACTTCACCTGCGGCGCCCACGCCGCCTGCCCGGACTGGAGCCTCTTTCCCGCCTTCTACGCCTCGCTGCTGCCGAGCATCCGCGCCTCCGAGCCGAGCATCCCGGTGCTGGTGGGCGCGGGCGCGGGCTACGACCTGCAGCACCTCGACACGGCGTACATCGACGGGGGCACCTCGCTCGTCTACACGGGAGACCTGTTCCTGCAGGCCGCGAGCGACCCGGGTTGGTACGCCGCGCTGGCGGAGTTCCGCAGCCGCCACGACGCGCCGGTGTTCGTGCAGCAGGTGGGCATCCGCAAGTCGGTGCCTGACGCCGGAAACATCGTGGACGGGCTGCTGGAGCAGCTGGGCGACGGTGGCATCGGCTGGACTTGGTGGACCTACCGCGAGCCCAACGCGCCCCAAGGGCAGGGCTACGCGCCCTGGTTCAAGGGGGCGAGCACGCCGTGGACGCTGGACCGGGACTGGCTGCAGCGCATCACGCACCACTTCTGACGGCGCGCCGCGGCTCCAGCGGCAGGGGCGGCACGGGGCCCCCCTCCGGGGCGAGCCCCGCCTGCAGGATGCGCAGCATCGCGCGGCGGGCTCGCGCACACAGCGCCGGCGTCACCTTGCCCTGGGCGTGCAGCTGCACGTTCACCTCGGTGAGCCCCGCGAGCAGCCCCATCATCAGCCAGCGCTCGGGGCGGCGGCCGTGCACCGCCTGCACCTCGTCCGAGAGGCGCTCCGCGATCGTCTCCACCACCCTTGCGCGCTCGCGGGCGAGCGGCGTGTCCGGCCGCAGCGCCTCGGCCTGGAGGGTGCGGAAGAGCTCGAGGTCCGTGCGGTTGAAGGAGAGGTAGGTGTCCACGAAGGCTTCGAGCTTGCCGGGCAGGTCCGGCGCCGCCTCCATCGCCTCGCGCGTGCGCTCGAGCAGGTACTGCAGCGAGACCGCGTGCAGGGCCTGCAGCACGTCCTCCTTGCTGCGGAAGTACTTGTAGAAGGTGCGGCGCGAGACCGAGCCCGCCTCCAGCAGCTCCTCCACGCTCACCTGGCGAAAGCCGCGCTTCGCGAACACCCGGGCCGCGCCCTCGAGGATGCGGTTGCGGTGCAGGAAGCTGGCGATCGAGCCATTCGCGCGCGAGGAATCATTCGGGTATACAGGCTGTATACTCGGGCCTGCTGGGGTCCTCCTGCTCACGGTCGATCCTCCGGCTGCCCGTCCATGTCCGAAGTGCTGATCTCCATCCTCGACGCTCCCCCTGCGACCCTGCCTGCTGCGCTGCTCCGGTCGCCCGTGCGGGACTGGACGACTCTCCTGCCCGCCTGGCAGCCGAGGGCGCCGGGCTCGGGTGCTCTCCTGCCTCCGGTCCATCCCGGTGGACAGGAGCCGAGGGCCGCCGTCCGCAGCGCCCCTGAGAGCCGGGCCCCAGGCGAACCGGTGGGTATACGGACAGTATACCCGGCTCCGGACGTGGCGCACTTCAAGTTGGCCCGGCGCTGATCGCGCCGGGGTCGGGTCTGCGACGGCGACGGAACGGGGAGTTCGCGCCGTCACAGCGTCCTCGGGGGCGCCACCCCTCTGCCCGGTGGTGGCGCTCCCGAGGGTTGTTTCCCGCTCCGCGCTCGCCTCGGGACCCTTCCCGAGACGGGAGCACGGGCGGCGGGTAGGCCGGGTGGCTGCTGCAGAGCGGCCCCACCCTCGCCACCTTTCCCTGGGCTCGACCCAAGGAGGACACCATGAAGGGATTCATCGGCCTGCTCGCAGGTCTCGCGCTGCTCGGCTCCGGCTGTGCGCACAAGTCGTCCGGTGCGGAGGGGATGGACAACGCCAAGAGCACCGTGCACGAGGAACACACCCCGCCGCCCGCGAGCGGTGGCTCGGGTGCGGCTCCCGCGGCGGAGCCGGCGCCGCCCCCGGCCGCGGAGCCTGCGCCTGCTCCCGAGCCCGCGCCGGCTCCCGAGCCCGGCACCGGTGGCTCGGGGGCAGCAGCCGCCGCGCCGCAGGAGCCCCAGGCCGAGCCTGCGCCGGAGCCCGAGCCCGCGCCAGCCCCGGCTCCCGCGACGGGTGGCTCGGGTGCGAACGAGGGCGGCGGCGGGTAGCCCCGCGCCTCAGGTCGGCGAGCGCTCCGGGCGCTCCTGCGCGGTGGCCACGCTGTGGCGGGGCAGGGTGACGAGGAAGCGGGTGCCCTCGCGCGCATCCGAGCGGGCCCCCACCGCGCCGCCGTGCGCGGTGTAAGGCGCTCTCCCGGGCGGAGAGGGGGCAGCCGCTCAGAGCATGTCCTTGAGCGACTTCGCCTGCGCGATGTGGGCGTCGATGGTGGGCTGGCCCTTGGCGAGGACTGATGCGAGCGTGTGGTCCGCCTCGAACTCGTCGCCCCCCTGCTTCAGCAGCTTCTTGCCCTCCTCCTGCGACTTGACGACGGCCGAGAGGAACTCCTTGTCGAACTTCTCGGGCGGGAGCGCGCCGAGCGTCTGGCGCTGCTGCTCGGTCTTCTTGCTGTACTCGTTGTTCGCCTGGGCCCCCTTGGCGCTCGTCTGGGCGATGGTCCCCATCGCAGCGCCACTGTTGGTGCCGCTGCCGCCGGTGCCCTGGTTTGCATCCTCGTTGAGGGCCGCCACCTGCATCGCGCGGCCTTCGGCCCAGGTCTGGATGGTCTTGAGGCTGGCCTTGTGATCGTTGATGAGGCGGTTGGCGAACTCGCGCACGCGCGGCTGCTGGCTGTGCGCCAGCGCGAGCTGCCCGAGCTGGATCTGATCGCGCTCGAAGCGGGTGACGCGGTCGAGGTAGTCCATCTTCTTCTCGACCGCCTTCTGCATCTTCTGGTGCTCCCCGCCGGCACGGGCTGCCGAGCCAAAGAGAAGTCCCACCGCCATCAGCGCCAGCCCCACAGCCTTGAAGTTCTTCATGGCACATCCTCCTTGGGTCGAGCCCAAAGGAAGGTGGCGTGGGAGGGGCCGCTTCGCAGCAGGCGCCCGGGCTACCCGCCGCCCGTGCTCCCGGGTCCAGACTCCCCCCGAGAGGGAAACCCCGGAGGCGCTCAGCGAAGCTCCGGAAAGCGGCCCGGGTCGGCCTCGCGGTTGAGCTGCCGGGAGGCGCTGGCGGCGGCGCGGCCGAGGATGCCCGTGTAGGTGGGGAACGAGAGGGGCACGAGCGCGAGCGCGTCCACCCGCATGCCCGCGGCCATGGCGATGGCCGCCGTCTGCACGATGTCCACCGCCCGCTCGCCCACCACGTGGCAGCCCAGGAGGGTGCGCATGCTGCGGTCCACGACGAGCTTGCAGAAGCCCGTGGTGCGCCCGTCGATGAGCGTGCGCGTCGTCGAGTCGAAGGGCACCCGCGCCACCACCACGTCGCGCGTCGCGCGCGCCTTCGCCTCGGTGAGGCCCACCTGGGCGTACTCGGGATCGGTGAAGCTGCCGATGGGGGACACGCCGTAGTCGCACTGCAGCGTGGGCCCGCGCACCGCGTTGGTCGCCGCCACGAAGCCATCCTGCAGCGCCTGGGGCACCAGCATGAGGCGCCCCGTCACGTCTCCGGCCGCGAAGACGTGCGGCGCCGAGGTGCGCAGGTGCGCGTCCACCTGCACGAAGCCGCGGGGGTTGGTCTCCACGCCTGCGGCCTCGAGCGCGAGCCCGCCCGTCTCCGCCACCCAGCCCACCGCCACCACCGCGAGCGCGGCCTCGGCGCTGCCGCGCGCTCCGTCCTTCGTGAAGTGCATCCGCACGCCCTGCGGGGTCTTCTCGAAGGACTCGATCGCGCCGAAGGCCTCGTGCACCGCGATGCCCGAGCGGCGGAAGGCCTCCGCCACCGCGGCCGACACGTCCTCGTCCTCGGTGGGCAGGATGCGCGCGCCCGCCTGGAAGAGCTGCACGCGCGTGCCGAAGGCGCTGAAGATGGAGGCCACCTGCGCCCCGGTGGCGCCCCCGCCGATGACCAGCATCGAGGGGGGCACGGCGCTGAGGCCCCACGCGTCGCTGTGCGTGTTCGTCAGCTCGAAGCCGGGCACGCTCAGGCGGCGGCTCTTGCCCCCCGTGCAGAGGATGAGCTTCTCGGCGCGCACGCGCAGCCCGCTCGCCGTCTCCACGGTGTGCGGGTCCAGGAAGCGCGCGGTGCCCACCTGCTCGTGCACGGTGACGCCGGCCGCGTCGATCTGCGGCTGCAGCGCGGCGTGGGCGCGCACCTCGCCCACCACCTCGCGCACGCGGGCGAGCAGCCGCGGGTAGTCCAGCGCGGGCTCGGGCACGGCGATGCCGTAGCGGCCGAGCTGCCGGGCATCGCGCAGCAGCCGGGCCGCGTGCGCGAGCGTGCGCACCGGCACCGGACCGTCGTGCGCCGCCATGCCGCCGAACGCCTCCCGCGTGAGCAGCACCGTGCGCGCGCCCAGGTCGCCTGCGCGCAGCGCCGCGAGCACGCCCGCAGGCCCCGCACCCAGCACCAGCACGTCTGCCTGCACGGGCGTCACGGGGAGAGTTCCGCGAGCCAGCGCAGCGCGCTCAGGCTCGGCATGAAGGCGTACTCGCCGCCGAGGGTGACCACGAAGCGGGACAGGCCGCGCAGGCGCCGGGGCACGGGCTTCTTCGGGAAGGCGTAGCTGCCCTCCGCGTCGTTGCTCCCCGTGACCGGGTCCTTCGCGTCCCCGAGGCCGAGGAAGTCCCCGCCCTCGATCCACTCGGACTGGACGAACTCGAACTGCCGCCCGAGGTGCGTGCCGAGGAAGGCGAACATCAGCCCGCGGTCCGCGCCGTCGTCCTCGAGCACGCCCTCCGGGAGCTGGGGGCCGTAGGCCGTGCCGCGGCGGATCATCCGGTGCAGCCGCACCACGCCGGCCACCTTCGCGTCGCGCGGGTTGCAGCGGCGGATGTGGGAGCCGGGGGGCGTGTGGTAGCCCGTGGCGTCGTCGCCGTAGAGGAAGTGGTTGTTGCGCGTGCGGTCCTCGCCCAGCGCCGGGTCGTCGTGGAAGGGGCAGAGGGCGAGCGGCGCGCCGCTGCGCCAGCGGCCCATCAGCTTCGCGGCGATGAGCTCCTCCTCCTCGGCAGTCCTGGCGCTCTCCTTGAGGAAGCGGCGGAACTCCGCCACGCGCTGGTGCAGCTTGCGGAACACCACGTAGGTGCCGTTGCGGCCGAGGATGTCCGGACGGGGCATCGGGGGAGGGTTGCCGGTCTCGTCGGGGTAGCCGAGCACGAACTCGCCCGCCTTGAAGGGCGCCTCGTGCCGGTTGCTGCCGGCGATGCCGCTGCCCTCGATGGCGGGGTGGGCGATGCCGTCGCGGAAGCCGAAGGGCTCGGTGTCGGTGGGCAGCGCGTGGCAGTCCTGGCGCCAGAGGGCGGTGATGCCGGAGAGGCCCTGGTACACCTTGCGCGCCCGCTCGAGCGCGGCCTCCAGGTGCGTCTGGTCCGGCGAGAGCGCGGTGAGCACCACGTGGACCTCGCCCGTCCCGAAGGGGCGCTCCCAGTGCTCGGGGGCGCTCTCGCCCTCGTCTCCCAGCGCCTTCGCGCGCGCGGCCATCCCCTGCTGGAACTCCCAGGCGAAGCTGTCCAGCGACTCCTGCGGCACGCCCAGGGCCCGCAGGCCGGGATAGGTGAGCGAGACGCTGACCCAGGTGGCCCCCGCGGGGCTCTCGGGGTGCGCGGCGGAGGCCACCACGCGCGAGAGGCGCCCCATCAGCTCGCGCCCCGCGCGGGCCTCATCGATGCGGAAGAGGATGTACGTCGCCGCGTACGGCGAGGGCCGGGGCCGCAGCACGCCACTCTGGATGTCGTCGAGCTGGAGCACGAGGTCACGCCGTGGCGAGGTTCTTCCAGAAGCGCTCCAGGCTCTCGTCGCTGCCGAACAGCGTGCTGAAGACCGTGGAGTCGACCACCAAGACGTCGCCGGCCCTCCCGCTGCCGCGCGGCACCCACACCAGCGTGTTGAACTCCTTGTTCCCTGCGCGGGTGAAGGGGTGTGGCCGGGAGAGGTCGATGGGCTGGCGGGCGAGGACGTGGGCGGCGCGCGGGTCGTCGGACGTGACGGCGTAGTGCGGCAGGTGCAGGTGGAAGTTGAAGTTGCGCACGCCCTGCAGCCACCCGCGGGTGTCCAGGTCCTTGGCGATGCTCAGCGGCGCAATGCGGGTGGCCTTGCCGGGGACGCCCGAGATCGCGCCCTCCTTCTCCAACTCGCTCACCCCGCTCGCGCCGACCACTGCGGGGCGCAGGCCCCACTGGTTCTCCACCGGGATGCCCAGCCCCTTCAGCAGCGCGCGCGTGTAGCCGCCGAAGCGCTGCTGGCGGGGCACCAGCGCGTCGCCGTGGTGCAGGTACTCGAGGTTGCGCTGCTCCAGGTCCTCCGAGTGCCCCACGTCGTGGTGCGGCCCGATGACGAGGCAGGTGCCCTCGCGCTGGAGGAAGTGGCGCACGGCCTCGATCTCCGCGGGGGAGGGCAGCTGCTCGGTGACGCTGTGGTCCAGCCCGAACACGAAGAGGGTGTCCGTGTCCGCGAGCACGCGCTCGTCGAGCGGGAGGAAGAAGCCCGCCTGGTCCACGCGCTGGAACATGGGGACTGCGTTTCCTGTGGTCTCCTCCACCACTCGCTGGAAGCGCACCCAGGCCCAGAAGAAGAGCTCGAGCGAGCCGGCGATGCCCTGCTGGAAGCGCCCCGGGTCCGCCCACTGCGGCGTCTCGTACGCGGGCCAGAGCACGCGGCGCACCTCGGTCATCGTGGAGAAGCGGTTGTCGAGCGTCGTCGCGTCCCGGTTGGCCTCGGCGGGGTAGCTCCACGCGATGTACACACTCACGCGCCGGTGGCCGCGCGCGTACTTCCGGGCGCGGTGGTCCTGGTTGTACGTGCGGGCGGTCGTGGCTTCGGACATGGCGGCCTCTACTGCATCTGCTCGAGGGCCTCGGAGAGGGCGGCCTTCATCTTCAGGGCCTTCTTGATCTCGTCGGCCGTGAAGTAGGGGTACTCGCCGTACTCGAGGAAGCTGGGACACTGGTGGGCGCGGATGAAGCGGACGAACGCCTCGGTGTTCGTCTTCCAGTCCGTGGGGAAGTCCTGGAGGTGCTCGAAGGCCGTGTCGATGCCCGTCTTCTTGAACAGGGCGACGGCGTCCTCGGTGTACTTGTCGAAGTCCGTGTCGAAGATGCCCTGGTACATGAAGCGGGTGTCGTCGTCGAAGAGCACCCAGCGCAGGTAGTGCAGCTTGAGGGGCGCGAGGATCTCCGGGTTGGGCTCGAGCGCCTTCGCCAGGCGCTCGCCGTAGGCGCGCAGCGCGTCCGCATGGCCCGGCTTCACGTTGGCGATGATGGTGAACCCGTAGCACGCGGGGGTCTTCGGGTAGATGGGGCCGTACTTCCCCTTCTCGAGGTGCTCGGTCGACTTCGGGATCGCGACAGCGGCGGGCTTGATGTCCATGTTGCAGAGCTAAGAGCGCCGCCTCGCGCCGACAACAGCACCGGGGCAACGGCCTCCACGGCAGGCTGACTCGGGACAAGTTCGGAGCATCGGTCAGGCCGCTGCCTGGCTGCATGAGCACCTCATGGCACCTCTGCAGCTCGGTCGAATCCTCCTGCTGGTGGGCCTCGGCCTCGCGGGCGCGGCAGGCGCGCAGGTACCGGTGACCGGCCACTACCCTCCGGGGCAATCAGGAATCCGCGGGGCGAGCACGCCCGGTCCGGGCTTTGCGTACACGAACTTCAGCCGGCTCTTCACCAACCTGCAGCTCGCGGATGCTTCGGGTGCGGAGGCGCAGTCACTCGACGAGCTGCGCTACGCGAACATCAGCATGTTCACCTGGACTACGGACCGCGAGCTGCTCGGCCTGCGCTACGGCGCGCTCGCCGGGGTGCCCGTCGCCACCGGCGACCTCTCCACGCCCTCGGCCGAGTCCGGCTTCGGGCTGGGGGACGTGCTCCTCACGCCAGTGTCGCTCTACGGCGCGAGCCGCTCCTTCGACTACCAGCTGCAGTTCACGGTGTGGACGCCCTCGGGACACTTCTCGCCGGGCTCGGCGCGCAACCGCGGCACCGGCTTCTGGGCGCTCGTCTATTCGCTCGGCGGCGTCTTCTACCCGGGGGGGGCGCGCGATGCGTGGAGCCTCTCCGCCGTGGCGCGCTTCGAGCAGAACTTCGAGCAGCGCGGCAGCGGCATCCAGCCCGGCCACGACGTGGTGGTGGACTGGGGCGTGGGGCGGGTGCTGCGGCTGGGCTCGGTCCCCGTGGACGTGGGGCTCTCGGGCTTCGGCGCGTGGCAGCTCACGGCGCAGGAGGGGGGACCTCCGGGCACCGAGGACCTGCGCTACCGGCTCCTCGGGCTCGGCCCCGAGGTGAGCGCCGCGCTGCTCGAGCCGCTCACGCTGCGCATGCGCGCGCACTTCGAGGTCGAGGCCCGCAACATCGTGCAGGGCAACAACCTCTGGCTCATCCTCAACTGGCGCTTCTAGAGCACCTTGCGCGCCGGCACGATCGCGTTGGCCACGAGCAGGCCCGCCGCGAGCGCCACCGCGACCATCAGCATGTTGAAGGCGGTGTCCACGCCGGCCACCACGTTGCGCTCGAGGAGGCTCGAGAGCGAGCGGAAGCCGATGGAGCCCGGCACCAGCAGCATCAGCCCGGGCACGATGGTGACGAGCGCGGGCTTGTTGCGCAGCGTGGAGACGGCGTTGCTCGCCATGCCCAGGATGACCGCGCCGACGAAGGCGCCAAGCTCGGGGCCCAGCAGGTACGCGCCGAAGCGCGTGCCCACGTACGCGAGCGCGCCGGCGAGCAGGATCCACCCGGCGTCCCGGCGCCGCGCGTTGAAGATGACGCACACCGAGAGCGCGAGCCCCGCGAGGGCCGCGAGCTCCGTCCAGTGCGCGAGCGGGCCGGGAAGGGGCGACTGCACCGGCGGCAGCAGGACCTGGAGCCGGCTGCCCAGCGCCACGCCGAAGCCCAGCTGCAGGAACACCAGCGCCGCGCTCATCATGCGCGAGGTGCCGGAGAGCAGGTTGCGCGTGGCCATCTCGGTCATGGCCACCGTGAGCGTGAGCCCCGGCAGCAGCACGATGAGCGAGGCCAGCGTCACCACCTTGCCGGCGAGCGGGCCCACCAGCGCCCCGGCCACCACCGCGATGGTGCTCGCGAGCAGCGCGGACACCGGCACCAGCACCCGGGCCACCGCGGGGCGGCTGCGCGAGAGCAGGTCCAGCCCGCCGATGAGCAGGCTCGCGAAGCCCGAGACGCTCATCTCCATCAGCCCGCCGCCGAAGAGGCGCGCCCCGGCGAAGGCCGCGAGCGCCCAGCACAGGAGCAGCAGGAAGGGGCCATAGGCCTGCGGCGCGGCGAGGATCTCCTCCACCCGCTGCGAGCCGTCCTCGGGCGTGCGCGTGCCGAGGATGACCTCGTCCGCGAGCGTGTCCAGGCGCACGAGCTTCCCCAGGTCCATCTCGCCGGGGTCCACGCGGATGAGGGCGGTCTGCAGCGCCTCCGGGGGGCCGAAGGAGGCGATGATGGAGGTGGGGCTGGAGAAGAAGCGCGCCTCCAGCCCGAGCCGCTCCGACACCAGCCGCATCGCCTCCTCGAGGCGGTGCGCCGGCATGCCGTAGTGGTGCAGCGCCCGGCCCAGCTTGATGGTGAAGGCCACGGCCGAGGCCGGAGCGGGCATCGCCACGGGGTAGGGCTGGTACAGGTCCTCGGCGACGCGCACGGCGGGGGGCTCCTTCAAGGGATCCCGCGCGCGAGTGGCGCGGGGCGGGGCAAGTACCCGCGACCCGCAGGGGCTGTCAAACCGGCGGCGGCCGCCCGCTCGCTGCCGTGTCCTGCGCTGGGCAGCACACGCACCCACCGGCGCCCACCCTCGTGCTATGGCGCGGCGCCATGAGCGACTTCGCCCACGGCCTCCTCGTCCTCGGCGCCACCCGCGCCGCCCTGCAGAAGGCGCTCGCCGCGCGCGGGCTTTCCGCCTTCCTCGCCGCGGGGCCCGGCAAGGTGCTGCGCCTGTGGCCGGACACGGCCGAGCCCGGCCCCCTCGCCGACTCCCTGAGCGCCGAGCTGCCGGGCAGCCGCATCCTGCGCCACGCGACGGGCGAGGACGGGCTGGAGGTCTCGGTGCACGTGGGCGGGACGCGGGCCGCCGAGGCGCAGGTGGCCCTGCGGTTGAAGACGGCGAAGCAGCTCTCCCAGGCGCACGCCGCGCTGCAGCGGGTGGCCGCGGCGCTGGACTACCCGGGCCGGCTCCCCACGCTGCTGCGGGACGGCCCGAGCCGCCCCACCTTCCTCGCACTCGTCGGCGTGAAGGACCAGGACGTAGCGCTCCTGCACTTCGGGCTGCTGCAGTCGCTGCGAGGTGAGCCCGCGGAGGCCGAGCGCCTCTCCGCGCTGCGCTTCCTCCCGGCCCGCGGCAAGGCGGAGCCCTTCGCGCGCGCGGGGGCAGGGGAGGGCGGGGGGCTCTCGGGAGCGAGGGACTTCCGCGCCTGGATGGAGGCGAGCCGTCCGCTGCGCCCCGAGGCGCTGGAGGAGGCCGCACTCGCGCCGCTGCTCGCCGCGCTCTCGCCCGCGGGGCCGGGCTTCGCGCTCACGGCGGCGCAGGCTGCGCAGGTGCGCGAGCGCGCGTCAGGGCTGCTGCGTGCGGTGGCCGAAGCGCAGGTGGGCGTGCGCCCGCAGCTGATGGCGCGCGCGCTCGAGGGGCTGCGCGCGGCGCAGGACAGCGGCGAGCGGGCGGCGTGGGCGGAGGTGCTCCTGGCGGAGCCGCCGGGCGGCGCGGTGCGCGAGGCGCTCGCGGTCGCGCTGCGGCAGGAGGAGGACCTCGCGGCGGTGCGCGCGCTGTACCGCGCGTGGGCGCATGCCGTGGGTACGTTGGAAGAGGAGGAGCTGCTGCGCGCGGCGCACGCGGCCGACGCCCTGGAGCGCAAGGGGGCCTACGCGCTGCTCGAGCACACCGAGTCCACCCGCGCAGTGGTCGCGCTGCGCGGGCGGGTGGCAGAGGAGCACGACGCGGCGGCGCGCGCCGTGCTCCTGCGGGTGGTGGAGGCGATGACCAGCCTCTGAACCTGCGTCCCTCACCACCCAGGCTCAGCGCCTCAGTGGACCTTCGTCACCTCGTCGAGGGGCGGCAGCTGGGGGATGCCCGCGCTGCTGCCCGCCGAGGTGGGGCCGGCGAGCGAGAGCTCCTCGGAGTCGCTCTCCTCCTCGCTGCTGCCCTCGAGCTTCTGGCTCACCTGCTCGCCGAGCTGCGAGATGCCCTCCTGGGCGCGGCGCTTCGCGGGCTCGATGAGCTGGCGCTCCTTGTCGCTCACCGGCAGCAGGCTCGCGGCGAGCATGCCGAGCGCGACCGCGCCGAGCGCGAGCGCGAGGGGCTGCTCCTCGAGGGCCCGGCCGTACCAGTCCGAGCCGCGGCTCTTGAGCTCGCCCGCGGAGGGCACGCGCTCGCGCAGGTGGCTCGCGCGCTCGCGCACGCTGTCGGCCGCGCCGTGCACGCGCTCGCGCACCGTGTCCGCCGCGCCGTGCACGCGCTCCTTCACGTTGTCCGCCGCGCCGCTCACGCGCTCCTTCACGTTGTCCGCGGCACCGCTCACGCGCTCCTTCGCGCTGCCCAGGGCGTCCTGGGCGCGGTCCTTCAGGTTCGCGCCGCTGCGGTCCGCGTCGCTGTAGTCCGAGCCGTAGCCCACGCCGGCGCTGCCGGTGGCAGACGGGTAGGCGCTGTACTCGGAGTCGGGGATGGCGCTGCTCGCCTCGGTGGAGCCGTAGGCGCCGGAGCCATAAGCGCCGTAGCTGCGCTCGCCCTCGAGCGGGCTGTAGCGGTCGTCACGCGCGTAGCTCACCGGCACGCGGCCGTAGTCGCGTCCGCCGCGGTAGCCGTACGCCCCGTAGCTGCGCTCCTCGATGCGCGAGCGGAACGCCCGCTTCATCAGCATGGAGCCCAACCCTGCCCCCAGCAGCCCGCCCAGCAGCCCCAGGCCGCGGGGGGTATGCGTCGCCTGGTCCGTCCACTCGTACGTCTTCCGCATTGCCGTCTCCTTTGCCTGCGATTTCCACTGGAGCGCCTTGTCGCGCGCCTGTTGTTTGAGGTCCTCCCGCTTCTGTGCGGCGAGCTGCTTCGCGTGCTCCGTCAGCTCGTCCTTCTTCTCGAGCGCGAACTCCTTGGCTCGCGCCTTCAGCAGCTCGGGGTTCGCGCGGCGGCCGAGCTCCTCCGCCAGCTCGCTCATGCGTGTCCGTGCATCTGCGATGTCGCGGAGCGCATCGTCGTGCTCGCCCATTGGCTGTCCTCCTTGAGGGTCTGGATGGTCTTGGTTGGGGCGTGGATCGTCTTCAGCCGCTTCGCACCGGCCATGGCCACGCCGGCGCCCACGGCGAGCAGCACCACCGTGACGATGAGTGCGGACGCCCACAGGGGGATCGCATAGGCGAGCGCGATGATCAGGAAGGCCACGAGCGCCATGGCGCCCAGCAGCAGCACCACGCCGCCGGCTGCCAACATGCCGGAGCCCGCGGTGGCCTTCTTCGCCTCGGCCTTGAGCTCGGCCCGGGCGAGCTTCGCCTCGGCGCGCAGGAGCTGCCGCCCCTGCTCGAAGAACTCCGACACCAGGCTCTTGAGCGGGCGCTCGTGCACGTCGCCCGTGGCGAAGGCGGTGTCGTCCTCGGGGATCGCGCGCGTGGAGTCGCCGTCACTCACCACGCGGTAGCTTCGGGTTCGGGAGGGATCGGTTTCCATCGATCCCCCTTAGGCCTTGAGGAAGCGCGCGGCGACGAAGCCGAGCAGCGCGCAGCCGGCGAGTGCCACCGCGGGACGCTCGCGCATCCGCGTCTGTGCCTGGCGGAGCAGATCCTCGGTGGAGCTGTTCTCCAGGGTGCTGCTGGCCTTGCGCACGAAGCCCACCGCGCTGCCGATCAGCTGCTGTGGGAGCTGGGGACCGTTCTGGCCCGCCTGGTTGGCGAAGCCCTCGAGCTGCTGGGCGAAATCATTGAGCCCGCTCACCAGCGTGCCCTTGCGCGCGTCCACCGTGGAGAAGGCGCGCTGACGGGTGAGCCCGCCGATGCGCTTCACCTGCTCCTTGCTCTCCTGCTTGAGGCTGACGCCTCCGTTCGAGCCCGAGTTGCCCTGGCCTTCACCATAGAAACCCGTGGTGCCGACCTGGCCTCCTTCCATGCCGCTGCCCATGCTGCGACCTCCTGTAGGGGTTGTTGACTGTGGTTCAAGGTATGCATCAGGCATTTCGTGCCCGAAGCGAGCGCGGCGCTGGTTGCAGAGCAGGCGGCAGCGCAGTCGGGCCGGCAGACCAATGGCGGAATAAAAATGGGAGAAGGGTTCTGGCGATGAAGCGCACCCGGGTGCCGCGCTGGCTGCAGGCTGCGCGGCTGAGGCCCCCAGGGCAGGAGGCAGAGAGCGAGGGTCGCTGGCTCACGCGGGCGCTCGCTCGCGCCGGGGTGCTGCCACTCGCCGAAGCGGAGGCCGCCGTGCGCGCGGGCCGCGTGGAGGTGGCGGGGAGCGTGGAGCGCGAGCCGCTGCGGCCGCTCGCTCCGGGGGCAGCCGTGCGCCTGGACGGGCGCCTGCTCGAGCTGGAGGCCGCTCCCGCCCACGTGCTGCTGCTGCACAAGCCCGCGGGGCTCGTGGTGGCGGGCGCGGACCCGGAGGGGAGGGGGACGGTGTTCGAGCACCTGCGCCGCGTGCTGCCGCCCGCGCTGCAGGGCTTCGAGTGGTACGCCGTGGGGCGGCTGGACCGCGACACGACGGGGCTGCTGCTCTTCACCAACGCCCCGGAGCTCATCTCCCGCATCGCCGCGCCCGACCGCGCGCTGCCCAAGCGCTACGTGGCGGGCGTGGAGGGGCTCCCCGCGGAGGCGGCACTCGCGCGCCTGCGCGACGGGCTGGTGCTCGAGGACGGCCCCACCCGGCCCGCGCTCGCGCGCCTGCGCGACGACGGGCGCGTGGAGCTCACCCTCACCGAGGGCCGCCACCACCAGGTGAAGCGCATGCTCGCCGCCGTGGGGCACCCGGTGCGCACGCTGCACCGCGAGGCCGTGGGCGAGGTGGCGCTCGACGTGCCCGAGGGGGGCTGGAGGCTGCTCACCGAGGCCGAGCGGGAGCAGGGCCTGCGGCTCGTGGAGCCCGGAGGCGCCTAGAAGGAGCGCCCGTCGATGACCGCGACCTCGAGCGCGAGCGGGTCCACTCCGTCCAGGCAGCCGAGGTTCACGCGGCACTTCCCGGGATGCTCCACGACCTCCCCGAAGGGGTGGATGCCGCAGGTCCCACAGAACCAGTGGTTCATCATGTGGTCGCCGAACTGGTAGAGCCGCAGCGCCTCGCGGCCCGACACCCACGCGAAGTCCTCGGGCAGCACGTAGTGCGAGGACATCACCGCGCCGCGGCGGATGCAGATGGAGCAGTTGCAGCGGATGCCGGTGCGGATGGGCGGGCTCCTCACGCGAAAGCGCACCGCGCCGCAGTGGCAGCTGCCGTCGTAGGTCCTCACGTCGGTCTTCACGTCCTCGGCCATGCAGGGCTCCCTTCGGCGCGTCCGAAGGCCCTCATACTCCAGCCCCGTGACACGGCGCGCCCTAGCGCGGCTCGAGCCGGAAGCGGCAGAACTCGAGCCCCAGCAGCAGGCCGCGCCCCTCCCAGCTGCCGTCCGCGCGCGGCGAGAGCTCGTCGCGGATGGGCAGCACGCGGTAGCGCAGCACGCGATCCGCCGAGGGAGCGCCCTGCGCCCCCAGCACGCGGAAGGGCGCGACCGGCAGGCCGAGCAGCAGCGTCCAGCCGCTGCCCACGCCGATGCGCTTCGTCACGCCGGGCGGCAGCAGCCCCGACACGCGGCGCACGTACCACCGGCCCTCCAGGCTCGCCCTGTGCTCTGCCATGCCCCGGAAGGTGTGCGCCCCAAGGCCGCAGCGCCATGGCCCCGACGCCCGCCCGCCCTGCCGCAGGCCCTGCGCGCGCGAGGTGCCCCCGTCCCCCTGCCGTGCAGGTAGGCAGCAGAGCGCCCTGGGCGCCGCGTGCATAGCCATGAGGGACGGGCACAGGCCCCTCACCCACGCACGGAGAGCACGACGATGGCGAGCAAGCCGGTCAGCGGGAAGGACGGGACGCGGGACGACGACCAGGAGGGCACGATCAAGCAGGAGGCGGAGCGGGGCGCCCACCGCGGCGAGCGGGGCATCACCCCGGAGCGCTGGGCGGAGAGCGAGCGCGCGAATGCGGACAGCGGGGAGCTCACCCGGGCCGGGCGCCATGCCCAGCAGCCCACGGGCCGCGAGGGCACCGCGGCGCTGCGAGGCGAGGAGGAGGCCGAGGAGGCCATGGACCGGCGCGTGGAGGAGCAGGCCGAGGTGGGCCGGCGCGCCGCGGAGAGTGGAGACGGCTCTCCGCGGCGGCTCGAGTAGCGCGCGGCGCTGCGTCGGCCGGAGCTACTTGGACGGCGGCGCGGGCACCTGCCCGCTGACGGGGCGGTACTTCACCCCGAGCGTGTCGAAGAGGAAGGAGTAGGCGTCCACCTCCTCCTCGATCTTCGCCGACAGCGGGGTGCCCATGCCGTGGCCCGTCTCGCCGCTCTCGCGCAGGAGGATGAAGCCCTTGCCGCCCATGGCCTCCTGCAGCCGCGCGACCATCTTGCGCGAGTGGAAGGGGTCCACGCGCGGATCGTTCGCGCCCGAGGTGAAGAGCGTGGGCGGGTAGCGCTGCCCTTCCTTCACGTGGTGGTAGGGCGAGTAGGCGCGCAGGGCCTCGAGCTGGGCGGGGTCCTTCGTGCTGCCGTACTCGGTGACGTTGAACTGCCCGTTGGGCGTGCGCTCCACCCGCAGCATGTCGTAGATGCCCACGCGCGCGACGACGGCGCCGTAGGCCTCCGGGTGCTGGGTGAGGGCGGCGCCCATGAGCAGGCCGCCGTTGCTGCCGCCCTGGATGGCGAGCCGCTGGGGCTTCGTGTAGCGCTGCTTCGCCAGCAGCTGCGCGCAGGCGTAGAAGTCGTCGAACACGTTCTGCTTGTTCGTGCCCGCGCCCGCCTGGTGCCAGGCCTCGCCGAACTCCGAGCCGCCGCGCAGGTTGGCGATGGCCATCACGCCGCCCTGCTCGAGCCAGGCGCGGCTCAGCTTGCTGAAGTTGGGGTTCACCGAGAGGTTGAAGCCGCCGTAGCCGGTGAGCAGGGTGGGGTTGTTGCCGTTGAGCTTCAGGCCGCGCGGCTTGAGGATGGTGAGCGGCACCTTGGTGCCGTCCTTGCTCGTGGCCTCGGTGCGCACCACCTCCACGTCGCTCATGTCTGCGGGCGCGGTCTGCGCGAGCGCCGTCTTGGTGGCCTTGCCGCTGGCGGCGTCGTAGCGGTACCAGGCGAGCGGCTGCACGAAGCTCACGTTGGCGAAGAGGATGTCGTCACCGCTCCCGCCGGCGACGCGCACGGGGTCCGCCACGGTGCTCACGGGCAGGGTCGGCACGAGGCCGAGGCTCTTGCCCTGCAGGTCCACCGCGCGCAGCTGCGAGGGGCCGCCCAGCTGCTCCACCAGGTAGAGGCGCGTGCGCGTGGGCATCAGCTCCTGGATGGAGGCCTCGCCCTCGGGCACCACCACCTTCGCGCTCGAGAGCGCGGGCGTCTGCAGCGGCAGGCGCAGCACCTTGCCGCGCGGCGCCTCCTGGCGGCTGAGCGCGTAGAGCGCGCCGTCCAGGCCGAACTCCGCGCCCACCACCTTGTCCTCGAAGCGCGACACCTGCTGCCAGCGCCCGTCCGGCGAGCGCAGGTGCAGGGCGAACTGGCCGCCGTCCCCGTTGGCCACCAGCGCGCTGATGTACTGGCCGTCCTCGGAGGTCTTCAGCTTCGTCATCGCGATGCGCGGGAAGTCCTTGCCCAGCGCGTAGGTGTCCTTCTCGGTGGGGGTGCCCAGCGCGTGGAAGTACACCTGCTGGAAGAAGTCGCGGTCGGCCGGCGGGCGCTCCTCGCCGCGCGGGTAGCGCGTGTAGAAGAAGCCCTTGCCGTCCCCCGTCCACGCGAGGCTGCCGCCCGCGGTGCCGCCCTGCACGTGCGGCACCACCTCGTTCGCCACGGGCTGGCCGCTCGCCACCTCGTACACGTGCACGTCGCCGCTCTCGGTGCCGCCCTTGGAGAGGCTCACCGCCACGCGCTTGCCGTCCGGCGAGGGGACGAACCAGTCGATGGTGGTGTGGCCGCTGGGGTCGAGCACCGCGGGGTCGAGCAGCACGCGCTCGGCCTTCGGCTGGTCCGCGCCGGGCATCACCACCAGCATCGGCTGCTGGCGCGGCGGCTGGTTCTTCATCGCGAAGAGCTGGCCGCCCTTCTCCTCGAGCAGGTAGTAGCCCGGGGACTGCCAGCTGAGCAGCTGCGTCACGCGCTTGCGGATGGCCTCGCGGCCCGGGAGCTTGTCCAGCACGGCGCGCGTGCGCTTGTTCTGCGCGTCGCTCCACGCCTTCACCTCGGGCGCGCCCGCGGCCTCGAGCCACTGGTAGGGGTCCTGCACCTCGAGGCTTCCGTAGGTGTCGGTGACGGGGTGCTTCGGGGTGGGGGGCGGCGGGGGCAACTTCGGGGCGCTGAGCGCCGTGAAGGGCAGGAGCAGGGACACCAGCAGGGAGGAGCGCGCGGCCCTCCGCTTCCATCCATCCGTCATGCGTCACCTCGGGCTGAAGAGCGGGCCCAAGCTAGCGCCTCCGTCCTCCGTCGTCTGCTGCGGCGTCGAGGCCTGCGCCGGCGCCTCCGCGCTCTGTTCGGCGGACGCCAGGCCCGGGACAGGGGTGGGGGCACCCGCCGCAGGAGCGCCCAGCGCGGCGAGCAGCGTCGCGCCGAAGCGCTTCACCTTCGCCTCGCCCAGCCCGTGAATCTGGAGCAGCGCCTCGCTCGTGGTGGGCTGCGCGCGCGCGATGAGCTCCAGCGTGCGGTCGTGGCAGACCATGTACGCGGGGAGCCGCTCGCGCTTCGCCTGCTCGAGGCGCCAGCCCTTGAGCCGCTGCACCCGCTCCAGCTCCTCCTCGGTGAGGGGCGTGGTGGGCAGGGGCGGCGCGGCCTTGCGCTTCTTCGTACCGGGCGGGGCCTTCTCGCCCAGCAGGTCGCGCTCGCGCGGCGCGAGGCTCGCGCGCTTGCTCGCGCGCTCCCAGTGCCCGGCGAGCTGCAGCCGCTCGCGCAGCGTGTGGTAGGCGCGCAGGGTCCAGTACGCATCCGCCGCGGCGTACGCGAGCTGCTCGGGGCTGAGCGGGCGGCGGCCCCACGCGGACTTCTGCAGGCTCTTGTCCAGCTCCACGCCGAACAGCTCCTGCACCACGCCGAGCAGGCCGTAGCTGGGCAGCCACAGCGCATCCTGCGCGAGCCGCAGCGTGTCCACGAAGCCCTGGGGGTTGAGCCCCACCTCCTGCAGCACGCCCTCGTCGTAGCGCGCGTTGTGCGCGGCGAGCAGCGGGGTGGGGGCCTCCACGAAGTCGCGCAGCACCTGCGCGGGGACGCTCAGCGCGTCGATGAGCAGCACCGGGCCGCTCGCGGCGGCCACCTGGGTGAGGCCGTGCTTCCAGCGCTTCGTCGGCGGGTCGTAGAAGGTCTCGGTGTCCAGCGACACCACGTCCTCGGAGGCGAAGCGCGCGAGCGCCTCGCGCGCCTCGTCCTCGCGCGTGAGGAAGCGGAACTCCGGGATGCCTCGGGGGGGCGGGCTCTGCACGCGGCGGTCTCCGAGAGGAAGGGATGCGCAGGGCGGAACGCACCCGCGCTCGGAGTGGAACCCGTGGGGCTCCCCTCCTATTCGGCCGGGCAGGCGCTCCTCGTCACGCGCGCGGCGCCCGGCCGTGCGGCAGTAGATGCGCAGGGCCTGACGCGGGTGCGCAGCGGGGGTGCCCTGGAGCAGGGCACCGCGCCCCTCAGGTAGGCGAGCGGCCGGCCCGCGCGCGCTCGGGGGGCTCGTCGGCGCCCGCTGCGGCCTCGAGCGCGGCGCGCGGCAGCTCCACGCGGAAGGTGGTCCCGCTGCCCTCGTCCGAGTGCACGCGGATGCTGCCGCCGTGCGCCTGGAGGATCTCCCGCACGATGTAGAGCCCCAGCCCCACCGACACGCGCACGGTGTCCTGCGACTGGGGCCCCCGCACGAAGGGCTGGAACAGCTGCGCCACCAGCTCGGGCGGGATGGGCGCGCCCTCGTTGTGCACGCAGAAGCGCAGTGCCTGCGCGTCCCCCTCGCAGGTGAGCTGCACGGGCCGGTCGGGCGCGCCGTACTTGAGCGCGTTCTCCAGCAGGTTCACCGCCACCTGCGCGAGCCGCCCCTCATCGAAGAGGCCGCGGGTGTCGCCCTGGTGCGCGTAGCGCAGCTCGCGCCCCGGGTAGGTGACGCGCACCTCCTCGAGCGCCTGGCGCAGGGTGGCGTCCAGGTCCGCGGGCGCGGGGGCCACGGGGAAGCCGCGCCCGGAGCGCGCCCGGGTGAGGTCCAGCAGCGAGGTGATGACCGCCTGGATGCGGCGCGCCCCGCGCTCCACCCGCGCCACCGCGCGCTCCTGCGCGCCGCTCAGGCCCGGGGCGAGCGCGCCCGGCGCCTGCAGCTGGCTCGCGCTCATGCGCACCGCGGCGAGCGGGCTGCGCAGGTCGTGCCCCACGATGCCGATGAGCCGCTCCTCGAAGGCGAGCCGCGCCTGCGCCTCCTGCCGCGCGTGCACCGCCTCGGTCACGTCCGTGCCGGTGATGAGCACGCCGTCGAAGGTGCCGCTCGCGCCCTGCACCGGCTGGTAGACGAAGCTCACCCGCCGCTCCTCGAGCGCCCCGTCCTCCTGCTCCAGCACCACCGGCATCTCGCGGCCGGTGAAGGGCCGGCCCGTGGCGATCACCTCGGCGATGAGCGCATCGAAGCCCTGGCCGCGCAGCTCCGGCGCCGCCTCCAGCAGCGGCTTGCCCACCAGGTCGCGCCCGCCGAACAGCTTGCGGTAGCCCGAGTTGGTCATCTCGAACACCAGCTCGGGCCCGCGCACCAGCGCCACGAACACGAGCGACTGGGCGGCGAGCGCCTGCAGCAGCCCCGCCTGCGCCTGCTGCGCGGCCTCCGCCTCCTTGCGCGCGCGCACCAGCTCCGTCACCTCCACCGCGTGGATGAGGATGCCGTCCACCTGGCCGCCGGGCGCGCGCGTGGGCTGGAAGACGAAGGTGACCAGCACCTCGCTCACCGTGCCGTTGCCCTCGCGGTCCAGGCGCGCCGGCATCTCGCGCGCGGTGAAGGGCTCGCCCGTCGCGTACACGCGGTCCAGCAGCTCGAAGTAGGGCTGCCCCTCCAGCTCCGGCAGGACCTCGCGCAGCGGCTTTCCCAGCAGCGCGCGGCCTCCGAAGAGGCGCACGTAGGCGGCGTTCGCCATGTCGAACACGTGCGTGGGGCCGGAGACGTGGGCGATGAAGGCGGGCGCCTGCTCGAAGAGCGCCGCGAGCGAGTGGCGCTGCAGGTGCGCGAGCTGCCCCAGGCGCACCAGCGTGGAGACCCGCGCGCACAGGGCCGCGCGGGCGCCCGGCGCACGGAGCTCGAGGGCGCCTGCGTCCAGCCGATCGTTCGCGCCCGCCTCCACCAGCGCCTCGAGGTCCGCTGCACCCCCGAGCACCAGCAGGGGCAAGGCGAGCGCATCGTGGCGCTCGCGCACGCGGCGGCACAGGTCCGCGCAGTCCTCGAGCGCTCCGTCCAGCAGCACCGCGTCCGGGCGGGCGCCTGGGTCCTGCCCCCGGGGTGCGCCGGAGGGGCCGGCGGGGAGCCGGGCGAGGAGCGCCGGGGCGCCGACGAGTGGCTCCGCGCGCAGGTCGGGCGGGAGCGCGTGCGCCATCGCCGCGGCCGCCTCCGCGCTCGCCCCCACCACCCAGGCCCGCCCCGGCACGGAGGCAGGGGGCTCGGCGGAGAGGGGAAGGGGCTGGAGCAGGAGTGGAGGCATCGGGCTCCATCCCCTAGCGGTGGGACGAAGCCTGGACAACGCTGTTTGCGCTGGGCAGGCAGGCGGGCGAGGGCAGGGTGGCTCCGGGCCGCCCCGGGGCTCCAGCCGTGCGCCGCGTGCTCCGGGCGGGCGTTGCACGGCCGGGCGGCGGGGGCGAACGTTGGAGCCGATGCCGCCCTCCGGCCACCTGCTGCGCGCGCTGCGCCACCGCAACTACCGGCTCTTCTTCTCCGGCCAGAGCGTGTCCCTGTGCGGCACCTGGATCACCCGCATCGCGACGAGCTGGCTCGTCTACCGGCTCACCGGCTCGGCGCTGCTGCTCGGGGTGGTGGGCTTCTGCGGGCAGATCCCCACGCTGCTGCTCGCCCCGCTCGCCGGCGTGTTCGTGGACCGGTGGGACCGCCACCGCGTGCTGCTCGTCACCCAGGTGCTCTCGCTGCTGCAGAGCGCCGCGCTCGCGGCGCTCTCGCTCGCGGGCGTCATCACCGTGCCGCAGGTGCTCGCGCTGCAGCTGGTGCAGGGGGTCATCAACGCCTTCGACACGCCGGCGCGCCAGGCCTTCGTGGTGACGATGATCGAGGACCGCGCGGACCTGCCCAACGCCATCGCGCTCAACTCCACCATGGTGAACGGCAGCCGCATCGTGGGCCCCTCCATCGGCGGCGCCCTCATCGCGGTCGTCGGCGAGGGCTGGTGCTTCGCGCTCGACGCGCTCTCCTACTTCGCGGTGATCGGCACGCTGCTCGCGATGCGTGGCGTGCGGCGCGAGGGGCGCCCCCCTGCGGCGCCCAGCCACGTGGGCGAGGAGCTGCGCGCAGGGCTGCGCTACGTGACCGGCTTCGTGCCGGTGCGCACCGTGCTCCTGCTGCTCGCGGTGGTGAGCACCATGGGCATGCCCTACACGGTGCTGATGCCGCTCGTCGCCACGCGCGTGCTCGCGGGCGGCCCGCACCTGCTGGGCTTCCTGATGACCGCCTCGGGGGTGGGGGCACTGGGCGGCGCGCTGTACCTCGCGAGCCGTCGCACGGTGCTGGGGCTGGGGCGCGCCATCTCCGTGGCCACGCTCACCTTCGGCCTCGGGCTCGCGCTCTTCGCCCTCTCGCGCTCCATCCCGCTCTCGCTCGCGCTCATGCCCTTCATCGGCGCGGGCTTCATGGTGGCCATGGCCTCCACCAACACCTTCTTGCAGACGGTGGTGGACGAGCACCTGCGCGGCCGGGTGATGGCCTTCTACACCATGGCCTTCCTCGGCACGGCGCCGCTCGGCAGCCTGCTGGCCGGCTCGCTGGCCGAGCGTTTCGGGGCCCCCCTCACCATCGGGCTCGGCGGCGCGGTATGCCTCCTCGCGGGGCTGCTCTTCACCCTGCGCCTGCCGCACCTGCGGGCCCTGGTGCGTCCCGTGTACGTCCAGCGCGGCATCCTCGCCGAAGGCCCTCTAATGGTTCCCAGCCAACGCCCCGAGGGGCTGCCGGGCGGGCCGGCACGCCGTCTTTGACTTTGCGATGCGTTCTCAATTACCTTCGCTGTCTATGCAGACCCTGCGAGAGACCCGGGTGGGCCAGAGCGTGCGCGTCGTCGGCCTGCGGGCGGGGCTCGCGGCCTCCGAGCAGCGCCGCCTGGGCGAGCTGGGCTTCTGCGAGGGCGCGCGGGTGCGCTTCCTGTGCCGGGCGCCGCTGGGCGGCCCCTACGTGTACGAGGTGAGCGGCAGCGTGTTCTCGCTCGAGCCCCGGCTCGTCGCGCACATCGACGTGCACGATGTGCCCGCCGAGCTGCACACCGCACCTGCCGTGACCCGCACGGGCGTGACCTCCGATGTCGCAGCCTGAGCCGCAGTCCCCGCCGGGAAATACGGCGGTGCAGCGGGCTGCGTCCCCTCGCGCGGCCCCGCGCGACGTGCTGCTGGTGGGCAACCCCAACTGCGGCAAGAGCCTGCTCTTCAACCGGCTCACCGGCCTGCAGCAGCGCGTGGCGAACTACCCGGGCGTGACGGTGGACGTGCGCAGCGGGCAGATGGGCGAGCTGCGGCTGCGCGACTTCCCCGGCATCTACTCCCTCAGCCCGCTCACCCTGGACGAGCAGGTGGCGGTGCGCGAGCTGCGCGCGGGGCTCGCGAGCGAGGGCACCTGCGGGCTGCTCTACGTGCTGGACGCGACCCGGCTCGAGCGCAGCCTCTACCTGCTGCTGCAGCTGCTGCCCGAGGCGGTGGCCGCGCGCGTCCCGGTGCTGGTGCTCGCCAACGTGATGGACGAGCTCGTCTCGCGCGGGGCGCGCCTGGATCTCGAGGGGCTGCAGGCCGCGCTCGGCTGCCCCGTGCTGGGCATCTCCGGGCGCACGGGGCAGGGCGTGCCCGAGCTGCAGCGCGCGCTCGAGAGCTGGAAGGACGCGGGGCACGCCTCGCGCCTGCTGCCCACGCTCACTCCGGATGCTCCCTCGGACGTCGGCGCGCTGAAGGCGCGGGCGCGCGCGCTCGCCCAGGCGCACGGCCCCAACGCGGACGTGCTGCTCAAGAGCCAGCACCGGCTGGACCGCTTCTTCCTCTCGTCTCTCGGCGGGCCGCTCGCCTTCCTGCTCCTGATGGCGGTGCTGTTCCAGGCGGTGTTCAGCTGGGCCGCGCCGCTGATGGACGCGGTGGAGTGGGCCACCACGGCGCTGGGCGCGCTCGTGGCGGGGTGGATGCCGGGCGCGCTGCTGCAGGACTTCGTGCGCGACGGGCTCTTCGCCGGCATGGGCTCCTTCCTCGTCTTCGTGCCGCAGATCTTCGTGCTCTTCGTGGTCATCGGCGTGCTCGAGGACTCGGGCTACCTCGCGCGCGCCGCCGTCATCCTGCACCGGCCGCTCAGCGCCTTCGGGCTCTCGGGCAAGAGCTTCGTGCCGCTGCTCTCCGGGCACGCCTGCGCCATCCCCGCGATGATGGCCGCGCGCACCATCGAGTCGCCGCGCCGCCGCCTGCTCACCATCCTGAGCATTCCCTTCATGTCCTGCTCGGCGCGCCTGCCCATCTACGGGCTGCTCATCGGCGCGTTCATCCCGGCGCACGCCGTGCTGGGCGGGCTGCTCGGGCTGCAGGGGCTGGTGCTCACCGGGCTCTACGTGCTGGGCGTGACGGCGGCGCTCCTCGTCTCCGCCACGCTGCACGCGGCGCTGCCCAAGCGCCAGGGCGTGCTGGGCGATGCGCCCTTCGTGCTGGAGCTGCCGCCCTACCGCCTGCCCAGCGCGCGCGCCATCCTGCGCGCCGCGCTCAGCCGCTCCTTCAGCTTCGTGCGCCGCGCCGCGCCGGTCATCTTCTCGGTCACCATCATCGTCTGGGTGCTCGGCTACTTCCCGCACGGCGCGGGGCACCTCGAGAGCTCCTGGCTCGCGCAGCTGGGCAAGCTCATCGCCCCGGTGCTCGCGCCCATCGGCGCGGACTGGAAGGTGACGGTGGGCGTGCTCACCTCCTTCGTCGCGCGCGAGGTGTTCGTGGGCACGCTGGGCACGCTCTACGGCCTGCAGGCCGGCGGGGACACGGTGCCCACGGCCCTGCTGCAGCAGGGGATGAGCACCGCCACCGCCATCTCCCTGCTCGTCTTCTACGCGCTGTCCCTGCAGTGCGCCTCCACGCTCGCGGTGATGCGCAAGGAGACGGGCAGCGGCCGCATCGCGGCGGGCGCCTTCGTGGGCATGTCGCTCATCGCCTACGCGGCGGCCTGCGCGGCCTACCAGCTCGCGCACCTGCTCGGCTGAGCGGGCGCGCTCGGAGGGCACCCCCGGTACCGGACGGGGAGTGAACTCGGGCCTTCCCCTGCAGGCGGCCGCGTGACATGCCTCCGGGCGAGGCCCCACTCCCTCCGCCCGAGCATCCGCATGACCGACGCCGCGCATCCACCGCCCGCTCCGCTCTCGCCCGCGCTCGAGCGCTTCCCCACCGGCGTCCCCGGCCTGGACACGGTGCTGCACGGCGGGCTGTTCCGCGGCGGCATCTACATCGTCGCGGGCACACCGGGAGCCGGGAAGACCATCCTCGCGAACCAGATCTGCAGCCACCACGTGCGCGGGGGCGGGAGGGCCGTCTACCTCACCCTGCTCACCGAGACGCACGGGCGCATGCTCGCGAACCTGCGCACGCTCTCCTTCTTCGACGTGGGCCGCGTGGGCGAGAGCCTCTTCTACGTCAGCGCCCACCGCGAGCTCGAGCAGCAGGGGCTCACGGGCCTGCTGCAGCAGCTGCGCGCGGCGGTGCGCGAGCACAAGTCCAGCCTGCTCGTGGTGGACGGGGTGGTGACGGCCGAGCACTTCGCCGAGTCCCCCTTCGCCTTCAAGCGCTTCATCCAGGACCTGCAGACCTGGGTGGGGCTGCAGGGCTGCACGGTGCTGCTGCTCAAGAGCGCGGGCACCCAGGGCGACGACGAGGCGGGGCAGGTGCAGCCCGAGCACACCATGGTGGACGGCATCCTGCAGCTGCGCGTGCACTCGCTGCGCCAGCGCCGGGTGCGCGAGCTGCTCGTCAGCAAGCTGCGCGGCAGCGGCTTCCTCGAGGGCAGCCACTCCTACGCGATCGGCACGGACGGCGTGCGCGTCTACCCGCGCCTCGAGGCGCTGCTGGGCGGCATGAGCGCCGAGGCGCCGCCCGAGTCGCGCGACGACGTGGGCTCGGGCGTGCCGGGGCTGGACGCGGTGCTGGGCGGAGGCCTGCAGCGCGGCTCCACCACGCTGGTGCTGGGCTCCTCGGGCGCGGGCAAGACCATCCTGGGCGTGCAGTTCCTCGCCTCCGGCGCGCGCGAGGGGGAGAAGGGGCTGTTCTACGGCTTCTTCGAGAACCCGCAGGCGCTGCTCTACAAGGCCGAGCGCCTGGGGCTGGGGCTCGCGGAGCACGTGCGCTCGGGGCGCGTCACCCTGCGCTGGCAGCTGCCGGTGGAGCGCATGCTGGACGCGCTCGCGCACGACCTGCTGGAAGGCGTGGAGCGCACCGGCGCGCGCCGGCTCGTCATCGACGGGCTGGTGGGCTTCTTCACCTCCTCGCCCTATCCCGAGCGCCTCAGCGGCCTCTTCTCCGCGCTCACCGAGCGGCTGCACCGCGAGGGCGTCACCACGCTGCTCACCGAGGAGACGCGCGAGCTCTTCGTGCAGGAGATCGAGGCGCCCGTGCCGGGCATCTCCGGCGTCTGCGAAAACATCCTCTTCCTGCGCAAGGTGGAGTCCGGGGCGCGGCTGCTGCGGCTGCTCTCGGTGATGAAGACGCGCGACCGCGACAACGACAACGCCCTCTACGGCTTCGACATCGCGCAGGGCGGCCTGCGCCTGGGCAAGGCGTTCCGTCCCGGCCACGCGGTGTTCACCGGCGTCTCCACCCCCAGCTCCGGCGAGATGAGGGCGGATGCGCGCAAGCCCGCGGCCAGCAAGCGCAAGGGCGTGGGGAGCCGCAGCGGCTCGCGCCCGCCCTCCCCCCGCAAGAGCGGGCGCTAGGGAAGGGGAGGGCCTCGAGCGCGCGCCATGAAGCCCACCGTCCTCATCGTCGACGACGAGCTGACCATCGTCGAGTCGCTCCAGGAGTTGCTCGAGTACGAGGGCTACGGCGTGGTGACCGCGCCCAACGGCCGGCGAGCGCTCGAGGAGCTCGAGCGCGCGCGCCCCTCGCTCGTGCTCACCGACTACATGATGCCGCAGATGAACGGGCTGCAGCTGCTGGAGGCGGTGCGCGCGAGCCCCTCCTTGCGCGACCTTCCCGTGGTGGTGATGAGCGCGGTGCACGGGCAGCCCTCGCGCGTGGCCGAGCTGGGGGCCCAGTTCCTCGGCAAGCCCTTCGAGCTGGAGCACCTGCTGCGGGTGCTCGCGGGCGCGCTGCAGCGCCTGCCGCCTCCCTGACCGAGTCCCTTGATTCCCCCGGGCCCGGGACGGAGCATGGCAGGCCCGCGTCACCGCAAAGCACCTCGGAGCGCACATGCTGCAGGTAGGCCTCGACGACATCCGGCTCGGCGGCAGCGCCCGCGACCGCGACGAGGCCATCGCGCTCGTGGGCCAGGCGCTGGTGGAGCGCGGCTTCATCGCCCCCGGCTACGTGCAGGCCATGCTCGGCCGCGAGCGCCAGGGCAGCACGCTGCTGGGCCATGGCATCGCCATCCCGCACGGGCTGCCCGAGGCGCGCGACCAGGTGCACCGCACCGGCATCGTGGTGGTGCAGTTCCCGGACGGCGTCCCCTGGGGCGAAGGGGGAAGGGCCCACCTCGCGGTGGGCATCGCCGCGCGCTCGGACGAGCACATCCAGGTGCTCGCGAACCTCACCGGCGTGCTGGGGGACGCGGCCGTCGCCGCGCGGCTCGCGGTGACCACCGACCCCGCGGAGGTGGCCCTGCACCTCAACGGCCGGGCCGCAGCGCCCGCGCCGCCTGCGCCGGTGCCCCGCACGGAGCGCAGCGTGGCGGTGCGCGCCCCTTCGCCCCACGGCCTGCACGCACGGCCCGCCACGCTGCTGGTGGCGACGGCGCGCCGCTTCCAGGCGGACGTCTCCCTGCGCCTCGGCGAGCGCGTGGCGAATGCGAAGAGCGTGCTGTCGCTGCTGCGCCTCGGGGCCGCGGGCGGCTGCGAGCTCACGGTGAGCGCCGAGGGCCCGGACGCGGAGGCCGCGCTGCAGGCGCTGGTGGAGGCCTTCGCGCGCGGGCTGGGCGATGGCCCCGCGCCCGCGCCCGAGGCGTCCCCGGCCCCCGCCGCCCCGCCCCGGCCCATCGCGGCCTACGAGGGGCGGGTGCTCGCGGGGGTGAGCGCCTCGCCCGGCATCGCCGCGGGGCCGGTGTGGCACTTCAAGCGCGAGCGGCTCGTGGTGCGCGAGCGCGCCGCGGACCCCGCCGCCGAGCGGCTGCGGCTGCAGCAGGCGCAGGCCGGCGCCGCGGCGGAGCTGCGCACGCTCCACGACTCCTTCCAGCAGAAGGCGGGCGAGGCGCGCGCCGCGATCTTCCGCGCGCACGGAGAGCTGCTCGCGGACCCCGAGCTCGCGGAGGAGGCCCAGCGGCGCATCGCCGCGGGCGAGAGCGCGGGCTTCGCGTGGCGCGCCGCCTACGAGGAGCGCGCGGCAGCGCTCGCCTCGCTCCACGACCCGCTGCTCGCCGCGCGCGCCGGGGACCTGCGGGACGTGGGGCGGCGCGTGCTGCGCCTCCTCGCGGACGAAGTCTCCGGGAGCACGCGGCCGCCGGACCACCCGGTCATCATCGTGGCCGAGGACCTCGAGCCCTCGGACACCGCGAAGCTGGACCCGCGCCAGGTGCTGGGGCTGTGCACCGCGAGCGGCGGCGCCACCTCGCACACCGCCATCATCGCGCGCTCGCTGGACCTGCCCGCGGTAGCCGCGGTGGGGCCGGCGGCGCTGGACCTCCCGGACGGGCTGCCCTGCATCCTGGATGGCGACGGGGGCGTGCTGGTGGTCGAGCCCACGGAGGCGGACCTGCGGACGGCGGCGGCGCAGCGCGAGGCCTCGGCCCGGCTGCGCGAGGAGGAGCGGCGCCGCGCCTACGAGCCGGCGCTCACGACGGACGGGGTGCGCGTGGAGGTGGGCGCGAACATCTCCGCGCCCGGCCAGGCGCAGGCCGCGGTGGACGCGGGCGCCGAGGGCATCGGGCTGATGCGCACCGAGTTCCTCTTCCTCGAGCGCGACACGCCTCCCGGCGAGCAGGAGCAGCTCGCCGCCTACGAGGCCATCCTCTCGGCGTTCAATGGGCTGCCGGTCATCCTGCGCACGATGGACATCGGCGGCGACAAGGCGGTGCCCTACCTGGACCTGCCGGCCGAGGCGAACCCCTTCCTCGGGGTGCGCGGGCTGCGGCTGAGCCTGCAGCGCCCGGACCTGCTGCGCACCCAGCTGCGCGCCATCCTGCGCGCCTCGCGCCGGGGGCTCGCGCGGGTGATGTTCCCCATGGTCACGAGCCTCGACGAGCTGCTGCAGGCGCGCGCCATCCTCGAGGAGGTGCGGCGCGAGGTGGGCGCCCCGCCGCTCGAGGTGGGGATCATGATCGAGGTGCCAGCGGCCGTGGTGATGGCCGACCAGCTGGCGCAGCACGTGGACTTCTTCTCCATCGGCACCAACGACCTGACGCAGTACGTGCTCGCCATGGATCGGCTGCACCCGGTGCTCGCGCCGCAGGCGGACGGCCTGCACCCGGCGGTGCTGCGCATGGTGCGCCAGACGGTGGAGGCGGCGCGGGGCGCGGGCATCTGGGTGGGCGCCTGCGGAGGCATCGCGGGAGAGCCCGCGGGCGCGCTGGTGCTCGCGGGGCTGGGCGTGACGGAGCTGAGCGTGAGCATCCCCAGCGTGGCGGCGATCAAGGCGAAGCTGCGCAGCCGCTCCATGCGCGAGCTCGAGCAGCTCGCGCAGCGGGCCCTGCAGTGCCGCACCGCCGCCGAGGTCCGCGCCCTCCTCTGTCCTCCCTCCTTCGACACAGGCGCAGCCCGAGTGCCTCAGTCCCCCAGGAGCCCGCCATGGAACCCGCAGGCGCAGTGACGGTGACGCTGAATGCGGCGCTCGATCACTCCCTCGAGTGCGCGCACTTCCGCGCGGGCGAGGTGAACCGCGTCAGCGCGCACTGGCAGACGCCGGGGGGCAAGGGGGTGAACGTGGCGGCCTTCCTCTCCGGCTGGGTGAAGCCGGTGGCCGCGGCGGGCTTCCTCGGCCGGGACAACGCCGCACCCTTCGAGGCCCTCTTCCGCGAGCGCGGCATCGAGGACCGCTGCGTGCGGGTGGCCGGCGAGACGCGGGCGAACCTCAAGGTCCTCGACCGGGAGCGCGACGCCGTCACGGACCTGAACCTGCCGGGCGTGCGCGTGGGGCCCTCCGAGTGGAGCGCGCTGCTCGCGCAGGTGGACGCGCTCGCGCACCGCCAGCCCCTCTTCGTGCTGGCGGGAAGCCTGCCCGAGGGCCTGCCCGGGGACGCGTACGCACAGCTGGTGCGCCGCCTGCGCGCGGCGGGGTGCCGGGTGGCGCTGGACGCGAGTGGCGCGCCCCTGCGCCACGGCGTGCGCGAGCGTCCGCACCTCCTCAAGCCGAACCTGCGCGAGCTCGAGGAGCTGGTGCAGCGCCGCCTTCCGGATCGCGCCGCGGTGCTCGCAGCGGCGCGCGGCCTCGTCGCGGACGGCGTGGAGCAGGTGGTGGTCTCCCTCGGCGCCGAGGGCGCGCTCTGGGTGGAGGCGCGCCAGGCCCTGTACGCGCGGCCCCCCGCGCCCGAGCGCCTCGTGAGCACCGTGGGCGCGGGGGACGCGCTGCTCGCGGGCGTGCTCGCGGGCCTCGCGCTGGGCGAGCCAGCGGCGGCTGCACTGCGGCGGGGCACGGCCTTCGCGGTGGGGACGCTCGGGTGCGCGGGCCCGGTGCTTCCCGGGCACGCGGAGCTCGAGGCGCTGGGGGCGCGGGTGCAGGTGGAAGAAGTCCGCTAAGGAGGGGTCACCGTGGCCAAGCTCGTCGCCGTCACCGCCTGTCCTACCGGCATCGCCCACACCTTCATGGCCGCCGAGGCGCTCGTGCGCGTGGCGGCGGCGCGCGGGCATGCCTTGCGGGTGGAGACCCAGGGCGCGCAGGGGCCGCGCACGCCGCTCACCCCCGAGGAGATCGCCGAGGCGGACGCCGTCATCATCGCCGCGGACACCTTCGTCGAGGAGCGGCGCTTCGTGGGCAAGCCCTTGCACCGCACCTCCACCGCGCAGGCCATCCGGGACACGGAGGGCGTGCTCACCGAGGCGCTGCGCCTGGCGGGGCTCGCGCTCACCTCCGAGCCGGCAGCGCAGGCCCAGGTCATCCCGCTCGCCTCGCGCCGCCGGCACCTGGTGGCGGTGACGGCGTGCCCCACCGGCATCGCGCACACCTTCATGGCGGCCGAGGCGCTCAAGCGGGCGGCGGAGGCGGCCGGCTGCGACATCAAGGTGGAGACGCAGGGCAGCGTGGGGGCGCGCAACACGCTCACGCCCGAGGAGATCTCCTCCGCGGACGCGGTCATCATCGGCGCGGACACGCACGTCTCGCTCGAGCGCTTCGCGGGAAAGCGCCTGCTGCAGACCTCGGTGGGCGATGCGCTCAAGCGCGCGCGGGGCGTGGTGGACGAGGCCCTCGCGCTCCCCCCTCCGCAGGCTACGGCCGCACCCGTGCAGGCAGCGCCCGCGGCGCGGCGCCCTGCCGAGGGCGGCCCCTACACGCACCTGCTCACGGGCGTCTCCTTCATGCTGCCCGTGGTGGTGGCCGGCGGCCTGCTGCTCGCGCTCTCCTACGTCTTCGGCCTCGAGGCGGCGCGCCAGCCGGGCACGCTCGCCGCCGCGCTCTCGCAGGTGGGGGCGGCGGCGTTCGCGCTCATGGTGCCGGTGCTCGCGGGCTACATCGCCTTCTCCATCGCGGACCGGCCAGGGCTCACCCCGGGCCTGGTGGGAGGCCTGCTCGCGATGCAGCTGCAGGCGGGCTTCCTCGGCGGAATCGTGGCGGGCCTGCTCGCCGGCTACCTCGCGCGCTGGCTGCGCGCGGCCATCCGCCTGCCCGCGAACCTGGAGGGGCTCAAGCCGGTGCTGGTGCTGCCGCTGCTCTCCACGCTCGGGGTGGGCCTGCTGATGGTGTACGTGGTGGGCGCGCCCGCGGCCTGGCTCATGGCGGCGATGACGCGCTTCCTGCAGGGGCTGAGCGGCGCGAACGCGGTGCTGCTCGGCGCGCTGCTGGGCGCGATGATGGCGGTGGACATGGGCGGCCCGGTGAACAAGGCGGCCTACGCCTTCAGCGTGGGCCTGCTCTCCAGCAATACCTTCACGCCCATGGCGGCCGTGATGGCGGCCGGGATGACGCCGCCGCTCGGCATCGCGCTCGCCACGCTCGTCGCGCGCAGCCGCTTCACGCGGCAGGAGCGCGAGGCGGGCAAGGCGGCCGCCGTGCTGGGCCTCGCCTTCATCACCGAGGGCGCCATCCCCTTCGCCGCGAAGGACCCGCTGCGCGTCATCCCCTGCCTCACCGCGGGGGCCGCGCTCACCGGCGCGCTCTCGATGCGCGCGGGCGTCATGCTGCGTGCGCCGCACGGCGGCCTCTTCGTGCTGGCCATCCCCGGAGCGGTGACCCCGGTGCTGCCCTACGTGCTCGCCATCCTCGCCGGCAGCGCCGTGAGCGCCGCGGCGCTCGCGCTGGTGAAGCGGCCCCTGCAGGACGAGCGCCCTGCGGCCGGGGCGGGCGGCGGGTGAGCCGCGAGGAGGCGTGGCTGTGGGGGTGGGACGCCACGCCCGGCATCGTCTCGGTGTGGGCCGAGACCGATGGGCGCGCGCTCGTGTGGCGCAGGCCCCCGGGAGGCGGAGGCACGCTCGTGCGCGAGGAGGCGCGCTTCCGGCCCTGGCTGCTGCTCGCCTCGCTCGAGGACCTCGCCCACCTGGGCCCGCGCCTGCGCCCGGAGTCGGCGGGCCCTGCGCCCGGTGGCGCCGTGACCTACGAGGAGCTGGAGGGGCCCGGGCAGCTGCGCTTCCTCGTGCGCGCGCAGGACGGGCGCGCGCTCGCGCAGGCGGTGCTCGAGGGCGCGCGGCGCCGGCTCGGGGCGGGGGCGCCCGGGCACCTGCGCGAGCTGGGCTCGGACCGCGTGCTCACGCTGCCCCCCGAGGAGCAGTACCTCGTGGCCACGGGCCGCACCTACTTTCGAGACCTGGGCTTCGACGACCTGCGCCGCCTGCAGCTGGACCTGGAGACCACGGGGCTCGACCCCTCCGAGGGGCGCATCTTCCTCGTCGCGCTGCGAGACCCCGAGGGCCGCGCCGAGACGCTGGAGGTGGCGGACGGGAGCGACGCGGCCGAGGCGGACCTGCTGCGCCGCGTGCTCGCGCGCGTGGCGGCCGCGGACCCGGACGTCATCGAGAACCACAACCTGCACGGCTTCGACCTGCCCTTCCTTGCCCACCGGGCCCGCGTGCTCGGCGTGCCGCTCGCGCTGGGGCGCTGGGGGCCCCCGGGCCTGCGCCAGCGCCCCGCGGCGCGCGGCAGCTCGCTCGTGCGCGGCAGCGAGGGGGAGGGCTTGCGGCGCGCGCGCTACACGGTGCCCGGCCGCGAGCTCATCGACACGCTGGATGCCGTCTGGCGCCATGACTTCTCGGCGCGCGATCTGCCGGGGCACGGGCTCAAGGCGGTGGCGCGCCACCTGGGGCTCGCGGGCCCCGAGCGCGAGCACATCCCGGGCGCGCGCGTGCACGAGGTGTTCCTCTCGGACCCCGCGCGCGTGCGCCGCTATGCGATGGACGACGTGCGCGAGGCCGCGGGCGTCGCGCGGCTGCTGGGCGGCGCGGCCTTCGCGCTCGCGCGCATGGCGCCGCGCCGCTACGAGCGGCTCGCGGACGCGGGGCCCGCCACGGGCGTGCTGGACCCGCTGCTCGTGCGCGCCTACCTGCGCGAGCGCAGCGCGCTCCCGGCGCACGCGCCCGGGGACGGCACCTCGCACAGCGGCGCGGCGCTGCACCTCTTCGCCACCGGGGTGGCCCGCCGGGTGGTGAAGGCGGACGTGGCGAGCCTCTACCCCTCGCTGATGCGCCAGTACCGCATCGGCCCCGCGCGCGACCGGCTCGGCGTGCTGCTCGCGCTGGTGGACCGCCTGGTGGAGCAGCGCCTCGCGGCCAAGGCCCGCGCGCGCGCCGCGCCCAGGGGCAGCGCCGAGCGGTACACCGACGAGGCCCTGAGCGCCGCGATGAAGATCGTGGTCAACAGCGCCTACGGCTACATGGGCGCGGGCGGCCTCACCCGCTTCTCGGACGTGCACGCGGCCAACGAGGTGACGCGCCGCGGCCGCCTGGTGCTCGCGCTGCTGTGCCGCGCGCTCGCCGAGCGCGGGGTGACGCTGCTCGAGGCGGACACGGACGGCGTGTACTTCGCCGTGCCCGAGGCCTGGAGCGAGGCCGACGAGCGGCGCGTGGTGGCGGAGGTGGCGGCGCTGCTCCCTCCGCGCGTGCGCCTCGAGTTCGACGGGCGCTATGCGGCGATGCTCTCGCACGAGCCGAAGAACTACGCGCTGCAGCCCTACGGCGGCCCCCTCGTGCTGCGCGGGGTGGCCTTCCGCTCCAGCCGCGCCGAGCCCTTCGGGGAGGACTTCCTGCGCCGCGCCCTCGCGTGCCTGCTCGCCGGGGACGTGCCCGGCGTGCGCGAGGCCTACGTCCAGACGGTGCTCGCGCTGCGCCGCCGCCAGCTGCCCACGCTGCAGGTGGCCCTGCGCGTGCGACTGACGAAGAGTGCGCCCGAGTACCTCTCGCAGCGCGCGCGCCGGCGCGAGCTGCCCTACGAGGCGCTGCTCGCCGCGGGCCGCAGCAGCTGGACCCTGGGCGAGCGCGTGCGCGTGTACCGCGCGACGGGCGGGCGCGCGGGCCTGCTCCCCGAGCCGGACGCGGACGCCGGGCCCGAGGACCCCATGGCCCTCGACCCGGCAGACCCGCGCGACTACGACGCCGAGTACTACGCGCGCCTGCTGCGCGACAGCTTCGCCGCGCGCCTCGCCCGCGCGCTCACCCCGGAGGACTTCGGCGCGGTGTTCGCCGACCCCGGCCAGCCCTCGCTCTTCGAGCCCGTCCTCTCCGGCGTGCAGCCCCTGCTCACCGTCCTCCCACGAACCCTCGACGAGCTTGCGGGCGAGCCGCTACAGGAGGACTGATCGAGAAGGGGGGACTTGGGCCCGGCGGCTTCCCGTGGGAAGAAGGGGGGGATGGCCCGCCTCTCGTCCCCCGCTCCGGACCCCGCCCCGCTCGTCGAGACCGGCGCGCAGGTGTGGCTCGTCGAGGACAGCCCGCTCGAGGCCCAGCGCACGCTCTCCCTGCTCTCCGGCCAGTACACCGTCGTGCACTTCCCGGAGGCCGCCAGCATGCTGGAGCGGCTGAACGGCGCCGTGCCCCCGGACCTGCTGCTGCTGGACTGGCAGCTGCCCGGCGTCTCGGGCCTCGAGGCGCTGCGCTTCGTGCGCGAGCAGTACGACGAGGTGGCGCTGCCGGTGCTGATGATCACCTCGCGCGGCGCCCGCGAGGACGTGCGCGAGGGGCTCGCCGCAGGGGCCAACGACTACGTGGCCAAGCCCTACGACGACGTGGCGCTGCTCGCCCGCGTGCGCACCCTGGTGCGCGTGCGCCGCGCCTTCGCCCGGGCCGAGGACGCGCTCTCCCGGGCCGCGCTCGCGCGCCGCGAGCTGGAGCGCGAGCGCACCCACCTGCGCGAGCTGTTCGCGATCGCCCCGGCCATCGTGGGCGTCACCCGCGGGCCAGAGCACCGCTACGCGCTGGTGAACCCGCTGCACCAGCGCGTCATCGGAGGGGTGCGCCCGCTACTCGGCCGCACCGTGCGCGAGGCGGTGCCGGAGGTGGCGGAGCAGGGCATCCTCGCGCGGCTCGACGAGGTGTACCGCACGGGCGTGCCCTACGAGGGCAGCGAGGTGCCCCTGCGCCTGGATCGCCACGGCGACGGGCGCCTGGAGGATGCCTGGTTCACCTTCGTCTACCAGCCCACGCGCGACGTGGATGGCAAGGTGGACGGGGTGGCCACGTTCGGCTTCGAGGTGACGGCGCACGTGCTCGCGCGCCGGGAGCTGGAGGCCATCGCCCTCGCACTGCGGGCGAGCGAGGAGCGGCTGCAGCTGGTGGTGGACGCCATCCCCGCGCTCATCGCCTTCATCGACGTGGAGCAGCGCTACGTGCTGGGCAACGAGGCCTACCGCAGCTGGTTCGGCGTGGACCCGGCCTCCCTGCCGGGCCGCCGCATCTCCGAGGTGCTGGGCCCGGAGAGCTACCGCGGGGTGCTGCCCTACGTGCAGCGCGCGCTCGCGGGCGAGGCGGTGCGCTTCGAGACGCCCTTCGTGTTCGGCGGTGGGCGGCGCGGGCACCTGCAGGCCGCGTACGTGCCGTACCGGGGGGAGGGTGGAAGGGTGCTGGGCTACGTGGCCATCGGCTGGGACATGACGCGCGAGCACGAGGTGCGCGAGTCGCTGCGCCAGCAGGCGGACTTCGAGCGGCAGCTCATCGGCATCGTGAGCCACGACCTGCGCAACCCCCTGCACGGCATCCAGCTGTCCGCGGCCACGATGCTGCGCCGCCCCGGCCTGGACGAGCGCCACGCCGTCATCGCGCAGCGCATCCTGGCCACCTCGGAGCGCATGGCGCGGATGATCCGCGACCTGCTGGACTTCACCCGCGCCCGGCGCGGCGGCGGGCTCTCGCTCGAGCCCGCCCCGCTGGACCTGCACGCGCTCGCCACGCAAGGGGTGGACGAGGTGCTGCTCACCCACCCGGAGCGCCAGGTGGAGCGGGTGGCGGAGGGCGACGGACGGGGCAGCTGGGACGCGGACCGGCTCGCGCAGCTGCTGAGCAACCTGCTCGTCAACGCGCTCGCCTACAGCCCCCCGGACTCGCGCGTGAGCGTGCTCACCCGCGGGGAGGGCGACCACGTGCTGCTGCAGGTGCACAACTGGGGCGAGCCCATTCCGCCGGACCAGCTGCAGCGCATGTTCCAGCCCTTCGAGCGCGGCGAGAACAAGGTGAACGACGCCGGGCGCAGCATCGGGCTCGGGCTCTTCATCGTGCTGGGCATCGCGCGCGCCCACGGTGGGCAGGTGGAGGTGGAGTCCAGCGCCGCCGAGGGCACCACCTTCCGCGTGCGCCTGCCGAGGTCCCCTCTCCCTCTGGGAGAGGGCTAGGGTGGGGGATTAGCTCCCCTTGGCGCCCGACACCGCCGCGTCGCGCGCGCACGCAGCCGCGCGCTCCAGCAGCAGGCGCCGCTCGCGGTCGTTCTTCGTGAGGGCGGCCGCGCGCTCCAGCTCGTCCTTCGCCTCCGCGTAGCGCCCCAGCTTCGCGAGCAGGTCCGCGCGCACCGCCGGCAGCAGGTGGTAGCGCTCGAGCGCGCGCTCCGATTGCAGCGCGTCCACCAGCGCGAGCCCCGCCTCGGGCCCCTCGGCCATGGACACCGCCACCGCGCGGTTGAGCTCCACCACGGGCGAGCGCGTGAGCGCGGCGAGCGCCGCGTAGAGCGCCGCGATGCGCGCCCAGTCGGTGTCCTCGGCGCGCCGCGCGCGCGCGTGGCAGGCGGCGATGGCGGCCTGCAGCACGTAGGGGCCGTGCGCGTCCCCCAGCGCCTCGGCGCGCGCGAGCGCGGTGAGCCCGCGGCGGATGAGCAGCGGGTTCCACTGGGCGCGGTTCTGCTCGAGCAGCAGCACGGGCTCGCCCGTGGGGCCCACCCGGGCGCCCGCGCGCGAGGCCTGGATCTCCATCAGCGCGACCAGCCCGTGCACCTCGGGCTCCTGCGGCGCGAGCTCGGCGAGGATGCGCCCCAGCCGCAGCGCGTCCTCGCACAGCGCGGGGCGCATCCAGTCGTCTCCGGCCGTGGCCGCGTAGCCCTCGTTGAAGACGAGGTAGATGACCTCCAGCACGGAGGAGAGCCGCTCGGTGAGCTCGGCGCCCCGCGGCACCTCGAAGGGCACCTTCGCCTCCGCCAGCGTGCGCTTGGCGCGCACGATGCGCTGGGCCACGGTGGGCTCGGGCACGAGGAAGGCGCGCGCGATCTCCTCCGTGGTCAGCCCGCCCAAAAGCCGCAGCGTGAGCGCCACGCGCGCCTCGGAGGAGAGCACCGGGTGGCAGGCGGTGAGGATGAGGCGCAGCAGGTCGTCGCCCACGTGATCGTCGAGCGCCTCGTCCAGGTCCGGCACGGCCGCGGCCTGGTCCGCCTCCAGCTCGTGGCCCAGCTCCTCGTGCTTGCGCTCGCGCCGCTGCCCGTGGCGCAGCACGTCGATGGCGCGCCGCTTCGCGGTGGCCATGAGCCAGGCGCCCGGGTTCTGCGGCACCCCGCTCGCGGGCCACTTCTCCAGCGCCGCCACCAGCGCGTCCTGGGCGAGCTCCTCGGCGAGCCCCACGTCGCGCACCATGCGCACCAGCCCCGCGATGAGCCGCGCGGACTCGATCCTCCAGACCGCGTGGATGGCGCGGTGGGCCTTGTCGGTCTTCTCGTCCGTGCTCACGGCTCCGGACTAGAGCAGAGGGCTCGGGGCGCGCAAGGGGGCAGCGCGCGCCCTAGCCCTCGCTGCGCGCCGCGAAGCGGGCGAAGCCGGACATGTACTGGGTGAGCAGCTTGCGCACCGCCTCGTCCACCAGCGCGCCCTGCGCGTCGAACACCTGGCCCGCGCCCGCGACGTAGAGCGAGCCGCCCGACCAGAGCTCCGCGCCCAGCGTGTGCAGCACCGGCAGCCACGCGACCTGCGACAGGCGCGTGCCGCCGCGCCCCGGCGTCGCGCCCATGAGCCCCACCGGCCGGCCACCGAACACGCGCGGGATGTCCTGCGGCGGGCGCGAGAGCCAGTCGATCGCGTTCTTGAACACGCCGGGGATGGAGTTGTTGTACTCGGGCGTCACCAGCAGGAGTGCCTGCGCCCCGACGATGCGCTCCTTGAGCGCCGTCACCGCGGCGGGCAGCCCCTGCTCGCGCTCGAGGTCGCCGTCGTACAGCGGGATGCCGGCGATGGAGGCGATGTCCACCTCCACCCCGCGAGGCGCCAGCTCGGCGGCGGCGCGCAGCAGCGAGGCGTTGAACGAGCCCTTTCGCAGGCTCCCCGAGATTCCGACGATCCGCATGTGACCTCCCTCAGAGCACCCTCAGAACACCTTCTGCACCTCGAAGACGAAACCCTTGCGCAGCTCGCGATCCTCCGGCGTCTTGCCCAGCGCGCCGTAGAGGTTGAACTGCAGCGTGCCTTCGTAGAGCGCGTGCAGGCCCACGCCGAAGCTGTTGCCCCAGGTGAGCCGCTCGGTGCCGGACGTGCGCACGAGCCGCCCGAAGGTGGCGAAGTCGTGGAACACGCTCGCCCGGTACACGTCGCGCAGCAGTGACCACTGGAACTCCGCGCTCACCGAGCCCCCGCGCCGCAGGTGCTCGTCCCCGGCAATCCCGCGCAGGTGCCGGCTGAGCGGCTCCTCGTCCGGGTAGGCCACGCCCCCGAGCAGGTAGGTGCCGCGCCCACGCAAGAGCAGGTCGTGCCAGCCGATGCCCCACGCCTTGCGGTACTCCGCGCGCACCTCGGTGAAGGAGGCCTCCTTCACCCCCAGGTGGTGGCGCGCATCGAGGCTCAGCGCGTGCATCCGGTCCACCCGGCCCGCCTGCCCGCTGAAGACGCGCTCGGCGCGCGCCTGCACGAAGAGGTCCATGCGCGGCTGGTGCACCTGCTCGGCCACCTCGGGCAGCGCCACGCTGCCGCCCACCGTGTCCACCCCCAGCACGTCCGCGTAGCGCCCGCCCACGCCGGTGCTCAGGGTGAGCCGGCGCCAGGGCTCCACCAGCAGGTTGAGCGAGCCGGCCGTCTCCAGCTGGTAGGAGGCCTCGAGCCCCAGGTCCCCGCGCCGCTCGCGCACCACGTCTCCCTGCAGGAGCAGGTAGGGCCGCGCACTCGCGCCGATGAGCGGCGGCGCGAACCAGCGCACTTCGCCGAGCACGCGCGTGGGCACCGGGCGCAGGCCCCCGTCGCCCACCGGGTGCTGCATCCGCATCCCCACGCCCAGCCGCGCGCTCCACCGGTCGCGGCCGAGCAGGAGGCCCGAGCCCTGGTAGGCGCCCAGGACCTCCTGGCCGTACTGCGCCCCGGAGCGCACCTCCACGCCCACCCCCTCGCGCCAGGCCGGCTCCTGCACGAACACGTGCAGCTCGAAGGGGTGGCGCACCTCGGCCACCCCCAGGGACTGCAGCACCGCGAGCTCGTCCGCCTGGGGCCCCGTGTGGGTCACGCCGCGCGTGGGCACCAGCTCGTACCAGACGCGCTCCAGCCGCAGCTCCTCGCGCAGCCGCGTGAGCTGCTGCTCCAGCGCGCCCTGGTTGAACACGCCCGAGGGGATGCTCAGCCCCAGCCACAGCCGCAGCGCGCGCCAGCTCAGGCGCCCGCGCAGCACCACGCGCTCGAGCTGCCCCTCGTCCACGTCCGCGAGGAGGTCCGGGCCCTCCACCGTCACCGCCACGCTGCCCAGCGTGTAGCCCGCGCGGGTGAGGAAGCTGCTGAGCTGGCCCTGCACGTTCGCCGCCGCCTCCTCGTCCGCTCGCACGTCCGGCGGGGGACTGAGCAGCGCGCGGTACACCCCCTCGGCGAGCACGGCGTTGCCGCGGATGCACAGGCGCGGCGCGCCGGGGCGGGCCACCAATGGCTCGCAGTGCGCATCGTGCGGCAGCTCGGCGTGGGCAGTGCTCGGCGCGGCGCCCGCAAGCAGGAGCGCCAGCGCGCAGAGGGCAGGGAGGAAGACCGTCGGTGGGCGAGGGGTGTCCAGGGGCGGGGGCTCCGAGGCCGCAGCTTCGCACGTCCCTGCGCCTGCTGTGGTATCTCGCGAGCGTCCTACACGCGGCGTCGTGCCTCCCCGCCCCCTCCCCGAGCCCCGGAAGACCCACATGGCCGGCACCAGCCTCATCGCGCTCATCGACGACATTGCCAGCGTGCTGGACGACGTGGCGGTGCTCACCAAGGTCGCGGCCAAGAAGACCGCGGGGGTGCTGGGGGACGACCTCGCGCTCAACGCCCAGCAGGTGGCCGGCGTGCGCGCCGAGCGCGAGCTGCCCGTGGTGTGGGCGGTGGCCAAGGGCTCGCTGGTGAACAAGGCCATCCTGGTGCCCGCCGCGCTCGCCATCAGCGCGCTCGCCCCCTGGCTGGTGACCCCGCTGCTGATGGTGGGCGGCGGCTTCCTCTGCTTCGAGGGCTTCGAGAAGCTCGCCCACAAGCTGCTGCACCGCGAGGAGGACGATGCCCACCGCGGCGAGCTGCGCACGGCGCTCTCGGACCCGCAGGTGGACCTGGTCGCGCTCGAGCGCGACAAGATCAAGGGCGCGGTGCGCACCGACTTCATCCTCTCCGCGGAGATCATCGCCATCACGCTGGGCACCGTGGCCGCGGCCTCCTTCAGCACCCGGCTGGTGGTGCTCGCGGGCATCGCCGTGGTGATGACGGTGGGCGTGTACGGGCTCGTCGCGGGCATCGTGAAGCTGGACGACGCGGGCCTCTTCCTCAGCCGCCGCCCGGGGGGCGGCGCGCAGGGCCTGGGCCGTGGCATCCTCGCCGCCGCGCCCTGGCTGATGAAGGGGCTGTCCGTCGCGGGCACCGCGGCCATGTTCCTGGTGGGCGGCGGCATCCTCGTGCACGGCCTGCCCTTCCTCCACCACCTGGAGGAGGGGCTGCAGGAGCACGCGGGCGCGCTCGCATCGCTCGTGCCTCCGCTGCTCAGCGCGCTCGTAGGGGTGATGGCGGGAGGCCTCATCCTCCTCGTCGTCACGCTCGTGCAGCGGGTGGTGCGCGGCGCGAAGGCGGGCCCGGGCAAGGGCCCGGTGGCCGGGGCGAAGTAGCGCCGCGCTCGGGATTGCGGAGCAAGAGCCGGAGTGCTGGCACCCGGGGCCCCCATTAGCTTCCTCCCGTGACCCGCGGAAGTCCTCCGGGCGGGACGAGGAGCACGAGATGCCTGCGAAGAACGAGGAGCGCAGCACCCAGGTAGAGCAGGACGCCCGCTGGGCAGCCGTCCGGGCCCGGGACCCGAAAGAGGACGGCCGCTTCGTCTACTCGGTGCGCACCACCGGCGTGTACTGCCGGCCGTCCTGCGCCTCCAGGCCCGCGCGGCCGCAGAACGTGGCCTTCCACGCGGGGCCCAAGGAGGCGGAGGCCGCGGGCTTCCGCGCCTGCAAGCGCTGCCGGCCCACCGAGCCTCCGGCCGAGGAGCGCCGCGCCGCGCAGGTGGCCGCGCTGTGCCGGCTCATCGAGCGCAGCGAGCGCGTGCCGCGGCTCGAGGTGCTCGCGCGCCACGCGGGGCTCAGCGTCTTCCACACCCAGCGCCTCTTCAAGGCGGTGACGGGGCTCACCCCGCGCGCGTACGCGGCGGCGCACCGGGCGCGCCAGGTGCGCGCGGAGCTGGAGGCGAGCGGCAGCGTCACCGAGGCCATCTACGGCGCGGGCTACAGCTCGAGCGGCCGCTTCTACGCCGAGACGGATGCGCTGCTGGGCATGACGCCCTCGGCGTTCCGGGCGGGTGGGGCGGACGTGGAGATCCGCTTCGCCGTGGGCCAGTGCTCGCTCGGGGCCATCCTGGTGGCGGCGAGCGCGCGCGGCGTGTGCGCGGTGCTGCTGGGGGACGAGCCCGAGGCGCTGGTGCACGACCTCGAGCGCCGCTTCCCGCGCGCGACGTTGCTGGGCGCAGACCCCGCCTTCGAGAGGCTCGTGGCGCAGGTGGTGGGGCTCGTGGAGCAGCCCCGGCTCGGCCACGCGCTGCCCCTGGACGTGCGCGGCACGGCCTTCCAGCAGCGCGTGTGGCGTGCCCTGCAGGACATCCCCGCAGGGAGCACCGCGAGCTACGCGGAGGTGGCGCGGGCGATCGGCGCGCCGGGCAGCGTGCGCGCGGTGGCCGCCGCCTGCGCCGCCAACGCGCTCGCCGTGGCCATCCCCTGCCACCGGGTGGTGAAGAGCGACGGCGCCCTCTCCGGCTACCGCTGGGGCGTGGAGCGCAAGCGCGCGCTGCTCGAGCGCGAGGCCGCGCGATGAGGCCCGCACGCGCGCTCCCCGCCGAGCCCTCCGTGCCCGAGCGCCTCACGCGGGTGGACTGGGAGGCCGTCTCGCGCGAGCTGGACGCCCAGGGGGGCAGCGTGGTGCCCGGCCTGCTGCAGCCCGCGGAGTGCGAGGCGCTCGCCGCGCTCCATCCGCGCGAGGAGCTGTTTCGCAGCCGCGTCGTCATGGGCCGCCACGGCTTCGGGCGCGGCGAGTACCAGTACTTCGCCTACCCGCTGCCGCCGCTGGTCGCGCTGCTGCGCGAGCAGCTCTACCCGCGGCTCGCGCCGGTGGCCAACCGCTGGAGCGAGGCGCTGGGCCTGCCCACGCGCTTTCCCGAAGCGCACGCGCCCTTCGTCGAGCGCTGCCACGCCGCGGGCCAGCTGCGCCCCACGCCCCTGCTCTTGCAGTACGGCGAGGGGGACTACAACTGCCTGCACCAGGACCTCTACGGCGAGCACGTCTTCCCGCTGCAGGTGGCCTTCCTGCTCTCGGAGCCGGGGCGCGACTTCGAGGGCGGCGAGTTCGTGATGACCGAGCAGCGCCCGCGCATGCAGTCGCGGCCCATGGTGCTGCCGCTGCGCCAGGGCGATGCGGCGGTGTTCGCGGTGCACCACCGCCCGGTGCAGGGCACGCGCGGCGTGTACCGGGTGCAGCTGCGCCACGGCGTGAGCCGCCTTCGCGCGGGCCGCCGCCACACGCTGGGCCTCATCTTCCACGACGCGGCATGAGCGGCCCGCAGCTCACGCTCGACCTGGCCGGCGGGGCAGGGGAGACCATCGCGCTCGCCCCCGGGGCGCTGCTGCTGCGCGGCTACGCGCTGGCGGGCCTCGACGCGCTGCTCGCAGATGTCGAGTCTGTGCTCGCCCAGTCCCCGCCGCGCCACCTCACCACGCCCGGGGGCCTGCGCATGTCCGTCGCCATGACGAGCTGCGGGCCGCTGGGCTGGGTCTCGGACCGGCAGGGCTACCGCTACGCGGCGCTGGACCCGGAGCGTGGGGTGCCCTGGCCCGCGATGCCCGCCTCGTTCCAGCAGCTCGCCACCCGGGCCGCCGCGCGCGCGGGCTACGAGGGCTTCACCCCGGACGCCTGCCTCGTGAACCGCTACCTGCCCGGCGCGAAGCTCTCGCTGCACCAGGACAAGGACGAGCAGGACTACGGCGCCCCCATCGTCTCGGTGTCGCTGGGGCTGCCGGCGGTGTTCCTCTTCGGCGGCCTCGAGCGCAGCGAACGCCCGCAGCGCGTGCGGCTCGAGCACGGGGACGTGGTCGTCTGGGGCGGACCCTCGCGCCTGCGCTACCACGGCATCCTGCCGCTCGAGGACGGGCACCACGCACGGCTGGGCGCGCAGCGCCTCAACCTCACCTTCCGCAAGGCGCGCTGAGCATCGGGCGAAGCGGTGTGTGAATGTCCCCTCTTCCTCTGGCTCGTGTTTCGCCGTTTCAGCCCGAGGGAGTGAGGAGGAGTCCCGAGGGAGGACGGGAGCGGGGCTGGGTTTTATGTCGAAGGGGTGCGCAGAGGCGTGGGCGCAAAACGTCCACGCCCTCGA
>NZ_VJZZ01000008.1:300000-380081 GCF_009659535.1 Aggregicoccus sp. 17bor-14
TTGTTGCCGGGACCGCAGAGCAGCGCCACGCGGCCGCCGGGGCGCAGCAGGCCGCGCACCGCCTCGGCGAGCGCGCGGCCGGCGCTCTCCATCAAGAGTGCACTGGAGACGCCGAGCGCCGCGGCGCGCCCCTCCGCCTCGCGCATCTGGGCCGCAGTGAGCACCGGCTTCATGGCTCAGCCCTCCCCGGGAAGCTGCTGCAACACCACCGTGGCCGCGGCGACGCCCGCGTCGTGCGTGAGCGAGAGCAGCGCGCCCAGGCGCCGCTCGGCCATCACCCGCGCGGCCACCCCCGTCAGCACGAAGCCCGGCGCTCCGCCTGCGCGCACGACCTCCATGTCCCGCCAGCGGATGCCGGGCGGAGCCCCGAGCGCCTTGACCAGGGCCTCCTTCGCGGCGAAGCGCGCGGCGTAGGCGCCCGCGGCGTCCGCGCGCGCGCTGCACAGGGCGCGCTCCGCGTCCGTGTAGACGCGCTCGAGGAAGCGCTCGGCGCGCGGACCCTCGAGGATCTTGCGCATGCGCTCGATGGAGCAGATGTCCAGGCCGAGGCCGACGACTGCCATGGGCTCACCCCGGGTGGTTCATCAGCTCGAGCATCTCGCGCACCGCGCGCTCGAAGCCCACCAGCACCGCGCGCGCCACGATGGCGTGGCCGATGTTCAGCTCGTCGATCTCGGCGATGCGCGCGATGGGGCGCACGTTGTCGTAGTTGAGCCCGTGGCCTGCCGCCACGCCCATCCCCAGCTTCGCCGCGCTCTTGGCCGCATCCACGATGCGGGCGAGCTCGCGGGCGCGCTCCTTCTCGTTGCGCGCCTCGCAGTAGCGCCCCGTGTGCAGCTCGATGCGGTCCGCGTTCACCTTGTGGCAGGCGCGCACCTGGTCGAGGTCCGGGTCCACGAAGAGCGAGACGGAGATCTCCCCGTCCTTGAGGTTCTTGATGATGCGGGCAATCGCATCGCGCTGGCCCGCCACCTCGAGCCCGCCCTCGGTGGTGAGCTCCTCGCGCCGCTCGGGCACCAGCGTCACCACGTCCGGCTTGTGCTCGTAGGCGATCTTCACCATCTCCGGGGTGGCCGCCATCTCGAGGTTGAGCAGCGTCTGCACCGTCTCGCGCAGCACGCGCAGATCGCGGTCCTGGATGTGGCGGCGGTCCTCGCGCAGGTGGATGGTGATCTGCCCCGCCCCGGCCAGCTCTGCCATGGCGGCCGCCGTCACCGGATCCGGATACGTGGTGCGGCGCGCCTGCCGCAGCGTCGCCACGTGGTCCACGTTGACACCCAGTCGCTGTCCCATACGCCCTGCTCTCCCTGTGAACGGAGCCCGGGCGAGGAGGGCCCGCGCCCGAGCCCCCTTCTATTGGGGCCCGGGGACGGGAAGTCAACTAGCGGTTGAGTGCAGAGGAGAGCGCGTCCGCGATCTCCTTCGCGTACGCCTCGTTGCGGGCCGCATCCAGGCCCTCGATCAGCACGCGCGCCTTGGGCTCGGTGCCGCTGAAGCGCACCAGCACGCGCCCGTCGCTGCCGAGCCGCTGCTCCACGGCGCGGATGCACTTCATGACCTCGGGCAGCTCGCCCAGCTCGCGGCGCTGCTTCACCACCACGTTGAGCAGCGTCTGCGGGACGGGCTCGAAGATGGAGGCGAGCTCGCTCAGGGGCTTGCCCTGGCGGCACATCACCGCGAGCAACTGCAGCGCGGCGAGCGTGCCGTCGCCCGTGGTGGCGTGGTCGAGGAAGAGCAGGTGCCCGCTCTGCTCGCCGCCGAGGTTGTAGCCGTTCTTGCGCATCTCCTCGACGACGTAGCGGTCGCCGACGCGGGTGCGCGCCACCTTGACGCCCCAGCGCGCCACCGCGCGCTCGAGGCCGATGTTGCTCATCACGGTGGCCACCAGCGTCTTCTTCTTCAGCTCCTTGCGCGCCACGAGCTCGCCCGTGCAGATGGCCATGATGGCGTCGCCGTCCACCACCTTGCCCTTCTCGTCCACGACGATGAGGCGGTCGGCGTCACCGTCCAGGGCGATGCCCACGTGCGCGCCGTGCTTCACCACCGCGCGCGCGAGGTTCTCCGGGTGCAGCGCGCCGCACTTGTGGTTGATGTTGCGGCCGTCCGGCTCCACGCCGAGCGTGATCACCTTGGCGCCCAGCTCGCGCAGCACCTCGGGCGCGGTCTTGTAGGCGGCGCCGTTGGCGCAGTCGACCACGATGGTCATCCCCTCGAGCGTGAGCTCGCGGGGGAACGCGGTCTTGAGGAAGACGATGTAGCGGCCGCGCGCGTCGTCGAGGCGCTCGGCGCGGCCGATCTTGGTCGCGGTGGGCCGGATGGCATCGATGGCGCCGCTCGAGATGAGCTCCTCGATCTTCGCCTCGGTCTCGTCCGGCAGCTTGAAGCCATCGCGCCAGAAGAACTTGATGCCGTTGTCCTGGTAGGGGTTGTGCGAGGCCGAGATGACGGCGCCCGCGTCCGCGCGCATGGACGTGGTGATGTTGGAGATGCCCGGCGTGGGCAGCGGGCCCACCAGCGCCACGTCCACGCCCATGGAGGTGATGCCGGCGGCGAGCGCCTGCTCGAGCATGTACCCGGAGAGCCGGGTGTCCTTGCCGATGATCACCTTGTGGCGGTGCGGGCCGTTGCGGATGAGGTGCGCCAGGGCACGCCCCAGCTGCATCGCGACCTCCGCCGTCATCGGGTAGACGTTCGCGACACCGCGCACGCCGTCCGTCCCGAAGAGCTTCTGCGAGGCCCGCTCTTCCTTCGCCGTAGCGTTCATCCTGTACGCCATATCCGAGGCTCTCCCTTTCGCCCAGCCGACTCGTGCGGCCGGCTCACCGCGCCCATACCCCCGGGTCAGGGCGAGGCCTTCTACCCCGCCCCCCGCTCGGCGACGAAGGTAGGAACACCCGCCCGGCCGGGCAACCGGGCGCCGAGCACTAGGGCGGCGGCGCCCGCTTCCCGACAGTCTCGTAGAGGGCGCCCCCCTCCTGCGCCTCGCGCAGGGCGTCCGCCACGGCGAGCGCGTCCCGGGCCTCGGCCACGTCGTGCACCCGCACGAAGTCCGCCCCGCCCCCGGCCGCCACGGCCGCCACCGAGCCCAGCGTCGCCGCGAGCCGCTCGTCTGCCCGCTTGCGCCCGGTGAGCGCCCCGAGGAAGCCCTTGCGGCTGGTGCCCACCAGCACGCCCCGCCCCAGCGCGCGCAGCTCGGGGAGCCGGCGCAGGAGGAAGAGGTTGTGGCCCACCGTCTTGCCGAAGCCGATGCCCGGGTCCACCAGGAGCTGGCCCGGAGCCACCCCCGCGTGCTCGGCCCGCGCGAGCGCGCGCTCGAGGAAGTCGAGCACCTCCTCCACCACGTCCTCGTAGCGGGGCTGCTGCTGCATGGTGGCCGGGGTGCCCTGGAGGTGCATCACGCACAGGGCGGCGCCGGCCTCGGCCACGGCCCGCGCGAGCGCGGGCGCGGGGGCCGGGTCCCAGGACAGCCCGCTGATGTCGTTGACCAGCACCGCGCCCGCGCGCAGCGCCTCGCGCGCGACCTGCGCCTTGGTGGTGTCCACCGAGAGCGGCACCTCGGTGCGCTCGCGCAGGGCCTGGAGGACGGGCACCACGCGCGCGCACTCCTCGTCCGCCGAGATGGGCTCGCTGCCGGGGCGCGTGGACTCGCCGCCCACGTCGAGCACGTGCGCGCCAGCCGCCGCGAGCGCGAGCCCGTGCGCCACCGCCGCCTCCGGCGCGAGGAAGCGCCCGCCGTCCGAGAAGCTGTCCGCCGTGACGTTCACCACGCCCATCACCCAGGTGCGCTCGCCCAGGGCGAAGTCGCGCGCGCCCAGGCGCAGCGGGGGCGGAGGCGAGAGCGCGTCCAGCGCCCGCTGCACCGCGGCCGCGAGCGCCTGCTGGCCGGGGGCCTCGCGCGCGGCGTCCACCAGGCGCAGCAGCTGCTCGCGCCGCCCGCTCAGCAGCGCCGTGCCGGGGCGGCGCTCCTGGTCTCCGGAGAGCGAGTCGGGAAACTCCTCGAAGCCGGGCGCGACGCTGCCCTCGCGCAGCGCCTTGAGGAAGCGGCCTTGCTCGCGCTCCAGGCCCGTGAGCAGCAGCTGCAGGTGGGGCAGCTTCTCCAGCAGGTACTCGCCGGCCGCGCGCGGGAGCCCCAGGCGCGCGAAGCCCAGCTGCAGCGTGGAGGGCGCATCGGCGCTGAGGATGCGGGCGCGGATCATGGGAGCCCCATACACGAAGAGGCCCTCCCCGACACAGTGGCGGGAAGGGCCTCCGGGAACTTCAGGCCTCGGAAGCGGGCCGGCCGGGCGTTACGCCTTGCCGGGCTCCATCTTGGGCAGGCCCTCGAGCGCGTCGAGGATCTTGCGCTTGTCCTTCTTCTCGGTGGGCTTCGTCGGAGGCGAGGGCGAGACGCGGGGGGGCGGACGCTCGCGGGTGAGCGAGCCGCCCTGCAGCAGGATGTTCACGTCCTCGGCGTCCAGGGTCTCGTACTCGACCAGGGCGTCGGAGACGCGCTTGAGCGCCTCGAGGTTCTCGGTGAGCAGGTTCTTGCCGCGCTCGTAGCAGCCCAGGACGATGGCGCGCACCTCGGCGTCCACCTGGCGGGCGGTGTCCTCGGAGTAGTCCTTGCTCGAGTTGAAGTCGCGGCCGAGGAACACCTCACCCTCGCTCTTGCCGAAGGCGAGGGGCCCCAGCTTCTCGCTCATGCCCCAGCGGCACACCATGGCGCGCGCGGTCTCGGTGGCGCGCTCGATGTCGTTGGAGGCGCCCGAGCTCATCTCGTTGTAGATGAGCTCCTCGGCGATGCGGCCGCCCATCATCATCGAGATCTGGTCGAGGATCTGCTTCTTGTAGCCGTTGACCTTGTCCTCGGTGGGCAGGCTCCAGGTGAGGCCCAGGGCCTGGCCGCGCGGGATGATGGTGACCTTGTGCAGCGGGTCGCAGCCCGGCAGCAGCTTGGCGATGAGCGCGTGGCCGGCCTCGTGGACGGCCGTGTTGCGCTTCTCCTTCTCGGTCATGATCATGGACTTGCGCTCGGGGCCCATGAACACCTTGTCCTTGGCGGCCTCGAAGTCGCTCAGGTCCACGCGCTCCTTGTTCTGGCGCGCGGCGAAGAGGGCGGCCTCGTTCACCAGGTTCTCCAGGTCCGCGCCGGTCATGCCGGGAGTGCCGCGGGCGATGACCTCGAGGTCCACGTCCGGGGCGAGCGGGGTGCGCTTGGTGTGCACCTTGATGATGCCCAGGCGGCCCTTGAGATCCGGGCGCGGCACGACGATGCGGCGGTCGAAGCGGCCGGGACGCTGCAGCGCGGGGTCCAGCACGTCCGGGCGGTTGGTGGCGGCGATGAGGATGACGCCGTCGTTGGACTCGAAGCCGTCCATCTCCACCAGCAGCTGGTTGAGCGTCTGCTCGCGCTCGTCGTGACCGCCGCCCAAGCCCGCGCCACGGTGGCGGCCCACGGCGTCGATCTCGTCGATGAAGATGATGCAGGGGGCGTTCTTCTTGCCCTGCTCGAAGAGGTCGCGCACGCGGGAGGCGCCCACGCCCACGAACATCTCGACGAAGTCGGAGCCCGAGATGGAGAAGAACGGGACGCCCGCCTCACCGGCCACGGCGCGCGCGAGCAGGGTCTTGCCGGTACCCGGCGAGCCCATCATCAGCACGCCCTTGGGGATGCGGCCGCCGAGCTTGGTGAACTTCTTGGGGTCCTTGAGGAAGGCGACGATCTCCTCGAGCTCCTCCTTGCACTCGTCCACGCCGGCCACGTCCGCGAAGGTGACCTTGTTGTGGCTCTCGCTCAGCAGCTTCGCCTTGCTCTTGCCGAAGGTCATGGCCTTGCCGCTGCCACCCTGCAGCTGGCGCATGAAGAAGATGAAGAAGACGAAGAGCAGCGCCACCGGCAGCCAGCCCGTGAGGGCGGTGACCCAGATGTTGCTCTCCTCCTGCTTCTCGTACTTCACCCCCACCTTCTTGTCCCGCAGCTGCGCGAGGATGTTCGCGTCCGCCTCGGGGCCGGTGGTGGTGAACTTCTTGCCGGTCTTCTCGTTGGTGCCCGAGTAGGTGTTGCCCTTGACGGACACGGCCTTCACGTCACCCGCGTTCACCTGGTCCAGCAGCTCGGTGAAGGTGGGCTGCTCGACCGGCTCGTTGCCCTGGGAGAAGAATTGGTAGAAGGCAACGAAGAGGACGATGAGGATTACCCACAGTCCGATGGTCTTGTAAGTCGAACGCACGTGTCAGCTGCCCTTTCGGTGCTCGGCGGGGACTGGGCCCGGCTGGAAAGCTCCAGCGTTTCCAAGCGTTTACCCCGACGCACGACCACTCGCCTGGCGTCGGAACGTATCAGCAACAGCAAAACGCCCTCAACTATTTTGGGGGCTTCGGTCTTCCCCACCCCCAGGCGTGGCGCCGTCTATAACGGGGCCCCCCTGGCCGCGCCCGGGGCCGCTGGGGGCGGAAGGGCCCACAGCAGCGCCGAAGGGGCGCCCGTGAAGGCGCGGGTGGGCGGCGACCATACACCGGGAATCCAGAGGACGCGGTCCTGGGCGTCGGCGATGACGGGGAGCTGATCGCGCAGCTCCGCCGGGACGCGCGCGTCCACCAGCAGGTCCTGCACCTTGCGCGAGCCGCCCGCGCGCTCGCCGCGGCCCACCCGCTCGCCGGGGCGGCGCGCGCGCACCGAGAGCGGCCACTGCACCGGCGCGCCCAGCGCGAGGTGCAGCGCGCGCGGGGGCGCCGCGCCCTCGCCCACGCGCCAGCCGCTGCCCGCGAGCTGCAGCGCCGCGCCGCGCGCGAGCAGCTGCGGGAGAAAGGGCTCGGGGTCGCCGGCGCGTACGCAGCGCACGCGGCCCCCCGCCGCGCGCAGCACGAGCCCGCGCGAGAGCGTGGCCTGGCCGCCGCGCGACACCGCCTCGAGCGCGCGCTCGAGCGCCGCGGCATCGAGCACCGCGCCGCTCTGGGCGAGCAGCCGCGCGAGGACGCGGCGGCGCAAGGGCAGCGCGAGCGCGCGCACGCCCACCGCATCGAGCGCGCCGTCCGCTCCGCGCAGCCGCGTCCACGCGCCCTCCGCGAGCTGCTCGAGCAGCGCCGCGTCCTCGGCGGCGAGCGCGCTGAAGCGCGCGAGCGCCGGGGCGACGTCGAAGCCCGCGGCGGCCTCGAGCGCCGGCAGCGCCGCGTGGCGCACGCGGGTGCGCAGGAAGCGCGGGTCCGCGTTCATCGGGTCCTCGTGGAAGGGCACGCCCTGCTCGGCGAGGAAGGCGCGCAGCTGCGCGCGGGTGAGCCCCAGCAGCGGACGCACGACGCGCCCGCGCGAGGGGAGGATGGCGCGCGCGCCCTGCAGGCTGCTGCCGCGCACCAGGCGCATCAGCAAGGTCTCCGCCTGCTCGGAGGCGGTGTGGCCGGTGGCGATGGCGTCCAGCGCGCGCTCGGCCCGCAGCCCCTCGAGCGCGGCGTAGCGGGCGGTGCGCGCGCGCGCCTCCAGTCCTGCCCCCAGGGCGCCCAGCGCGAGCGTGCGGGCGTGCGCAGGCAGCCCGAGGCGCTGCGCGAGCGCGAGCACGCCCTGCACCTCCGCCGAGGCCTCGGGGCGCAGGCCGTGGTCCAGCGTCGCCACCTCGAGGCGCAGTCCAAGCGGCTGGGCGAGCTGCGCCGTGCCCACGAGCAGCGCCACCGAGTCCGCGCCGCCCGACACGGCGAGCAGCAGCGAGCGGCCGAGCAGGCGCTCACGGCGGTACCCGCTCTCGAGCGCGCTCAGGACAAGTGCCGAAGGTGGGGAGGGGCGGGGCATGTGCGTGGCGGAATGCTGAGCAAGGTGGCGACGTTGCCCCCTCGACGATGCGTTGAACGCAGGGCGGCGGGTTCTTAACTTTGTCCTGTGTCAGCCATTGACGCTGGCAGGAATGAACCGGGGGGCGATGGTGTTCACCAACTGATTTTCAAAGGAGTTGGACCCAGGGGTCCCCCCCCTCCCCCTCTGGGTCCACGGGATCGCTGAGACACTTCTCGGCGGTCCTTCTTTCCGAGACGCCCCGGGCTGCTTCTGCGGCCCGGGGCGTTTCCTTTTGCGCGTCTCGCATGTGGGGTGGACGGCGGGCGGGTACCGAAACCGTTGACCCGTGGGTACGTCTGTCAGATAACCCAGGGTCAGTTGTCTTGGTTGTCCCCCTCGCAGCCGCTCCGGAGCTCTTGGTATGGCAGGTACCGACAAGCGCAAGCAGTCATTGTACTTCCCCGAGGAGATGCTGAAGGAGATCCAGGAAGAGGCGAATCGCCAGGATCGCTCGCTCTCGTGGGTAGTGCAGCAGGCGTGGAAGATCGCGCGCGAGCGCATCAAGTCCTTCCCCGCGGTGAATGACGTGACGGGCGACGAGCGCACCGATCCGCGCGAGGAAAGGACCTAGCGCTCACCATGTCCACCACGGACCACCGCAAGCAGTCGCTCTACTTCCCCGAGGACATGCTCGAGGAGATCCAGCGCGAGGCCGTCCGCCAGGACCGGTCCATCTCCTGGATCGTGCAGCAGTCGTGGAAGGTGGCCCGGGGAGACATCCGCCGCATGCCGTCGGTGAATGACGTGCTCGGCAACTTCCCTTCGGGCCCGGCAGTCGCCGTGCCCGCGAGCGAGCCGAAGTCGTCGTAGCGCCGGCGCAGCAGTTCCCGCCGTAACGCCGTACCCGCTGTCCCGGCTGCGTGCCCTTCTGGAGGCGCCGGCCGGGCAGCGTGCTTCTCGCTCCCGTGCATGCATGGAGCACGTGCGCGGCGCCGGCCGTTTTTTTGCCGGTGCTGTGGGTGCGTGCGAGCTTTCGCCGCCACCCCATGCGCGCGTCGCTCGACCTCCACCTCGCCCTCTTCCGCCGTCAGAAGGCCCAGATCGCCGCCGCCGTGGAGGGGCAGACCGCCGCCTTCCGCGCGTACGAGGCGCGCCACCGCCGCCGCACCGCGGACTTCCGCCGCCCCGTGCGCGCCTCCACCCTGCCTGCCCGGGTGCGCTCGGCGGACATCGTCTACGTGGGCGACTACCACACGCTGCCGCTCGCGCAGCAGACCTACCTGAGCCTGGTGGAGCGGGCGCGCGAGAGCGGCCGGCGCGTCGTGCTCGCGCTCGAGTGCGTGGAGGGGCGCCACCAGCCGGCGGTGGACCGCTTCCTGCGCGGCGAGCTGGACGAGGCGCAGCTCTACGCCCGTCTCGGCCACGCGCGCAGCGGCGGCTTCGACCTGTGGAGCGGCTCGCGCCCGCTGCTCTCCTACGCGCGCACCCACGGCCTGCAGGTGGTGGGCATCGATCGGCGCGCCCAGGGCGAGCGCTCGCTCAGCCTGCGAGACGCGTACGCGGCCGAGCGCATCGCGCGCGCCGCGAGCGCCGCGGATCGCCCGCTGGTGATGGTGCTGGTGGGCCAGTACCACGTGACCCCCTGCCACCTGCCCGCGCAGGTGGAGCACGCGCTGGGCGAGGAGGCCCCGCGCAAGGGGCTCGTCGTCTACCAGAACTGCGAGGGCATCTACTGGCAGCTCGCGCGCCAGGGACGCGTGGGCTCGGTGGAGGCGGTGGAGCTGGAGGATGGCTCGCTCTGCCTGCTCAACGCCTCCCCCGTGGTGTGCCAGCAGAGCTTCCTGGACTACCTGGAGGCGGAGTCCGGGGATGCCCCGTTGCGGGACCGCAGCGCGAGCGAGCGCTTCAAGGAGATGGCGCTGCTCATCGCGCGCTTCGCCTCGGTGTCCGTGACGGAGGCCGTGGAGGAGGTGGAGGTGGTGACGGCGGCGGACGTGACGGCGCTCGAGCGCATCCAGCGCCGCGGCCGCTTCAGCGCGAGCGAGCTGGAGAAGCTGCGCCGCCACATCCTCAGCCGCGAGAGCAGCTACATCCCGCGCGCGCGCACCGCCTACCTCGCCTCGCTCTCGCTCAACCACGCGGCCGAGGAGGCCGCCCACTTCGTGCGCCACTGCGGCGTGGGCGATGCGATGGACCGCCCGCGCAGCGCCTCGGACGCCTTCTATGCGCGCTGCCTCGAGGAGGCGCTGGGCTTCTTCGGCTCGAAGCTGGTGAACCCGCGCCGCGGCTGCGCGAGCACCGCGGACTGGGCCCGCCAGTTCGCCGCGGGCCGCGGCGTGGAGCGGCAGGTGGCCGCCTTCGTGCTCGCGCACAAGGCGGCGGAGGCGGAAGGACCGGACGAGGCCGTGAAGCTGCTGCCGCTGCGCCGCGACCGGCTCTTCCACGGCGTTTCGCATGCCCTCGGCTACCAGCTCGGGGACGCGCTCTACCGCGCCTTCGACGCGGGCCGCGTGGACCGCGCCGCCCTGCGCGCCCTCTTCCGCGACCCCTTCGAGGACCCGCGCGCCGCCTACTTCGCGTGGGTGCGGCGCCTGTCGGCCTGAGCGGCGCCGCTTCGCTGACTCTTGTGTCAATCCGGGCTGCCCCGCCGCGCGCGGGGCGCGCTAGGCTCTGCCCTGCCCGGCTTCGGGCAGCGCCGACACGGAGGGAGCCGCCATGAAGATGAAGGAGCGCGTGGAGCAGCTCGCGCAGCAGCGCGCCCGCAGCGAGGCCATGGGCGGGCCCGAGCGCGTGGAGCGCCAGCGCGCCCGCGGCAAGCTCGATGCGCGCGCGCGGCTCCAGCTGCTCTTCGACCCGGGCACCTTCGAGGAGCTCGGCCTGCTCGCGGCGCACGAGGGAAACCTCCCCGAGGAGGAGGACGCGGGAAAGCCCTCCTCCGCCGACGGCGTCATCACGGGCGTCGGCGAGATCGACGGGCGGCCCGTGGCGGCCGCGGTCTACGACTTCACGGTGTTCGGCGGCTCCATCGGCGAGGTGGGCGAGCGCAAGGTGGCGCGGCTGCGCGACGTGGCCCTCAAGAGCCGCCTGCCCATGGTGTGGCTGGTGGACTCGGGTGGCGCGCGGCTGGAGGCGTCCTCGGGCATCGACCCACGGCGGCTCGCGGCCTTCGCGGACACCGGCTACCTCTTCCAGGAGCAGGTGGTGATGAGCGGCGTGGTGCCCCAGGTGGCCGCCATGGTGGGCCCGGGCGCGGCGGGCACCGCGTACATCCCCGCGCTCGCGGACTTCGTGCCCATGGTGAAGGGGACCAGCTCGCTTGCGATCGGCGGCCCCTACCTCGTGGAGAGCGTGGTGGGCGAGAAGGTGACCGAGGAGGAGCTGGGCGGCTCCAAGGTGCACACCGAGGTGAGCGGCGTCGCGGACGCCGAGTACCCGGACGATGCGACCTGCATCGCGGCGGTGCGCGAGTACCTGGGCTTCTTTCCCTCGCACTGCGAGGAGAAGCCGCCGCGCCGCGCCTCGAGCGACCCCTTCGATCGCCGCGACGAGGCCCTGCTCTCCGTGGTGCCGGAGAGCCCGCGCCAGGCGTACGACATGCACAAGGTCATCCTCTCGCTCGTGGACGACCGGAAGTTCTTCCCCATCAAGCCGCGCTTCGCCCGGAACCTCATCACCGGCCTCGCGCGCATCGATGGCTACCCGCTGGGCATCGTGGCCAACAACCCCATGCACCTGGGCGGCATCCTGGACGTGAACAGCGCCGACAAGGCCGCGCGCTTCATCAACCTGTGCGACGCCTTCAACATCCCCCTGCTCTTCCTGCAGGACGTGCCGGGCTTCATGGTGGGCACCAAGGTGGAGCAGCAGGGCATCATCCGCCACGGCGCGAAGATGATGTACGCGGTGGCGAACGCCACGGTGCCCAAGTTCACCGTGGTGGTGCGCAAGGGCTACGGCGCCGGCTACTACGTGATGAACGGCCGCGCCTTCCAGCCGGACCTGCTCGTGGCCTGGCCGGGCTCGGAGATCGGCGTGATGGGCCCCGAGGGCATGGTGTCCATCGCCGCGCGCAAGCTGCTGCAGGGCGCGGAGAGCCCCGAGGCCGCGAAGGCGATGAAGGAGGAGCTCGCCGCGGGCCTGCGCCAGCACATCCGCATCGAGCGCACCGCCGCCATGGCCATGGTGGACGACGTGGTGGACCCGCGCGACACGCGAAGGCTGCTCGCCCGCGCGCTCAAGCGCACCGTGAACAAGCGCGTGGAGCGGCCGTTCCGCAAGCGCGAGGTGGCCCCGGTTTGAGAGCGCTGCTCACAGCGATCGCGGTGCTCGCGCTCGCGACGGGGTGCCGCGGAGAGACGTGCGGAGTGAAGCCGCCCGCGCCCGCGGCGCAGGTCAGCCTCGAGGGACTGCACAAGGCGTGTGCCGTGGACCAGGAGTGCGCCGAGGGTCAGCGGTGCATGGCCTACGAGGCGGCTGGCGGGCCACGCCAGACCTGTGAGGTGCCCTGTCAGCAGGAGTGTCCGGCGCCGCTCTCGTGCGTCGCAGAGGCTCCCCTGCCCCGCACCTGCCAGTCCGGACAGGCGACGAAGGTCGAGCCCACTGTCCCCTCTCCCCCTGGGAGAGGGGACCTTCACGCGGGTTCCCTCGCGTGCAAACAGTAGGAAGACGGCTCAGGCCTCGCGGAGCACGCGGCCTTCCATGCCGCCCGCGACCGTGACTGCTTCGCCCGTGACGTGGCCCGACACCACGTCGGAGGCGAGCATCACCGCCACGCGCGCGACGTCATCCGGCAGCCCCATCTTCTGCAGCGCCCAGGTGCGCGTCACCTTGCGCACGAAGGCCGGGTCCTTGACCTTGTCCTTGTGGCGCTCCACCGCGGTCCACCCGGGGCAGATGACGTTCGCGCGGCCCGTGGGCGCGATGCGGCCGATCTCGTTCTTCAGGCTCTTGAGGAACCCGCTCGCGAGCGCACCCTTCGCCGCCGCGTAGTCCGAGTGCCCCGCCTCACCGAAGAGGCCCGCGGTGGACGCGATGATCACGATGTTCCCCGTGCCCGTGCTCTTCACGTGCCGCAGGAAGGCGCGGCAGCAGAGGAACACGCTGTCGAGGTTCTGCGCCATCGTGCGCCGCCAGCGCTCGAGCGACATCTCCCAGACGGCCTCGTCCGGCACCGGCCACACGCCTGCGTTGCAGATGAGCACGTCCAGCCGCCCCAGGGCCTTCACCGCCGCCGGGACGAGGGCGTCGACGTCCGCCTCCTGCGTCAGGTCCCCGCCCAGCGCCGCGCCGCCCAGTTCCTGCGCCAGCGCTCGCGCGCCCTCCGCGCTCGAGTGGTAGTGCACGCCCACCTTCGCGCCCTCTCCCGCGAAGGCGCGCGAGAGCGCCGTGCCGATGCCGCCCGCGCCGCCGGTGACGAGGACGCCCTTGCCTGCGAGACCCATATCCATGAACCCGACTCCCTCACCCCAGCCCTCTCCCAGAGGGAGAGGGTGCCGTTGACCCGTGTTCCTGCGTGACTACCCCAGGCGCAGCAGCTCGCGCGCCTGCTGCGGCGTCGCGAGCGTGCGGCCCTTGGCCTGGCCGCGCTTCGCGGCCTCCGCGACGAGCTCGTAGCTGCCCTTCGCGAGCACGCCCTTGGACAGGTAGATGTTGTCCTCGAGCCCCACGCGCACGTGGCCGCCCTTTTCCGCGCCCAGCTCGGCCATCGGGAGCTGGAAGCGCCCCACGCCGGCCACCGTCCAGCTGCAGCCCTCGGGGATGGAGGCGATCATGAAGTCCAGCGCCTCGGGGCGCGCCGCGAGCGCACCTGGCACGCCGAGCACGAAGTCGAAGTGGGCCGGCAGCTCCACGTAGCCCTCCTTCGCGAGGTAGCGCGCCTCGTCGATCATCCCGGCGTCGAAGCACTCGATCTCCGGCTTGAGCCCCAGCTTGCGGATGCGCGTGGCGATGTCGCGCACCAGCGGCCGGGGGTTCCAGAACACGTCCTCGCCGAAGTTGACGGTGCCGGTGGACAGCGTGGCCATGTCCGGGCGGTCGCTGCCGGTGAGCGTGAGCGGACCGCAGCGCTCGTCCACGCTCATCCCCACCGCGCCGCCCGTGGAGGTCTGCACGAGGATGTCCGAGCGCTTGCGGATCTCCCGGATGGCGGCGCGGAACAGCTCCGCGTCTTGGCTGGGCTTGCCGTCCGCGGTGCGCACGTGGATGTGCACCATGGCGGCGCCGGCCTCGCGGCACTTCGCCGCCTCGATGCCGATCTCCTCCGCCGTGATGGGCAGGTAGGGCGTCTGCTCGCGCGTCGTCTCCGCGCCCACCAGGGCCGCGGTGATCACCATGGGCTTGCTCATCACTTCGTCCCTCCGCGCTGCTTGTCCTTGGGCACCACGCAGGTGCCGGTGGCGCGGCACACCACCACCGGCTCGGGCAGCAGGTCCGCAGCGGAGGCGTTCACGTCCGGCCGCGGGACGATGACTTTACGTGCCTCGAACTTCATCTTGCGGCTGGTGGTGCCCACGTGGGTGATCTCCCCTACCGCCTCGATGAAGTCACCGCCGTACACCGGCGCGAGGAACTCCACCGAGTCGTAGGCACGAAAGAGCCCCTCGTCCCCGTCCTGCAGGATGCACAGCTCGGTCGCCACGTCGCCGAAGAGGCCGAGCATGCGCGCGCCGTCCACGAGGTTGCCCCCGTAGTGCGCGTCGTGGCTGCTCATGCGCAGGCGGATGATGGACTTGTGGCTCATGAGGGCTCCCCCTGGTAGTGCGCGTCCGCGCTCTCCTTGCCCATCTTCTTGAGCACGGCGTGCGTGACGTAGTTGGCCACGTCGCTGGGCTTGGTGCCGGGGCCGAAGCCCGCGTCGAAGCCCAGCTCCAGCGCGAGCTTGTGGTCCACGCGCGGGCCGCCCAGCAGCAGGATGGTCTTGCCGTGGATGCCCGCCGCCTTCGCAGCCTCGATGAACTGGCGGCTGTTGTCCTTGTGCACGTCGCGCTGGGTGACGACCTGGCTCACGAGGATGGCGTCCGCGTTGCGAGCCATCGCCTTCTGGATGAGCACCTCGTTGGGCACCTGGCTGCCGAGGTTGAACGCCTCGAAGCCCGGGTAGCGCTCGAGGCCGTAGTCGCCCGCGTAGCCCTTCATGTTGAGGATGGCGTCGATGCCCACGGTGTGGGTGTCCGTGCCCGTGCAGGCGCCGAATACGACGATGCGACGGCCGACCTTGTCGTGGATGAACTTGTTCAGGTCGTCGTAGCTCATCTTCTTCTGCACCACCTCCGGCACGTCGATCTCGGCGTAGTCGAGCGAGACGCCGGAGCGGGCGTAGACGATGAAGAAGGTGTAGCTGTCGGCGGCGCTCTCGGCGGCCGCCACCTTCACGTCCGTGAAGCCCATCTTGCGGGTGAAGACGGCGGCGGCCTCCTTCGCCTTCTCGGAGAGGGGCACGGGCAGCGTGAAGGAGAGCTGCACCACGCCGTCGTCGCGGCGGTCGCCGTAGGGGCGGATGATCTGCTTGGTCGCTTTGGCCATGGTGCGCGCTCTAGGACTCGAGGAGGTCGAGGAAGGGGTTGAAGTAGTCCGGCGCCTTCTCCACGACGCCCTCGAGGCCCTTGCCGCCGGTCTCCTCGCGCTTCACGTCGCCGAAGCGGCCCTTGCCGATGGCGGCCACCATGCCCTCGTTGCGGCACTCCTCGAGCAGCTTCATCGCCTCGCCGAAGACGAAGCGCGCGCGGTTGGCGATCTTGCCGTCCTCGCGCACCGTGAACTCCTCGTCGATGCCGCGCGCCGCGGTGTGGATGTACTTGGCCGCCTTGAGCGCCACGTAGCGGTCCGCGAGCAGCGGGGTGTGCATGGCCTCGGTCATCATCCCCAGCAGCTGGATGCCCTGCCGCGTCCAGATGGCCACCAGGTCCGCCATCACGTCGTACGCGTGGCTGAAGAAGATGTCCGTCTCCTTGTGCTTGGTGGGCGGCATGTACTTGAGCGGCGCGTCCGGGAAGCAGCGGCGCACGAGCATGGCCTGCGAGAGCTCGAGCAGCAGCGTCTCCTCGCGGTACGGGTCGATCTCGTAGGAGTGCCCGATGCCCAGCTGCCAGTCCTTGAGCCCCGCGCGCTTGGCGAAGGTCTCGTTGATGAACTGGCTCGCGATGACGGTGTGGGCCGCGTCGTAGGCGTCCGCGGTGGTGATGTAGTTGTCCTCGCCGGTGTTGATGATGATGCCGGCGAGCGCGCAGATGCGGCGGCTGAAGTACTGGTCGATGAAGGTGCGGCGCATGTTGATGTCGCGGAACAGGATTCCGTACATCGCGTCGTTGAGCAGCATGTCCAGCCGCTCGTAGGCCGCGGCGAAGGCGATCTCCGCCATGCACAGGCCCGAGGAGTAGTTGGTCAGCTGGATGTAGCGGCCCAGCTTGCGGCTCTCCTCGTCCAGGGCCTCGCGCATGATGCGGAAGTTCTCCTGGGTGGCGTAGGTGCCGCCGTATCCCTCGGTGGTGGCGCCGTGGGGCACGTAGTCCAGGAGGCTCTGCGCGGTGGAGCGGATGACGGCGATCACGTCCGCGCCGGCCTGCGCCGCGGCGCGCGCCTGGTCCACGTCGTCGTAGATGTTGCCGGTGGCCACGATGACGTACTTGTGGGGCGCCGGCGGCATGGGGAACTGCTTGCGCAGGGCGTCGCGCTGGGCGATGCGGCCCTTGAGGTCCTCCATCGCGGCGCGCGCCTCCGAGCGCACCTCGTCGCGCAGGTTCGCCTCCACCTCGGGCGAGAGGGGTCCCAGCTTGTCGTTGGGCAGCGCGGTGAGGCGCTCGACGGCCTCGAGCGGGCTCTTGGCTCCCATGTGCAGCGCGCGGCCGTACCAGTAGGCGGCGCCGCGGTTGAGCACCTTCGCCTCGTGGAGGCGATCGACCATCAGGTTGGCGAGCGGGACGCCGCGCGTCCCTGCCCCCGAGAGGCCGAAGAAGCGCAGGACCGTGCGCTCGATGGAGACAGTGGTGTTCCGGCGGATGAGATCGAAGACCGGGTCGGTGATCTCCTCCGCGAGCTTGCGCGCATGGGCAATCTGCGCGTCCTCGATGAAGGGGCCAGGCATGGCCCCCTCTACCCTACTTGTGCGCCTTGGGGAACCCCCAGCCCGCACGGAGCGGTTGCCGCGCTGCGCTAGACGTAGCGCTGCTCGAAGAGCTGCCGCAGCGCGGGCTCGCGGCGCAGCAGCTCCAGGGTGAGGTCCGCGTGCCCCGGCACGTAGCCGTTGCCCACCAGCATGGTCACGTCCTTGCCCACCCCCTCGGCGCCCAGAGCCGCCGCCGTGAAGCTGGTGGCCATGGAGAAGAAGATGGCGGTGCCGCCGTCCTTCACGCTCAGCAGCGTGGCCATCTCGGTGTTGGCCACCGAGGCGCAGTTGATCACCAGATCACAGAGCGCGCCGCCAGTAGCCGCAGACACCGCCTGCATCACGTCCACGCCCTGGGTGGCGTCCACCTTGAGCGCCTGGTCGCACAGGCCGATGCCCTGCAGCGCAGCGAGCGCGTTCTGCGAGATATCCAGGGCGAGCAGCTTTCCCTTGCCTCCCAGCTGCGTGCGCGCCTGGGCGAGGCAGAGCGCCCCGCTCTTGCCCGCCCCGAGCACGGCCACGGTCATTCCCGGGCGCACGTGGCGCGCCACCAGCGCGGGCGCCCCGCACACGTCCAGGGCCGCGAGCGCCAGCGTGTCCGCCATGTCCGTGGGCAGCTTCGCGTAGAGGCCGCTCGCGAAGAGCAGCGCGTGGCCGCGGATGTCCAGGCGGTCGATGCCCGCGTGCACCGCCTTCACCTCCTCGATGACCAGGGGCGTGAGGGTGAGGCTGACCAGCGTGGCGATGCGGTCGCCGACCTTCAGGGTCTCGCGCGCGGGGTGCGCAGGGCCGATCTCCTTCACCCGCCCGATGAGCATGCCGCCCGAGCCGGTGACCGGATTCTGCATCTTGCCGCGCTCGCGGACGATCTCCTGGATGCGTCCGGCGATGCGTGCGGGGTCGCCGCCCACGTCGTCCTTGATCTGCTTGAAGGAGGCCGCGTCGATGTTGAGGCTCTCCACGTCGATGAGCAGCTCGGAGTCGCGGCACGGCAGCGAGGGGTCCAGCTTGCGCGCCCGCTGCGGCAGCACGCCCTTCTCCCCCACCACGCGAGACAGGCCGTATCGGTCGTTGGTCATGGCCCCGCCTTCTACGTCCTTCCGGGCGCCGAGTGCTCGCAGAAACGCTGCCCCCGACGCAGCGCGGGGGCGCCAGGCCCGTGGCCCAGCTCCCCCGCTCACTGCGTCAATCGTCCTGCCGGGTCTACTGCACCGTCATCACGCCCAGCTGCGTGGTCTCGAGCGGGAGGCTCCCGTTGGACCCCGCGCCGTTGAGGTCGCAGTAGGTCCAGTTGAGCCCGCTGTCGAAGCTGAAGCGGTACGTGTAGCTGTACGCACCGATCGTCGCCGGAGCAGTGAAGCTCCCCTGGTACTCGTCGTTGTTGCCGACCTGGACGTTGTAGCTCGCGTCGTAGAAGCGCCAGGTGGTGACGAGGGTGGGGTTCGACGCCGAAGGCCCGTAGCCCAGCTGCGCCATGGTCCCGGCCGGTGCGCCCGGCGCCTCGGTCAGGCCCGCCTCGAACAGCTGGCCGTACACCACCGGCGTCGCCGCGCCGGGCGCCAAGGTGAAGGACCCCGGGAACTGCAGGTTGCAGTAGTCCGCCTGCAGCGGGTTCGCGCTGCCGTTGAGCGAGCCGGTGTACGTGAACGCGTTGCTCGCGCTGGCCGCTCCGCCGCCGCCCCGCAGCGTGTTGCTCACGCTGACGTCCACGCGGCCCACCGTCGCGTTCGCAGGCGCGGTGCAGGTGAGCTGCGTGGTCCCCGTGGCGGTGCACGTTGCACTGACCGTCCCGAACTTCACCGTCGCACCGGACGCAAGCCCGGTTCCCGTGATGACGACGTTCGTGGTGGTCGCGGCGCCGCTCGCGACCGTGTTGTTCGGCGTGACGGAGGTGATGTTGGTCGCGGCGGGCAGGATGTTGGCCTGGCCCGGGCTCGGGGTGGTGCAGACGTGGAAGTCGTTGCGGTTGTTGTCCGTGTCCGAGCTCAGCGCGTCGCGGCACAGCGCATAGCCTACGTTGTCGGTCGGCGTGATGGCGGTCTGGCCCTCGTACATGAGCAGGGCCAGGTTGTTGATCTTGAAGGTGGTCGCGCTGACGTCGAGGGCAGCCCCCGCCGGATCGTGGCCGACAGCATCCCAGACGGTGCCACTGGGCGCCGCGAGGATGATGGAGTCACCACCGCTGTTCTCCAGGTCCATGTCGCGCACCGTGACGTCACCGGCGCCGAGCCCCGGAACCAGGGAAGCGGTGAAGGAGCCCGAGGTGGTGCCGTTGACGCCGTCCGCGATGACGAGGACGCCGTCCGCCGGGATGCGCCAGCCGGCAGGCAGGGTGAGCTCGCCGGCGGGATCCGTCCCGTTGAGGTCCCCGGTGGCGCCCGCATTGCGCGCGCCCGCGCTGGTGCCCTTCCCTTCGACGTCCTCGACCTTCAGGCCGCCCACGGGTGCGCCGGCCGGGCCGACGAGCTCGAGGAAGGCCTTCCCGTCATCCGTGCTGGCGGGGTCGATGAATGCCTCGTTGATGACGGCCACGCTGCAGCTGCCGTTGGCCGCCCCCGCCGTGTTCGACACCCTCACATGCGAGCCGGGGGCGCCCGAGTAGAAGCTGGTGCACCAGTTGTCACCGGAGTCGTTGCCGGCGGCCGTGCGCGAGGCGGGGTCCAGCTGCGTCGAGACGCCGGCGAAGCCCGGGAAGGCCTGCGCCGCCATCTTCGCTTCCGGGTCCGTGATGAAGTTGCGGAAGTCCACGAGGTCCTCGAGGGCCGCACCGTTGGGCGAGTGCAGCGAGAGCACGTCCCCGCCGTCCGCGAGCGCGAAGGAGGTGCCGATGGCGCCGTACACGAAGCCCGCCCCGGCCGGGACGATGCCGCTCACGGGATTGGCGACGCCGTACAGGTAGCCCCCCGCGGGCAGCATCACGGGCGTTCCCGCGGTGCCGTTCACGTCGTTCAGCGCGCGCACGTTGGCCAGCGCGTTCGCCCCGTTCTGGAAGACGAAGTCGTGGATGTCCACAGGCGCCGCGGTCGTGTTGTGCAGCTCGATGAACTCGCTGCCCAGGGCGCTGAACTCGGTGATCACCACCTCGCCGACCTGGTCGCCGGGGCCGACAGCCACGCAGCCGCTGGCGCGGCACACCTGCTGCGGACCACACGCGAAGTCGTTGGGCGTGTGGGTCACGTCGCCGGAGGACGGATCGCACGCGTCGGTGGTGCACGCGACGCTGTCGTCCACGTTCACGGCCTCGTGGTGCACGCCGGTGACGGGGTCGCAGGAGTCGGCCGTGCAGGCATTCCCATCATCCACCGCCACGGCCTGGTGGCTCACGCCGGTGACGGGGTCACAGGCATCCACGGTGCAGACGTCGTGGTCGTCCACGTCGATGGGCGTGTGGCTCGTGCCCAGCACCGGATCGCACGCGTCCGCGGTGCAGGCATTGTGGTCGTCCACGTCCGTGGGGTCGTGGTGCACGCCGGTGGAGGGGTCGCAGCTGTCCGTGGTGCAGGCGTTCGAGTCATCGACGGCGACCTCGGCGTGGTGCACGCCGGTGTCCGGGTCGCAGCTGTCCGCGGTGCAGGCGTTCTTGTCGTCCGGATCGACGGGCAGATGGAAGGGCCCCTCCTCCGGAAGACAGCCGTCCATGGTGCAGGCATTGCCATCGTCGGTCGCGATCGCGTCGTGCTTCACGCCGAACACCGGGTCGCACGAGTCGGTGGTGCAGGCATTGCCGTCGTCCGGGTTGGACGGCTCGTGGTGCACTCCGAGCGCCGGGTCGCAGCTGTCCACGGTGCAGACGTTGCCGTCATCCACCGCGACGGCCGTGTGCTTCACGCCCGTCGCCGGGTCGCAGGAGTCCGACGTACAGACGTTGGAGTCATCCGGGTCGATCGCCACGTGGGCCACGCCCATCGCAGGGTCGCAGGAGTCCGTGGTGCAGGCGTTGCCGTCGTCCACGCTGACAGCGGCGTGCTTCACACCGGTCGCGGGGTCGCAAGAGTCCGCCGTGCAGGCATTGGCGTCATCCACGGCCACCGCCTCGTGCTTCACGCCGGCGATCGGATCGCAGGTGTCGGCCGTGCAGGCGTTGCCGTCATCGACGCTGACAGCTGCGTGCGTCACGCCCGTCGCCGGGTTGCAGCTGTCCGCGGTGCAGACGTTCCCGTCGTCCACGGCGACCGCGGTGTGGTGGACTCCCGTCGCGGGGTCACAGCTGTCCGCGGTGCAGGCGTTCTGGTCGTCCACGCTGACGGCGACGTGGCTCACGCCCATGGAAGGGTCGCAGGCGTCGGCGGTGCAGGCATTGCCATCGTCCACGGCGACCGCCGTGTGGCTCACGCCGGTCGCAGGGTCGCAGGCGTCCGCCGTACAGGCATTGCCGTCATCGACGCTGACCGCGGTGTGGCTCACGCCCGTCGCGGGATCGCACGCATCGGCGGTGCAGGGGTTGCCGTCATCGACGGGGACCGACGCGTGGCTCACCCCGGTGTTGGGGTCGCACGCGTCCGCAGTGCAGGCGTTCCCGTCGTCCATGGCCAGGGTCGTGTGGCTCACGCCGGTCGCCGGGTCGCACGCGTCCGCGGTGCAGGCATTGCCGTCATCCACGCTGACGGCCACGTGCTTCACGCCGACCGCCGGGTCGCAGCTGTCCGCGGTGCAGACGTTGCCGTCATCCACGCTGATGGCCGCGTGCTTCACGCCCGTCGCCGGGTCGCAGGAGTCCGCGGTGCAGGCATTGCCGTCATCCGTCTGCGCGGCGTGCGCCTCGCAGACCTGGTTCACGCAGGCGTCCACCGTGCACGCGTTGCCGTCCTCGCAGTCCGCATCCACCTGGCACTCGCGCTTGTCGCACGCAGAGAGCGCCAGCAGCGCGCCCAGCAGGAGCGCCGTGTTCCATCGAGCCATCACCATGAGCTTGGAGCCGCGCGGTCGCAGGCCGTGGGGAGACGGTCCGAGGGGAGTCCCAGGCGCGGGCGGGGCCAGACTGTAGGTGATGAGACACTTCCGGTGCATCTCAGGGACAAACCCCGGGCAGCACACATCCACACACCCGCAGCAAATCCGGCGACTTACCGTGCGTCGTCGCGCTGCAGGCGGGGCACGAGATACGCGAGCGAGCGCTCGAAGCGGTAGCTCACGCCCGAGTGGCCGTCGTCGAACTCCTCGTGCTGCACGTCGATGCCGGCGGCCTTCAGCGCGCCGGCGATCATCCGCGCGCCCCAGCGCAGGTTGTACTCGTCACGGCTGCCGCAATCGATGAAGACGCTGGAGAGGCGCCGGAAGCTGTCCAGGTGCTCGGGCACGAAGCGCACCGGGTCGTGCGCGAGCCAGCGGTTCCACACCTCGGGCCGCATCCGCGCCGTCTGCAGCTCGAAGGGCAATTCCACATCGAGCGGCTCGCCGCGCTTGGGCGAGTACGCGGCCGCCATCGCGACCGCGTTCACCGTGGGGAAGTCATCGCCGCGCAGCTTCGTGGAGCGGGCGCGCTGCTGGAACTCCGCGAACCAGGGCTCGAGGCCGCCGGCCTTGAGCAGGGCGCCGGCCGCCTTGGGCAGGTCCGGCAGGTAGCAGTACTCGAAGTAGGCATCCCCGGACTGGCAGCTGAGGTGCCCGAAGAGCTCGGGGTGGTGGCGCCCCATCACCAGCACGCCGTAGCCGCCGGAGCTGTGGCCGAGCACCGCGCGCGAGGAGGCGCGCGGCAGCGTGCGGTAGCTGCGGTCCACGAAGCCCACCACGTCGCGCGCGAGGTAGTCGCGGTAGCGCCCGGTGGCCTCGCTGTTCACCCACTGGCTTCCGCCCAGCGCGGTCCAGCCGTCCGGGAACACGCCGATGACGGGGGAGATGGCGCCGCTCGCCACCAGCGCGTCGAGCCGCTCGGGCACGTTGAGGCCGAAGCCGGCCGCGTTCGTCCAGCCACGCCCACCGCTGCCGAAGGCGTGGAGGAAGTAGGCCACGGGATAGCGCCCCTGGCCCTGCGCGTAGCCGGGGGGCAGGTACACGGTGAGCTCGCGGCGCGCGGGGTCTCCGAGCGCGTTGCCCTCGAGCGCGGGGGACTGAAACGTCTGTCTCTCCAGCGTTCCCTGCATCGCGGGGCTCCCCGTGCGGTGGCTCAGCGCCCTCCGGGCTGCTTGCCGAAGAACTTCATCACCTGCTGCAGGTCCGACCAGGCCGCCTTCTTCTCGGCGGGGTTTCGCAGCAGGTAGGCCGGGTGGAAGGTGGGCATCAGCTTCACGCCCTGGTACTCGCGCCACTGACCGCGCAGGCGGGTGATGGGCGTGGTGTCGCGCAGCAGCGTCTGCGCCGCGAACTTCCCCAGCGCCACGATCGCCTTGGGCTGCAGCGCGAGCAGCTGCGCGCGCAGGAAGGGCTCGCAGGAGGCGACCTCGTCCGGCTCGGGGTTGCGGTTGCCCGGCGGCCGGCACTTCACCACGTTGCAGATGTAGACGCTGTCGCGGTTGAAGCCCATCGCCTCGATCATCTTGGTGAGCAGCTCACCGGCCTTGCCCACGAAGGGAACGCCCTGCAGGTCCTCGGTCTCGCCGGGCCCCTCCCCCACGAACACCAGCTCCGCGCGCGGGTTGCCCGAGCCGAAGACGATGTTCTTGCGCCCCTCACACAGCTTGCAGCGGCGGCAGTCCCCGAGCTCCACGCGGATCTGATCCAGCGTGGGGCGCTCGCCGTCCACGACGCCCGGCAGCGGCGGCAGCGGGCGCTGCGTGGCGCCCAGGTCGAAGAGGGCGGGAGCCGCGGCAGCGACAGGCGGCGTGGCCGCGCGCGCCGGTGCAGCGATGGCGGCAGGCGCAGGCGGAGCGCTGGCGCGCGGCGCTGCGGCCGGCGGTGCACTGGCCGCGCGTGCGGGACGCTCGGTGGCGGGCGCGGCGGCTGCAGCGGCGGCGCGCGCCTGGGCGGCGTCCACGAGCAGCGTGCGGCCCGCGTCGCCCTCGTTCCACAGGAGGTGGCGGCGCACGTCCTCCAGGACCTCGCGCAGCTGCTCGTTGATGTCGATGTCTTCGCTCACGGAGTCCTAGAAGATAACGAGAGGGGCCCGGTGCGCAGCCCGGGCTCAGCGTGACGCAGCGGAGAGGCGCCCTTCCCTCACCCCGTCCCTCTCCCAGAGGGAGAGGGGAGCTTGGCACAGAGCAGGTCGAGGACGGCGCGCGCGACCTCGCGCTTGCTGCCCTGCAGGGGCTGCTCGCGCCCGTCGCGGGTGAGCACCGTCACGCGGTTGGTGTCCGCGGCGAAGCCTGCGCCGGGCTCGGTCACGTCGTTGGCGACGATGGCGTCCAGGCCCTTCTTCAGCAGCTTCTCGCGCGCGTGCTCGAGCACCCGCTCCGTCTCCGCCGCGAAGCCCACCAGCAGCGGGCGGCGCTCTCGCCCCGCCACGCGCCGCGAGGCCTCCGCGAGCACGTCCGGCGTGCGCACCAGCTCGAGCACCTCGGGCCGCTCGGTCTTCTTCACCTTCTGCGGCGCCACCTGCGCGGGGCGCCAGTCGCTCACGGCGGCCGACGCGATGAAGACGTCCGCCGACTCCACGCGCGCGAGCACCTCGCGCGCCATGTCCTCGGCGCTCACCACGTCCACGACCTCCAGGCCGGTGCGGTCCACCGCGCCCACGGGCCCGAGCACCACCGTCACCTTCGCCCCCAGCGCCCGCGCGGCCTCCGCGAGCGCGAGCCCCATCTTCCCGGTGGAGGGGTTGGAGAGGAAGCGCACGGGGTCCAGGTACTCGCGCGTGGGCCCCGCGGTCACCAGCACCCGCTTGCCCGCGAGCGGCCCGTCCGAGAGCCGGCGCGCCGCGGCCGCCGCAATCTCCAGCACGTCCGCCAGCCGCCCCGCGCCCACGTCGCCGCAGGCGAGCGAGCCGGCGCCCGGCCCCACCACGCCGAAGCGGCGCTCGCTCAGCAGCGCGGCGAGGTTCTCCTGCGTGAGCCGGTTCTCCCACATGGCCACGTTCATCGCGGGCGCGAGCAGCACGGGGCCGCGAAAGGCGAGCAGCGACGTGGTGACGGCGTCCCCGCCCATCCCGGCGCGCATCCGGGCGAGGAGGTCCGCGGTGGCGGGCGCCACGACGTAGAGCTCCGCCCAGCGCGCGAAGTCGAGGTGGCCGAAGCCCTCCTCCTGCGCAGGGTCGAAGTAGTTGGTGAGCACCGCGTGGCCGCTGAGGGCCTGGAAGGTGAGCGGCGTGACGAACTGCTGCGCCGCCTCGGTCATCGCCACGCGCACCTGGGCGCCGGCGCGCTGCAGCTCGCGCACCAGCTCGCACGCCTTGTACGCGGCGATGCCGCCCCCCACGCCCACCGCCACGCGGCGACCCTGCAAGGCCGTCAGGTCCATGGCTGCTCCATATGCGCGAGCCCGCCCGGTCGCAACCCTCCGGCCAGGAGAGCCCGGGGGAAGTGTGGGCGCCGTCAAGGGTTGAGGCTGACCTCACCCTGGGAGGGCACGTCGGCGCCGCGCACGCGGGGGCCCTCCGGCGCCGCCACGTGGAAGGGGGCGTACACGAGCGTGTAGTGGCCGGGCGCGAGCCCGCGCAGCGTCACCTGCTCCCCGCGGGGCTGGTAGACAAGCTGCCCCAGCGGGACCTGGAGCAGCTCGCGCGGCGGGTTGCCGGTCATGGCCACCTGCCCCGGCACGGCCCACAGCGCCCAGCCCCGCTGCGGCTGCAGGCGCACGGTGAGCGACGCCGTGCCCGGCGCGGGCCCGAGGTCCACGTGCTGCTCGCCGCCGCGCACCTGCACGAGCAGGAGCGGCGCACCGGCGAAGTCGGCGCCCGGCTCCAGCGTGAAGCGGTAGGGACCGGGCGGGAGCTCGACGCTGTACCGGCCATCCGGGCCCGTCACCACCTGCACCGGCTCGCCGCGCTCGGTGTCCAGCCCCTCCAGCTCCACGCCCGCGGCGGGCCGGCCGTCCGGCAGGTACGCGGTGCCCCACAGGCGCGTGGCGGGCTGCAGCGTGAGGGTGAGCGCGGGCGGCACCTCGCCGCGCGCGATGCGCTGAGAGGCGGTGCGGCGGCCCTTGCGCGCGGTGAGGGTGTACTGCGGCACGAAGGGCGGGCGCGGCAGGGTGAAGCGGCCGTCCGCGCCGGTGAGCGCGGAGTCGTCGCACACGTCGCAGGAGACCACCGCCTCGCTCACGGGGGCGCCCGAGGCGTCCTGCACCGTGCCTGAAATCGTGGGGGCCCGCTTCAGGACGAGGTCTCCGAGGTCCTCCTGCGCGGGGCGCTCGAGCAGGAGCGGCTCGAAGCCGGGCGCCTCGATGGAGACCACCACCTGGTCGCCTGCGCGCGGCAGCGCCACCTCGAAGCGGCCGTCCGCGCTGGACACCTCCTGCTCGTCGAGCTGGAAGCGCTTCACCGGCGTGCCGTCGTCCGCGAGCACGCGGCCGCGGAAGAGGTCGCGCCGCTTCAGCACGAGCCGCACCGGCTCGCCGTCCGCGCTGCCCTCGACGCGCTCGGTGAGATCGTAGCCCTCGCGGCGCGCCTCGAGCCGGTAGCGCACGCCGGCGCGAAGCGGGCGCAGCGCGAAGTGGCCCGCCGCGTCGCTCGTCGTGGCCGCCACCGCGCGCGGCAGCACGCCCACCTGCGCGCCGGCGACCGGCTGGCCGCGCTCGTCCACCACCGCGCCCGAGAGGCTCGCGCCGCGCGGGAGCTCCACGGAGAGCCGCGCCGTCTGCCCCTCCTCCACGCGCACCTGCTGGCGCTCGGAGGGGAGGTGCTCGCGCTGGGTGGCGACGAGCCAGTAGCTGCCCGGGGGCAGTCCGCGCATGGCCACGACGCCGTCCGGCCCCGAGGCGCGGTCGCTGTGGAACACGTCCTCCTTGTCCCGCCAGAGCATCAGCTCCGCGCCCTCCAGCCGCTCGCCGCCGCCCGTCACCGTCACCTCCACGGCGGCGCGCGGCTCGAGCGAGAGCTCCACGCCCTGCGCCGGGGCCTGCGCCTGCACCGAGCCCCCGCCCCACTCCGAGTGGTGCGCGTGCAGCGTGTAGAGGCCCGCGGAGGGCACGGCGAAGTGGAAGCGGCCCGCGGCGTCCGAGAGCGTGGTGTCCCCCGTGGGCTGCAGCAGCACCGAGACGCCCGGCGCGGGGCGGCCGTACACGTCCAGCACGCGGCCCGCGAGCGAGGTGGCGCGCGCGAGCTGCAGCTCGAGCGGCGTGTCACCGGGCGCGACGCGCGCGGGCAGCTCCCCGTCCGCGAAGCCCTCGGCGCTGCCCTCGAGCAGGTAGTCGCCCGGGGCCAGCGGCCCGAAGGTGACGAGCGCGCCCCCTTCCGCGCGCTCGCTGCGCACCGGCTCCCCGGTGCGCAGGCGCAGCTGCAGCCGGGCCGAGGGCACCGGCTCGCCGGCCTCGTCCACCACCGTGACGAGCAGCCGCCCTCCGGGCTCCAGCTCCAGCGTCACCTGCGTGCGCGCCTGGAGGAGCTCGAGCGTGCGCGGCGCGCTGCCGAGGCTGCCCTCGGAGGCCGCGACGGTGACTCGCCCGGGCGAGAGCCCCTCCAGGCGCGCGAGCCCGCGCACGGTGCGCACCGCGCGCTGCAGGTGGTCCGCGCTGAGCTGCACCTCGGCGTCCACGGGCTTGCCGCCGCGCACCACGCGCACCTCCAGCGTGCGCTCGGGCACGAGCACCAGGTGCGCGCCCTCCCCGCCCGCCTCGAGCGAGGGCGCCACCGCGGGCAGGAAGCCGGGCGCGCGGGCGAGGACGTAGAAGGGCCCCTCCCCCAGCCCCTCGAGCGCGAAGCGCCCGTCCGCGCCCGCCTCGGCGCTCACCCCCACCGGGGCGCGGCGCGACAGCGCGTGCAGCCGGGCGCCGGGCACGGGGCGGCCGGCGTCGTCCACCACCTCGCCGCGCAAGGTGCGCTCGGCCGGCAGGTACAGCTCCACGGGCTCGCCGGGGGCGGCGCGCTCGTGCGAGGCGACGCCGCGGCCCGGCGCGCGCGCCCACACCGTGAAGGAGACGCCGGCGAGGTGCTCGAAGCGGAACGCGCCCCCCGCGTCCGTGCGCACCCGGGCGCGCGGCGCGAGCAGGCCCTCCTCGCGCGAGAGCAGCCCGGCCACGTGGCGCGCGCTCTCGTGCGCCTCGCAGGAGAGCAGCGGCTCACCGCACACCTCGCAGCGCTCGCTCGCGAGCGTCTCCTCGGCGCTCGCGGCAAGGAAGACGTCGGCGCCGGCGAGCGGCTGGCCGGCGGCGTCGCGCACGTGGCCGCTGAGCGTGAGGCCGCCCGCGTCCTCGCGCTGCACCGCCACGGGCAGGAAGGTGCGCGGGGCAGGTCCCGGCGCTGCGGCCGGGGCCGCTGCGGCCGCGGAGGCGGCAGCGCGCGGCCACACGAGCGCGCCGCCCGCGAGGAGCAGGAGCAGCGCAGCGCTGACGAGGAGCCACTTCTGCATGGGGACCTGCCCTCGCCTGCCGAGGCGAGGGAGCGGGCTGGCAACGGGCGCGCGGGCGGCGAAATTCCGCCGGCCTCAGCGGCCCGCTGGCGCTGTCGACCTACTCTTCCGTGAAGGGGCGCACCGCGTGGGCGGCGGCGAGCTCCTGGCGGGCCTCGGAGAGCTCGGAGTTGGTGGCGCGCAGCCGGTCGCTGAGCACCTGCACGAAGCTCCAGAGCATCTTCACCGCGAGGATGGACTCGCGCTTCATCAGGTTCATCAGCTCGGGGCGGGCCACCACCATCACGCGGGTGGGCTCGGTGGCGCGCACCGTGGCGCTGCGGGGCGCGTTGTCGATGAGGCCCATCTCGCCGAAGTGGCCGCCGGCGCGCAGCTCGGCGATCTCCACTCCGGACTTCTCGATGGCCACCCGGCCGCGCACCACGACGAAGAGCTCCTCGCCGGGCTGCCCCTCCACCACGATCTCCTTGCCCGCGGGGAAGGTGCGGGTGGTGGCGATGGAGAGGACCGCGGTCTGCTCCTTGTAGGTGAGGTGGCGGAAGAGCGGGATCTTGCGCAGCGCCTCCATGCGGCTCTGCGCCTCGGCCTCCTCGGTGGTGACGGCGCCGTCGCCGCTCACCTTCACCACTACGGCGGTGATGTTGTCCTTGCCGCCGCGCTCGTTGGCCAGGTCGACGAAGGCCTTGGGCAGCTCCTCGAGCTTGCGCGCCGCGACCAGGGGGGGGATCTCCTCGTCGCTCAGGTAGCCGTGCAGGCCGTCCGAGCAGAGGATGAACACGTCCGCGGGGACCAGGTCCACGATGAGCGTGTCCACCTGGACGGACTCCTGGATGCCCACCGCGCGCGTGATGACGTTCTTGTACTGGGACGCGCTCGCCTGCTCCTTGGTGATGGTGCCGGCCTTGAGCTGCGCGGCGACGAGCGTGTGATCCTCGGTGAGGCGGTGGCACTGGCCGTTGCGCACCAGGTACACGCGGCTGTCGCCCACGTGCCCGATGACGGCCTTGTTGCCGGCGACCGCGAGGCACACGAAGGTGGTGCCCATGCCGCGCTTCGTCGCGTCGCTCGAGGCCATCTTGAAGATGTCCGCGCAGGCGCGCTGGATGGCGATCTCGACGAGCCCGGCGGCCGCGGCGCGGCTGTCCTGGTTCGGGTTGGTGGCCAGGTCCTTGAGCACGCTGCGGTTGGCGAGCACGTGCTGGCGCACGACCTCGCTCGCGCGCGCGCTGGCGACCTCGCCGGCGGCATGGCCGCCCATGCCGTCCGCCACGACGAAGAGGCCGAGCGCGGCATCCACCAACATCGCATCTTCGTTGTGCTGCCGCTTGCGGCCGACGTCCGTCAGACCGAAAGCCTCTGTGGTCAGGGCCAAGCCGTGTGCTCCAGGTCCCGAGGAAAAGCCGAGCCGCACGTTACGCAGCCGGCGGAAGGACTGGCAAGGCTCACCCCCCGTGAGGGCTCGCCGGATGTGTGCTGAAGGGAGTGCCTAGCGCCAGTCCGCGAAGAGGCCCAGCGACAGGCCGCCCAGGTACTGCAGGGCGTTGCTGCGCCGCGAGACGCCGAACAGCTCGCCGTAGCCCACCGCGCCGCCGAGCACGAAGGGGCCCACGCTGTGGCCCAGCTGCAGGCGCCCCTCCACGATGCCCGCGGTGCGCTTCTCCGGGGCGAGGACCTCGTACTTGGCGCCGTAGTGGATGGGGCCCGCCAGCACCTGGGCCCCCGCGTGCCAGCCGGACTTCCAGTCGCCGCGGTAGCCGAAGCCGCCCTGGGCGGTGAACTCGTAGAGCTGCACCAGGTGCAGGTTCTCGCGCGGGCCCGCGTTGTCCGGCTTGCCCACCGCGTAGCCGCCGCCGCCCTCGAGGATGAAGGCGAAGGCGTCGATGCGCTCCTGGATGAGGGTGCCCTCCCACTGCACGCGCACCTGGGGCACCACCGCCCCACCCTTGAGGAAGGTGCCGAGGAAGGCCCCGCGCGGCAGCCAGACGGGCGTGGGCGAGTTGCGCTCCACGCGCTCGGGCAGCTGCGCCGCGGCGGGCGCCGCGGAGGCGAGGAACAGGAGGAGCAGGCAGGCGAGTCGGCGGTCCATCCCCCCTTTCCGCCATTCCAGACGGCGCTTGTCAACGAAGTGTTAGGTTCGCTATGTCATGCCGCCCCGTCGCACACCCCCCGTGCGCGGCAGTGCCGTCCCCCGTGGGAAGGAGCAGGTCCGAGAATGCCAGTCGTGAGAGTCCGGGCGGGCCGCAAGGGTCCGAGCCGATTCGAAACCCTGGCTCGCAAGGTCACCGAGACCACCAGCGACCTGCTCGCCGAGAGCGACCGGGTCCTCGTGGTGTACGGGAAGCAGACCGCGAGCATCTATTACGAAGGCGAGCCGCTCCCCGCCTCCAAGTCCCTCACCCGCGCCTCCTGAAGGCACACGGTCGGGACCTTCCTCTTCGCTATGCGCTTGCAGGCGCACGCGGCCCTCCGGTATAGGGGCCGCGCGTTGTGGCTAGGTAGCTCACCTGGTTAGAGCGGCGGTCTCATAATCCGCAGGTAGTCGGTTCAAGTCCGACCCTAGCCACAGGCCCCGGCCCCTCGAAGCAGAGGGTGCCGGGGCTTCTTTTTTCAGCCGTGCACCGGGCGGCGCAGGTGCACCCAGCCCGAGCGTGGCGGGGGGCCCTGCTCGCGCGGGCTCCAGCGCCGCCGCAGGAGCAGCGCCACCGCGAGCGCGCCCAGCACGGCGAGCAGCACCAGCCCGAGCGCGAAGAGGAACATGCGGTCCACGAGCGCCTGGGCGCGGTCGAAGCTGCGGTCCACCGCGCGCTGCACGGTGCGGTCCATCTCCTGGAGCACGGCCACGCGCTCCTGGCGCAGCTCGGTGACGAGCGCCTCACGCTCCGAGGTGACGAAGCCCTGGGCCCCGAGCCGCTCGTCGCGCACGCCCGCGAGCACGGCGCTGCGCTCGCGCGCCATCAGCCAGGGCACGGCCTGCACCTGCCGCGTCACCTCCTGCAGCGCGGTGGCGAGCAGGGGCAGCTCGGGCAGGGCGTCCCGGTAGGCGGGGTCCTGCAGCGCGCCCAGGGTGAAGAGCTCCGCCTGCCAGCGGCCCTGCTTGGGCAGGAAGGCGGTCTGCAGGTCCATGCGCGCGACGAGATCCTGCGTGGTGTCCATCAGCCGGCCCGCGGTCCCCAGGGCGCCCACCCCGGACTGGGCGGTGAGCCCCGCAAGCAGCGCGGTGGTGTCCGTGCGCGCGGAGACGCTGCCCCGGAGCGGGTTGTCGCGGGCCCAGCGGTGCACCCGCGCGCGGGCCTGGGAGGTGTCCTGCTTGCCCGTGAGGTCCGCCCACACGGCCTCCAGCTCGCGCTCCATGCCGGCGAAGGCGGGCGTGGCGAGGCGGGCGCGCCCGGGCGTCTGGGCCTCGATGTCCACCAGCGCGTCCTGCAGCTGCGCCACCAGCGCCCACGCGTCCACCACGGCCGCGACCGGGTCCGGCTGGAAGAGCGCGGACTGCATCGCGGGGATGGCGTTCGCCTTGAAGCGCGTCATGGCGAGCCGCGTGGGCGCATCCCCCGCGTCGCGGGCGATGTCGTCCGCGAGGTTCTCCAGCTGTCCGCTGAAGCGCGGGGCGAGCGCGCGCACCTGGATGCGCAGCTCCTCGGGCCGCAGATCGCTGCGCCCCACCTTCTGCAGGGCCGCCGAGGGAGGCGCCTCCACCGTGGCGCACCCCGCGAGCGCGAGCCCCACCGCGAGCGCGGCGAGGCGGAGCGCGGCGGAGGCGAGGGGTGGACGCATGCAGACGTGATGGCACCTGCGGCCCGCACGTGCACCTGTCGAGTGCGCGGGGGTCGGGCCCCGCCGCGGCTGCACGGCCGCTGCCGGGAGCAGGCGGCCGAAGGGTCTGCCCGGTGCACGGCTCCGGACAACTCCGTCCGGACAACTCCGGAGGCAGCGCATCCGGAGTTCTGCGGACACAGGGGCTCCCGCAGCCTCCTGCATGGCGGGCAGCCTGGGTGCGCACGCCTGGCGCTCGCACTGGCGGACGATGCCGGGCGTGCCCCCGCGCCCACCTTCCGGACATGAACCGCACCCTCCTCTCGAGCCTGGTGGCGCTGTTGCTGGTGTTGCTCACCCCGGATGCGCGAGCGCAGGTGGGAGGCGGCTCCAACCCGGGCGACCGCATCCTGCGCGAGCACACCCTGCTCTTCCCGGTGCTGCAGCAGAACGCCGTGGTGAGCACCCACGTGGGCATCCGCGAGGGCCTGGCGCAGTTCCAGGCGGACCAGCTCCCGCTGGCAGACCTGGGCCCGCGCGACGTGAAGCTCACGGGTCTGCAGCAGACGCTGGACCTGTCGCTGCGCTTCACACCCTGGCTCGCGCTCTACCTCGCGGGCGAGGGGCAGGCCATCATCGGGACCAATGGCATCACGCTGCTGCGGCGCGGGGCCGCCTACGACGTCCGCGGCGACGCAGGGCTCGCGTTCCGGGTCCTGCGCAACGAGGCGAGCGGGACCCAGCTCACCCTGCGCGGCTTCCTCGGTGCGTCCAAGGGGCGCAACATCACCGTGCTCCCGCTGCTGCAGTCTCTCGTGAATCAGCCGGGCCGCACGCTGACGGACATCGCGGGCGGTAACCTCGACGACCTCCTCATCGTCCCCACGAAGGAGCACGCGTTCGGACTCGGCGCCTACCTCGCCCAGACCTTCGGGCAGGGGTTCTCGCTGCAAGCCGGGGTGACGGCGCGGCGGACGGTGCGCACCGAGCGGCTCTTCGACATCGTGCAGGGCACGGAGTTCGACGACGACCTCTTCACCTTCCGGTTGGAGAATGCTGTCGCAGTCACCTACGACTTCGCCGCGCACTCGGTGCCCATCGCGCTGATGGGCGAGTACCGCTTCGACCTCGGCAACCGCCACGGCGCGGCCCTCCTGTCGGACAGCATCACCGCGAGCACGGTCGCGCTCGGGGTCTACTACTCGGGCCGCCCGAACCTGCAGCTGGGCCTGAGCGCGGTGCGGGCGCTCAACGGGGACCCGCTGCAGGGCACCGACGCCCAGGGGCAACCCGCGGAGTCCGAGTCGCCGAAGATCTCCTACGGCGAGCTCATCCTGCGCTACGTCTGGTAGGCCCCGGCGCGCACCTGGCGGATGAGCGCGAGCACCTGGTCGCGCTCGAAGGGCTTCTCCAGGCGGCGCTGCGACAGGACCTCGACGAAGGCCCGCGCCTGCTGGGTGAAGTCCCCGCCCGTCACCACCACGAGCCGGGAGACGAGCTCCGGGCGCGCGCGGGAGAGCGCGTCGAAGAGCTCCAGGCCGCCCATGTCCGGCAGGGTCAGGTCACAGAAGAGCACGTCCACGGCGGCCCCCGTGCGCAGCCAGTCCAGCGCGGGCCGGGCGCGCTGGAAGCTGAGGACGTCGTGATAGGGCCGCAGCAGCCGCTCGAAGGCGCGCCCCACCAGCACGTCGTCGTCCACCAGCAGCACGCTCGCGCGCCGCTCCGGCGCCGCGGGCTCGGGGGCCGGCGGCGGCACGCGCTGCGAGGCCGGCGCGCAGGGCAGCAGCACCTCGAAGGTGCTGCCGTGGCCGACCACGCTGCGCACGCGGATCTCCCCGCCGAGCTCCTTCACCAGGTTGTAGCAGATGGAGAGCCCCAGGCCCGTGCCCTGCCCCGCCGGCCGCGTGGTGAAGAAGGGGACGAAGAGCCGCCCGAGGTGCTCGGGGGCGATGCCGCTGCCGCTGTCGCGCACGCTCGCGCTCACCCAGCCCTCGGCGGGGCTCGTCAGCGACACCTGCACGCTGTGGCGCTCCGCATCTCCGGGGGCAATGGCCTGGGCCGCGTTGACGAGCAGGTTGAAGAACACCTGGGTGAGGCGCCCCGCGTTGCCCCACGCGGGGGGGACGTCGCGGAAGTCGCGCACGATTCGGGCGCGGCTGCGCAGCTCGTTGCCCGCGAGCCGCAGCGCCACCTCCAGCGCCTCGCGCAGGTCCACCGGCCCCAGGGCCTGGGCATTCTGCGCGGAGAAGGTCCGCAGGGAGCTCACGATGTGCGCCACCCGCTGCGCGCCCTGCTGCGCCTCGTCGAGCGCCTCCAGCACCTCGCGGGACGCGGTGCGCGGCGGGGCCCCGGGCGCCGGGGTGAGCTCGTCGCGCACGAAGGTGAGGTTGCTCAGGAGATAGGCCAGCGGGTTGTTGATCTCGTGGGCGAGGCCCGCGGCGAGGATTCCCACGCCGGCGAGCCGCTCGTGGGTGAGCTGCTGCGCCTGCTGCTCGCGGCGTGCGGTGAGATCCCTCCCCACGCACACGAAGGCCTCCTGGCCGCGAAAGTGCAGCGGGAAGGTGAGCAGCTGCACGTCCAGGTGGCGGCCGCTGAAGTGGCGCAGCTGCAGCTCGCGCACCGAGGGCTGCTCACCGGCCGCGAGCAGCGCCGCGCGGAGCGCCAGCGCGGGCCGGTCCTCCTTCGGGATCAGCGCGTCCGCGCGCGAGCCGACGAGCTGCTGCGCGCGCTCGTAGCCCAGCGCGCGCAGCGCCTCGGGGTTCACGTGCAGCAGCAGGCCCTCCAGCGTCACCACGAACACCAGGGCCGGCAGCCGGTCGACGAGGTCCTGGAAGTCCGTGGGGAAGCGGGCGTCGCGGCGCAGGCGCGCTGCCTCGAGCCGCCCGGCGCCGATCCGCAGCCGCGCCTCGAGCAGCGCCTCCTCACCCGGCCAGAGAACGAAGTCGTCCACCTGCGACTCGCGCACGCTGCGCAGGCCCTCGCGCTGCGCCTCGGGGTCCACCAGCCCCACCACCCAGAGCTCCCTCACGCCCGCGGCCTCGCGCAGGCGGCGCACCAGCCCGACGCTGTCGTGCAGGGCGGCGAGATCCAGCAGTACCACCTCCAGCTCCTCGCGCTGCACCCGCTCGAGCGCCTCCTCCATCCCCACCACCTCCGCGCGGTGCTCGTAGCGCCGCAGCACCGTGGCGAGCGCCTCCCCGTGCTCCGGGTCTGTGGACACCACCCCTGCCCGCATCCGCGACGACTCCTGGTGGGCGCTCCAGAGCCGCCCACGTCCGCGCTCGCCGCGAACATGCACCCGGGGGTGGCGCGCGCGCATCGGGAAACCACCGAGGGGAGCGGGCACACCTCCACCTCGCCTGCACGGCGGCTCCGGAGAATCCCGGAGACGGGGGACGCACCGGGCGTCCCCACGGCCGCACCGTGCGCCCGCGTGCGCACGGCACGAGCCTTCTGGGCCTGGGGTCTCGCCCCGCCAGGAGTCCGCCATGCGCCCCGCGTCCCGCCTTGCCGCGCTGCTGCTCGCCCTGCTGTCCGCCGCGGTGCCCGCGCAGCGCCCGGACGCCCTGCCCTCCTGGAACGAAGGGCCGGCGAAGCGGGCCATCCTGGACTTCCTGCGCCGCGCGACGGACGAGGCCGGGCCCGGCTTCATCCCCCGCCCCGAGCGCATCGCGGTGTTCGACAACGACGGCACGCTCTGGAGCGAGAAGCCCGTGGCACAGGGGGTCTTCGTGCTGGAGCGGCTGAAGGCGAAGGTGGCCGAGGACCCCTCGCTGCGCGCGCGCCCCGAGGTGAAGGCGGCGCTCGAGGGGGACCTCGCGTACTTCGAGCGGCACGGGCCGGAGGCGGTGCCCCAGCTGCTCGCCCTCACCGAACAGGGGCTCACCGACGAACAGTACGAGGCCCAGGTGCGACAGTTCCTGCGCACCGCGAAGCATCCCACCCTGCACGTGCCCTACACCGCCACCGTCTATGCGCCGATGCTCGAGCTGCTGGAGCTGCTGCGCGGCAGCGGCTTCCAGACGTGGATCGTCACCGGCGGCGGCGCGGACTTCGTGCGCGCGTTCTCGCGGCAGGTGTACGGCGTGCCGCCGGAGCAGGTCATCGGCAGCAGCCTGAAGAAGGAGCTGCGCACCCAGGGCGGGCGCAGCGTGGTGGTGCGCACCGGCGAGCTGCTCGTGCTGGACGACAAGGCGCAGAAGCCGGTGAACATCTCGCTGCGCGTGGGGCAGCGGCCCGCGCTCGCCGCGGGCAACGAGCGCAGCGGCGGGGACGTGGACATGCTCGGCTACGCGCGGGGGCGCAAGGGCACTTCCCTGCAGCTGCTCATCGACCACGACGACGCGGAACGCGAGTTCTCCTACGCGGAGCCGGACGGCGCGTCGCTCGCGGCGGCGCGCGCGCAGGGATTCACGGTGGTGAGCATGAAGCGGGACTGGCACACGGTGTACCCGGCCGGCGTGCGCGCCGTGGGGGGCAGCGGCGGCGCCGAGCCCGCGCGCTGAGGGCCCACCGGCGGCCGCGCCCTCCGGTGTTCCCCGGATGCGAGCCGGCCCCGGCGCGCCCCACCTTCTGGCGACCCGAGGAGAACGCCATGCCCCGCTTCCCTGCCCTCCGAGTGCGCGCCGCGGCCACGGCGCTCGCGCTGCTGCTGCTGCCCCTGGGCTGTGCCAGCACGAAGCTCGCCGACGTCTGGAAGGCGCCCGATCCGGGCACCCCGCCGCGCAAGGTGCTGGTGGTGGCGGTGGTGCCCTCGCAGACGACGCGGCGGATGATGGAGGGCGAGCTCGCGGAGCGCCTGCAGCAGCACGGGCTGAAGGCCGTGCCCATCAACTCGCTCACCCCCGAGGGGCCGCCGCCAGACCGCGCGAAGGTGGAGGAACTGGTGCGGCGAGACGGCTTCGACGCCGTCGTCGTCAGCCGCTACGCCGGCGCCGAGGACACGGTGGAGTACGTGCCCGGCGGCCCCGTGGGAAACCCCGCGGCGATGGGCTTCTACGGCTACTACGGCGCGCTCTACCCCACCGTGTACACGCCGGGCGCCGTCATCCAGAACGAGACGGTGCACGTGGAGACCATGCTCTACCGCGCGCAGGGCAAGGGCGAGCTGGTGTGGAGCACCAACTCGAAGACTTTCAACCCCTCCAGCCCCTACAAGGCCATCGAGGACATCAGCGGCGCGGTGGTCAGCCGCATGGCCAAGGACAAGGTCATCTGAGGCTGCCCGCGCGCGCTCAGGCCTGCACGATGCGGTTGCGCACGGCGTAGCGCACCAGGTCCGCGATCGAGTGCAGGTTCAGCTTTCGCATGATGGCGGTGCGGTGGGTCTCCACCGTCTTCTCGCTGATGCCCAGCGCCTCGGCCACGTCGCGGGTGCGCCGTCCCTCCGCCACCAGCTGCGCCACCTGGCGCTCGCGCGACGTGAGCATGCTGAAGCGCACGCCGTTGAGAGCCCGGCTGTGGAGCATGCGGTCCACCACGCTCTCGGGGAGGCTGTGCGTGAAGTAGGCGCGGTGCTGGGCGAGCGCCTCCACCGCGGCGAGGAAGGCCTCCGGCGGGTCGGTCTTGAGCACGTAGCCGCGCGCGCCCGCGGCGAGCACCTCCGCCGCGAGCTCCTCGGTGTGCTGGAAGGTGAAGATGAGCACCTCGGTGTCCGGGGAGCCCGCGCGGATGCGCCGGGCGGCCTCGAGCCCGCCCAGCTCCGGCATCATCAGGTCCAGCGCCACCACGTCCGGCCGCAGGGCGAGGGCCTGCTCCACGGCCTCGAGCCCGTTCGAGGCCTCACCGCACACCTGCCAGTCCGGGCGCTCCTCCAGCGAGAGGCGCAGGCCGCGGCGCACGAGGGCATGGTCATCAGCGAGAAGGATTTTGAGCATCGTTGGAACTCAGGGATGCGGAGTCCCGTCACAGTAGGCATCGGGGAAAACCCGGTGCAGGTGGGGAGCGGCCCTGGTGGCAGGCCGGGAACCAGGCGTGCGTCTCAGGGTTCGCGCTCCCCCGCACTCGGTCCCGGGTACCAGTGGCAGCGCGCGGCCCCCCGACCGCAGTACGAGCACGGCGCCCGGCCCGCCTGCGCCACCGCCCCTATCTTTGCCTGATGGGTGGTGGGCCGGAATGAGGGAGGAGGCGGAGGCGATGCAGGAGCCGGGGGCGAGCGCGCCGTGGCGCGACGTGCGTGCGCCGCTGCTCCCGTTGCCGGGCGAGCCGCAGGAGCGCCTGCTCGCGCTCGGCGCGGACGCGCTCGACGCGGCGATCGACGCCGTGCTCGAGCAGGCGACGCGCGAGCTCGGCGCCCAGCGCGGCGCCGTCCTCCTCTTCGGCGAGGACGGCGTGACCGCGCTCATGGACCGCTACTGGTCCGCCCCCGGCATGCCTGCTCCCCTGCGCGCGCCCTTCAAACTGCCCTGGCTGTATCGCGAGCTGCGCGCGCAGCGCCCGGTGGTCTTCACCCGCCTCTCGCAGCTGCCGGTGGACACCGCGCAGGAGCGCGCCACGCTGGAGGCCACCGGCATCCGCTCGGGGATCATGGCGCCGCTGCGCTCGGCCGGCCGTGAGTCGCTCGGGTGGATTGGTTTCGTGACGCTGGATGCCGAGCGGCGCTGGACGCCCTCCCAGGTGGTGGCGGCCCACCGCTACGGCGAGCTGCTCGCCCCGGCGCTCCTGCGGCTGCGGGCCGAGCGCGAGCGGGACGAGGAGCTGCGCACCTACGCGGTGCTCGCGGAGATCTCCGCGGCCTTCCTCGCCGCTCCCCCGCAGCGGCTGCTGCTGGAGGGCCTGCCCGCGGCGCTGCGCATCCTCGCGCAGCACCTGGGCGCGCAGCGCGGTACGGCGTGGGAGCTGGACGCGGAGGGGACGGGGCTTCGGCTGATCTCCCAGTGGCGCGACGGCGAGGCGGCGTTTCCGGCGCAGTCGGAGATGGCCCGCGCCGGCGCCGGGAACCTGGTGCGCCGCTACCTGCGCAGGGCTGCGCCCTGGTGTGTGAGCCACCTCGACGAGCTGCCCGAGGGCAGCGGCGAGGCGCGCCGCGTGCTCGAGTCCTGGGGCGTGGGCGCCTTCCTCGCGGTGCCCCTGCGCACGGGCGAGCGCGAGCAGGGTTGGCTGAGCTTCAGCAAGCTGCAGCCCGGCCCCTGGCCGCAAGCGCGGGTGCAGCGCATGCAGCTGATGGCGGACCTGGTCTGCACGGCGCTGCTGCGCGCGCGCGACGCCGAGCGGGCGCGGCACGCGGAGCACGAAGCGCGCGGCACGCTCACGCTGTTGCAGGCGGCACTGGATGCCCTCTGCGCGCGCGTGGCCATCACCGACGCGCAGGGGCAGATCGTCGCGGTGAACGACGCGTGGCGCCGCTTCGCCTCGGAGCGTGCGGGCGCCCCGGGCGTGGGCGCCAACTACCTCCAGGCGTGGCGGCGAGCGCGCGCGCTGCAGCCCGAGGCGGGGCACCTCCTGGCCGAGGTGCCCGGCCTGCTCAGCGGCGCGCGCGGCGAGCTGCGCCTCACCTACGCGGACCCGCTGCCCTCCTCCCCGCGCTGGTTCCAGCTGCGCGTCACCTGCTTCACGCTGACGGGCGTGCCGCGCCTGGTATTCGCGCACGAGGACGTCACGGAGCTGAAGCTCGCCGAGGAGCAGCTGCGCGACCTCGCCGGCGAGCTGGTGCAGGTGCAGGACACGGAGCGCCGGCGCATCGCCTCGGTGCTGCACGACGGCGCGGCCCAGCAGGTGTTCGCGGCGATGCTGGGGGTGCGCGCCGCGCGGCGCTCGGGCCACTCGGGGGCGCAGGAGCTCGCCGAGTGCCAGGAGCTGCTCGAGCAGGCGCTGCTGCAGCTGCGCTCGCTCTCGCACCTCTTGCACCCGCCGCTGCTGGACGAGGCGGGGCTGGGCCCGGCGCTCAGCGCCTACGTGGAGGGCTTCAGCACGCGCAGCGGGCTGCTGCTCACGCTCAGCGGCACGCAGGGCCTGGAGCGCCTGCCCACCGAGACCGAGCACGCCCTGTTCCGGATGGTGCAGGAGGCGCTGCTCAACGTGCAGCGGCACTCCGGCAGCGCGCGGGCCAGCGTGCAGGTGGAGCAGGACGCGGACGAGGTGCGCATCACCGTGCAGGACCAGGGGCACGGCTTCCCCGCGGCGCCGCTGCACACCCGCCCCACGGTGGGGCTCGCCAGCATGCGCCAGCGCCTGCTGCAGGTGGGCGGCGCGCTGGAGCTGCGCAGCGGCCCCGAGGGCACCGAGGTCTGCGCCCGGGTGCCGCGCCGCCCCTCAACCCCCTGAGCCGGGTGGGACACGACCACACAAGCACCGCCCTCCCCCTACGCGCGCAGGCCCCGAAAGCGTGAGGCCGTGTCGCCCCGGGTAAGAGCGCTGCGCACCTCTCCCGAGCCCCCCTCCCATGTCGGGAACAGGCGAGCAGGAGGGGCCGTATCCTTTCAACTCAAACGAAGGGAATGGCCTACACGGAGCGACGGGTTCGGCGCGCCATGCCGAGCCACATCATCAAGAATTCGACAGTGCTCCTCACCCTGGGAGCCTCGCTCCTGGGACTCGCGGCCTCGGCCGCTCCCACCGTGTACGCCGAGAGCGCCACCGTGAAGGTGCGCCCCAGCACCCCGGCGCGCACCCAGCCCAGCATCGCGCTGACGGCCGCGCGCAACGAGTTCGCCAGCTTCCAGGTGGTGGTCGCGGGCGGCAGCGGCGGCGTGAGCGGCGTGCGCGCGCGCTTCGCGGGCCTCAGCGGGCCCTCGAGCATCCCCGCGGCGAACCTCACGCTGTACCGCGAGGCCTACCTCGACATCACCTCGAGCTCGGGCGCCTTCGGGCAGAAGGGGCTGTGGCCGGACGCGCTCGTGCCGGACGTGGACGAGATCGCGGGCGAGCAGCGCACGGCGTTCCCCTTCGACGTGCCGGCGAACGAGTCGCGCGCGGTGTGGGTGGACATGCTGGTGCCGCAGGGCGCGGCGCCCGGCGTGTACAAGGGCCAGGTGGAGATCACCGGGAGCGGCTACGCGGCGCAGGTGCCCGTGACCCTCACCGTGGTGAACGCGACGCTGCCGACCACCTCGAGCCTCGCCTCCGCGTTCCTCATCTACCCGGGCAACGTGTGCAAGGCGCACACGGGCACGAGTGACTGCGGCAGCACGCGCGCGCAGGCGGACCTGCTCGCGCGCTACCAGCGCATGGCGCTGGAGCACCGGCTCACCCTCACCGCGCTCAATGTCGTCCCGCAGGGCGGTGACTGGAGCGCGTACGACGCCGAGTACGGCCCCTTCATCGAGGGGCGCGCCCAGACGCGCCTGAGCGGCGCGAAGCTGACCTCGGTGCAGTTCTCGGGCTCGAAGACGGCCGCGCGCTTCGCGGACTTCCAGAGCCACTTCAAGGCGAAGGGCTGGCTCTCGCGCGCCTTCGACTACACCGCGGACGAGCCGCCCTACGGCGCCACCTGGGCGGAGGCGAAGACGCGCGCGCAGCTGGTGCGCTCCTCGGCGCCCGAGCTGCGCACGCTCATCACCACCAACATCACCGACGCGACGGCCAACGGGCTCACGCCGTACATCGACGTGATGACGCCGGTGGTGAACCACCTGGACGGCACCGAGGCGAGCTTCGCCGGCGACCAGAGCGCGAAGTACGCGCCGCTGCGCGCCGACGCGCGCAAGAGCCTCTGGGCGTACCAGAGCTGCATGAGCCAGGGCTGCGGCTACGGCACCAACTCCCCCGAGAACCAGGTCAACTCCGGCTGGCCCTCGTACATGGTGGACCGCTCGGGCGCGAAGAACCGCGCGATGCAGTGGGTGGCCTACCTGGAGGGCGCGAGCGGCGAGCTGTACTACGAGACGGCGCTCGCCCTGCCCACGGCGTGGACGAACATCTTCCAGTTCAACGGCAACGGCGACGGCACCCTCTTCTACCCCGGCACGACGGCGCGCATCGGCGGCAAGACCGAGGTGCCCGTGAGCAGCATCCGCCTCAAGCTCATCCGCCAGGGCATGCAGGACTACGAGTGGCTGAAGCTCGTGGAGGGCGCCGGCGACGCCGCCTTCGCGCGCAGCGTGGCGCGCTCGGTGGTGCCGGCCGCCTACCGCGTGGGCGACGACGGCGCCGCCTTCGACACCGCGCACGCGCAGCTCGTCGCGCGCTACCAGGTGCTCGCCCCCAACCCGCCTGCGCCTTCGACCGATCCGGCCCCGGCGGGTGGTGGCAGCAGCGGCTCGCCGGGCACCAGCACCGAGGCTCCGGAGGCGCTCAACGCCGACGGCACCCCGGTCGCCGCCGCGGGCTGCAGCAGCACGGGCAGCGCGGGCCTCCCGGCCGCGGCGCTGGCCCTGCTCGCCCTCGGCGCGCTCGGCCGCCGCCGGCGCCAGCGCGCGCTCGCCCCCGCGCGCCGCCGCTAGCGCGCCTGGAGCCTCGCCCCGCGTCTGTCCTCCACCCGACGCGGGGCGGCCCGGCGCCTGATGCAAGGCCCGTGCGCCGCGACGCCCGGAGACCAGGCAGGCGCCTGGGGTCGCCCTCTACTGTCCGCTCCGAATCGCTACCTTGGTGCACGAGGGGGGTTCATGAGGCTGCGGACGCGGATGGTGGGAGCGACGGCGCTCCTGCTCCTGGGCCTGGTGGTGGGCGTGCAGGAGTGGGCAGAGGCCCCGCTGCGCGCGGTGCACGCCGCCCAGGCCACTTCCGCCCCGGTCCCCCGCCACGCGCGAGCCGCCCCGCTTCCCACGCTGCGGCTGCACGGTCCTCCGCCCGCTCGCCTGGCAGAGGTGCTGCGTGAGCCCTCCGTACGCGGGGCGCCGACGCCCTCTGCGCCGCCCGCTCCGGAGGTCCTGACGGCGGCACCGATCGCGAGCTCGTCCCTCGCCAGCACCCCCTCTTCGGGCCCCGCAGGGCCGGACGCGAGCGCCGGGCGCCGCCTCCCCGCTCCCGGCAGCACGGCGGCGCGGACGGGCGCCATCGAAGCGGTCGACGAAGCCGAGCGCTTCCCGGGCTCGGACGACGACGCGCTCGACCCCGAGCGCTTCCCCGGCGCCCCCGAGGACGCGGCGGAGCGCGAGCGCATCGCGCGCGCGGTGGCGACGGAGTCGGGCGAGGAGCGCGTGCGCGTGGAGGCCGGCATCCCGCGCGCAGGCCGCGTGGACCTGCGCACCGGCGCGGGCCTGGAGACCGAGCCGGGCGAGGCGTCCGGCTCGCACGACGCCGTCAGCGCGCGCACCGCGGGTGAGGCGCACGAGGCGATGCCCGCCGGCGAGCTGCAGCCTGCGCCCACCTTCGCGCCCGTGCCCGCCGAGGCCGGTCCCGCGGAGGAGCATCCGGGGGACCGCGAGGAGCCCGCCGAGCCCGATCCCGACGCAGCGCCGGAGGACGGCGCGCAGCCCTAGCGCTCCGCTCGCCCGGGGCGCTTTTTTTGACTCCCCACGCGCCTCCCCTCTAATGCCGCCCACAGGCCGGTAGCGGCCTGTAGCAGCCCGGACGAGGAGAACGCGATGCACGATTCCAACACCAGCCCGTCGATCCCCGAGAGCCCCTCCATCCCGGCGGAGGCCGCGGGTATCGGGTCCCCCGCGGCAGAGGTCGTGGTCTCCACCCACGTGCTGGTCGCCGAGGAGCAGGTCCACAAGCTGCGCGAGCTGTCGCGCCGCACCCGCGTGGCGCAGAGCGAGTACCTGCGCGAGGCGGTGGACGATCTGCTCGAGAAGTACGACCGCCCGGAGGAGGCGTGAGCGCCGCCCTGACCCTCGGCGCGGCGCTGCGGCGCGGCGCCGGCGCAGCGGGCAGCAGCAGCGACGCGCCCGTGCGCGCCTTCGGTCCGGACGGCCAGCCGCTGCGCAGCAGCGCGCGCCCCGCCCGCGGCGAGCGCACCGCCTCCATCGCCGAGGCCGTGACGCGCTGGCTCGATCAGCAGCTGTGAGCCGGCCTCAGGCCGCGCCGGCCTGCTCGCCGCCCTCGTCCTTGCCCAGCTTGCCGGCGAGGTCGCGGAAGGACATCTGGCCCACGGACATGAGCAGCAGGCCGAGCAGGACCTGCTGCGCCGTCTGCGCGAGCCACATCACGTTCGCGTAGGCGAGCCCGGTGCCGTTCACCACCGCGGCGGGCAGGAAGAGCCCGAGCCCGACTTTGATCGCCGCCTGGAAGGTGCCCATCATGCCGGGCGCGGCCGGGATCATCAGCCCCACCACCAGCACCGCGAGCACCACGAAGGCCTGGAACAGGTCCAGCTGCAGCGGCTGGCACACGCCGCCGGGCGCCGCAGCCGAGCAGTCGAAGGCGCGCGCGAGCACCGCCATCCCCACGCCGTTGAGCGCCCAGTAGAGCACCGTGAGCGCGAAGAAGGCGACGAGCTGGCCTGCGCGCGGCAGCTGGCGCATCGCTCCGACGAAGGAGTCCACCACCCCGGCGACCTTCTCGGCCCCCGCCGGCGACAGGCGGCCCAGCGTGGTGCGCACCAGGCGCACGGCGCTCGCCTGGTGCCAGAGCGCGAAGAGCAGGAACACGAGCCCGCCGCCGAAGACGGCGAACATGAGGTTCGCGCCCAGCTTCACGTAGCGCACCTCGGGGGTCTCGGTGGGCACGAAGAAGAGCAGCGAGCGCAGCATCAGCGCCACGAAGATGCCGTCCGTGATGCGCTCGAGCACCACGGTGGTCATGGCCGCGCTGCGCCGGATGCTGCTGCGCTGCGCGATGAGGAAGGGCCGCGCGAACTCGCCGAGCCGGAAGGGCAGCACCAGCAGCATCATGAAGCCGATGCCGGAGGCCGCGTTGAGCGGCCCGAAGGGCACCCGCTCCATCCCCGACAGCAGGCAGCCCCAGCGCAGCGTGCGCGCCAGGTGGATGAGCAGGAGGATGCCCACGTAGGGCAGCAGCCACAGGTAGTTCGCGTTGCGCAGGCTCGCGAACTGGGCGTGCCAGTCCGTCTCGCGGAAGGCCCACCACGAGAACGCGACGGTCACGGCAACGCTGAGGAGGAGCTTGGCGGCGCGCTTCACGCGGCGGGGTATATCCTCCCGCCCCCCGGCCTCCAAGCTCCGGCGCCCCGTTCAGGCATCCGTCGGCCGCTGGGGCGGCAGCCCGTCCTCCTGCTCGTCTGCCTGGCGATCCGGGACCCGGTACTCCTCGCCGAGCCAGCGGCCGAGGTCCACCGCGCGGCAGCGCGGCGAGCAGAAGGGAAACGAGGGGTTCTGGGCGCGGGCGGGCGAGGGCTTCTTGCAGACGGGGCAGGCAGGCATGGTCGCGGGGGTTGGGGGGAGCCCCATAGTTAAGCCCGGGCCCGGTCCCCGGCCAACCTGAATACAGTGCGCGCGGCCTGGGGAGCCCCGGGCGGGAGGAGCTCGCGATGAAGGTGCTGCGGATCCAGGGCGAGAAGGGCCAGGCCTCGCTGGTGATGGACAGCGCGCCGGAGCCCGTGCCGGGCGCCTCCGAGCTGCGCGTGCGCGTGCGCGCGGCGGGGCTGAACCGCGCGGACCTGCTGCAGATCCGCGGCGCCTACCCCGCCCCGCCGGACGTGCCTCCGGACGTGCCGGGGCTCGAGTTCTCGGGCGAGGTGCTCGAGGTGGGGCCGCGCGTGCGCCGCTTCCGCCCGGGCGACCGGGTGATGGGCCTGGTGGGCGGAGGCGCCTTCTCCGAGCAGCTGGTGCTGCACGAGCGCGAGGCCCTGCACGCGCCCGAGCACCTCTCCTTCCCCGAGGCCGCGGCGCTGCCCGAGGCCTACCTCACCGCCTTCGACGCGCTGGTGCTGCAGGGAGGCCTGCAGGCGGGAGAGGCGGTGCTCGTCACCGCGGTGGCGAGCGGGGTGGGCAGCGCCGCGGCGCTCCTGTGCCGCGCAGCGGGAGCCCAGGTGCTGGGCACGGGGCGCAGCGAGGCGAAGCTCGCGCGGGCGAAGGACTGGGGCGTCTCGCACGCGCTGCACGTGCCGGGAAGCCCTCCGCGCTATGCGGAAGCGGTGCGCGAGGCGACGGGGGGCCGCGGGGTGGACCTCGCGCTGGAGCTGGTGGGCGGGGACTACCTGCCCGAGACGCTCTCGGCGCTCGCGCCGCGCGGGCGGGCGCTGCTGGTGGGGCTCGTCGCGGGGCGCTCGGCCACGCTGGACCTGGGGCTCGTGCTCAGCCGCCGGCTGCGCCTCACCGGCACGGTGCTGCGCAGCCGCCCCCCCGAGGAGAAGATGGCGCTGGTGCAGGCGGCGGAGCGGCAGCTGCTGCCCCTCTTCCGCTCCGGCGCCCTGCCCCCGGTGGTGGACGCGGTGCTGCCCTTCACCCGCGCCGCCGAGGCGCTCGAGCGCATGCAGGGCAACGCGCCGGTGGGCAAGCTGGTGCTGGCCTGGGAGGCGTAGGGCGCGCTATGGGGGCGCCCATGCCCACCTTCGATCCCAACGCGGCCGCGGCCGCCGACTCCGGCATCTTCGGCCTCCCGCACACCCCGGATGAGGCCCACGTCGTCATCCTCCCCGTCCCCTTCGAGGCCACCACCAGCTACGGCGGCGGCACCAGCGAGGGCCCCCGCGCGGTGCTCGAGGCGAGCCGCCAGGTGGACCTCTTCGACATCGAGACGGGCCGCCCCTACGCGCGCGGCATTGCGATGCTGGAGGAGCCGGGCGAGGTGCGCGCCTGGAACGCGCGCGCGAAGCAGCTCGCCACCCCCATCGTCGAGGCGGGCGGCGTGACGCCGGAGCTGCAGGCGGCTTGCGACGAGGTGAACGCCCTGTGCGAGCGGATGAACGAGGCGGTGTACCGGGCCACGCGCGAGTGGCTGCAGAAGGGCAAGCGCGTGGGCGTGCTGGGGGGAGATCACAGCGTGCCCTTCGGCGCCATCCGCGCGCACGCCGAGAAGTACCCGGGCCTGGGGCTCCTGCACCTGGATGCCCACGCGGACCTGCGCAACGCGTACGAGGGCTTCCAGTGGAGCCACGCCTCCATCTTCCACAACGTGATGGAGCGCATCCCGGGCGTGGCCAAGCTGGTGCAGGTGGGCATCCGCGACCTCGGTGAGGCGGAGCACGACTACATCGAGCAGTCCAAGGGACGGGTGAAGACCTACTTCGATGCGCAGCTGCAGCACGCGCGCTTCGAGGGCACGCCGTGGAACCGCCAGGTGGACGAGATCGTGAGCCACCTGCCCCAGCACGTGTACCTCACCTTCGACATCGACGGGCTGGACCCGGTGCTCTGCCCGCACACCGGCACGCCCGTGCCCGGCGGCCTCAGCTTCCCCGAGGTCAACGCGCTCATCGCGGGCGTGGTGCGCTCGGGCCGGACCATCGTCGGCTTCGACCTGGACGAGGTGGCGCCCGACGCGGAGGGCGGCGAGTGGGACGGCAACGTGGGCGCGCGCCTGCTCTACAAGATGATCGGCTGGATGCTGAAGTCCGAGGCGAAGTAGCCCGAGGACCTCTAGCCGTTGCCCGCGCGCCGGCTGGGCCCGGTGCGCGGCAGGAGCACGCTGAAGGCAGAGCCGCGCTCGGGGGTGCAGTCCGCCGAGATGGCGCCCCCGTGCAGCCGGACGATCTGCGCCGCGGCGCTCAGGCCCGTGTGGGCCCCTTCCGCGCGCGGCCGCTCGAAGAGCCGGGGCAGCTCCTCGGCGCTCACGGCCGGCCCCTCGTCGCGCACCTGGATGGTGGCGAGCGCGGAGTTCGTCTGCAGCCGTATCTCGACCGGGCCGCCCGCGTGCACCGCGCGGTCCAGCAGCGCGTCCAGCGCCTGGCGCAGGCGCTCCGGGTCGAAGCGCGCCGGCACTGCCTCGTCCGGGGCGCTGAGGTGCAGCTGGGCGAAGGGCGCGCGCTCGCGCCACGCCGAGAGCACGCCGCGCAGGTGCGCGCCGAGGTCCCCGTTCACCGGGCGCAGCGCCACCTCGCGCGGCTCGAGGCCGGCGGCGCCCTGCAGGCCCCGCACGAGCACCTCCATCTGGCCCAGCTGCGCCGAGAGCGCCTGTAGGGCAGCGCCGTCGGCGCCGGAGCCCTGCAGCCGCTCGAGCTGCGAGCGCGCCGCGGCGAGCGTGCCCTCGAGCGCGCGCGCCGCGCCCCAGGTGGAGTCGGGCTCGTGCGCCGCGCCCGGCAGCGCAGCGTCCGCACCCGTCCCCTCGACCTGCGCGAGCGCCGCGCGGAGCACGGCCTCGAACTCGTCGATCTCGAAGGGCTTCTGCAGGAAGGCGTGCGCCTCGGGCGCGCCCTGCGCGAGCACGCCGGAGAGCAGGATGACCGGCACGTCCTCGAGCCCGGGCTCGCGGCGCAGGGCGCGGCACAGCTCGAGGCCGCTGCAGCGCGGCATCACGTGATCGGTGACCACGAGCTGCGGGCGCCGGGCGCGCGCGAGCCGCAGGGCCTCCGCTCCGTCGCGCGCCTGCAGCACCTCGTGCCCCAGGTCCTCGACCACCTGGCTGAGCACCTCGAGCACCGCGGGCTCATCGTCGGCGACCAGGACCAGGCTCATCCCCCTACCCTCCTTCAGCGAATGCTCCCGCGGACTACTCCGCGGGCAGGGGGCCGGTGTAAGCAACGGCGAGCAGGGCCTCCAGCGACGGCGCGTCCGCTGGGGTCTTCCGAACAATCGCCCCGTCCGGGGCGCGACAGTCGGGGTCGATTCCAGATCGATCCCGGACGTACGGAGGTCGAGCGTGAACACGAGCGGAGTGCAGCGGGGACTGGTGCTGGTGCTGGCGCTGCTGGCCACGGAGGCCGCGGCGCAGGGGACCCTCGCTCGCAGGCGCGATGCGGTGGTGGACGTGGTGCAGCGGGTGGGCCCGGCGGTGGTCTACATCGGCACCGAGCAGGAGGTGCAGCGGCGCTTTCGCGGCGGCGGCAGCATGTTCGACGAGCTGTTCGGCGGACAGGAGCGCCAGACGGTGCAGAGCCTGGGCAGCGGCGTCATCATCCAGGGGCCGGGCAACGCGGGGCCGCTCATCGTCACCAACGATCACGTCATCCGCGGCGCCTCGTCCATCCACGTGGTGCTCGCGGACGGGCGGCAGCTGGACGCGGAGGTCATCGGCAGCGACGCGGACAACGATCTCGCCGTGCTGCGCGTGGCCGCGAAGGCGCCCCTGCCCACCGCGAAGCTGGGCACCAGCAGCGACCTGATGATCGGCGAGACGGTGATCGCCATCGGCAGCCCCTTCGGCCTGTCCAAGACGGTGACCGCGGGCGTGGTCTCCGCCGTGGGGCGCACCTTCCGCGCCGAGGGCCGCGTCTACAACGACTTCGTGCAGACGGATGCCGCCATCAACCCGGGCAACTCCGGCGGGCCCCTGCTCAACGTGGAGGGGGACGTCATCGGCATCAACACCGCCATCTTCGCGAGCGCGCAGGGCATCGGCTTCGCGATCCCCGCGGACAAGGTGCGGCGCATCGTGGAGGAGCTCACCCGCTTCGGGAAGGTGCGCCCCGCGTGGGTGGGCGTGGACGCGGAGGACCTCAGCCCGCGCCAGGCGCAGCGCCTGGGGTGGGACCGCACCTACGGCGCGGTGGTGAGCGCGGTGGAGCCGGGCAGCCCCGCGGAGGCCGCGGGCGTGCGCCGCGGCGACGTGGTGGCGGAGCTCGCGGGCACCCGCATCCAGGACGCCGAGGACTTCGAGGTGCGCGCGCGCGGCTACCCCGCGCGCAGCAGCTTCCCGCTCACGGTGTTCCGCGACGGGCAGCTGCGCACGCTGCAGGTGACGCCGGTGGAGTTCCCCGCGCGGCTCGTCGAGGGGCTCGCGTGGGACCGGCTCGGCCTGCGCGTGCGCGAGGCGCGCGGCGGGCTGCAGCTCACCCAGGTGCGCCCCGACTCGGCGGCGGAGCAGGCGGGGCTCGAGCCCGGAGACCTGCTGCTGCGCGTGAACAACGTGCCGGTGAAGGACGCGGGCACCTTCCGAGAGGCGCTGCTCAACGCGCGCCAGGCCCGCAGCGTGCTGCTGCTCGTGGGGCGAGGTCGGTACGCCTACCACCTCACCCTTCCCTTCTGAGAGCGCCGTCCCCTAGAGTCGCCGGCCCATGAGTCAGCCGCGCTACGTCACCCTGGGCTCCCTGCACGCCGGCAAGGGCTCGCGCGCGGTGCTGGGCTGGTCCCTCGACTCGGCCCGCCCCGTGGTCCTCGTGCGGGCGCCAGACGCGCTGGTGCAGGACCCGGCGCTGCTGGAGGAGCTGCGGCGCGAGACGGCGCGCGCCTGCGTGCTGGAGCACCCGAACATCCTGCGGGTGCACGGGCTCGCGGCGCTGGAGGGCGGCTACGCGCGGGTGACCGAGTTCGCGGACGGCGAGCCCCTGCGCCAGGTGCTCGAGCGCGTGGGCCGCCTCAGCGTGGCGCACGCGGTGCGGCTGGCCGCGGACGTGGCCATGGGCGTGCACTACGCGCACCTGGCCGGCAACGACGACGGCACACCCCTGGTGCACGGCGACCTGCGCCCCGAGACGCTGATGCTCGGCTTCGACGGCGCCTGCAAGGTGACGGGCTACGGGGCGCTCGGCGTCGCGCCGCGCGAGCCCGAGGGCCGGCGCGTGCGCAACCGCCGCCGCTACTGTGCGCCGGAGCAGCTGCTGGGCGGGCGCAGCGCCGTGACAGTGCAGTCGGACGTGCTGCTGCTCGCGCTCACCGTCTTCGAGTGCCTCGCGGGCGAGCACCCCTTCGCGCACGCCTCCGACCTGGATGCCGCGCTGCTGCTCGAGCCGCTCCCCGCGCGCCCGGACCTCATCCCGGGGCCGCTCGATGCCGTGCTGAGGCGCGCCTGTGCGAAGCGCGCCGAGGACCGCTACCCCTCGATGCTCGCCCTGCGCGATGCCCTGCTCGCCGCGGCCGAGCCGCACGCCTCCGCGCAGGAGCTCGCGGCCCTCATGGCGCGGGCCTTCCCGCCCGAGGACCCCGCGCGCGCGGCGCGGGCGGCCCTCATCGCGCGCGCTCCGTCCCCGCACGTCGAGGCCCCGCTCGTCGGCTCCCCGCTGGAGCTGCTGCCGCCGCCCGCGCCGCGCCGACGACCCGAGCCGGCCGCGCCCGCCGAGCCTGCGACTCCGGCGGAGCTGCCGCGCGCAGCGCCCGTGGGCCTGATGCTCGCGGGCGCGGCGGGACTTGCCCTGCTGGTGGCGGGCATCCTCTGGGCGGTGCGCGGGCCCGGGCCTCGCGAGGCGACCGGGGCCTCCGTCCTGCCAGACGCGGGCGCGCCCGCTGCGCTCGCGGCGGCCCCGGCTCCATCCGCCTCCCCCGCCGACGCGGGAGCGCCGCTCGCTGAGCTGGACCTCGTGGTGGAGCCCGCGGTGGAGGTGTGGCTGGGAGAGACCTCGCTGGGCCGCACCCCGCTCAAGGCGTCCTTGCCGCCCGGCCGCCACCTGCTCGCGCTGCGCAACCCCGCGCTGGGCATCTACACCGCGCGCGCGGTGACGGTGGGCGCGAGCGGGCGCGTGGCCCAGAGCGTGTACCTGGCGCGCGGCTACGTGGTGGTGAGCGCGCCGGAGGGCGCGAGCATCCGCGTGGACGGCAAGGCCTACGGGAGCGCTCCGGTGGGCGAGCTCGCGCTCTACGAGGGCGAGCACCACCTGGTGGTGGACGCCGCGGGGGCGCGCTGGCAGCAGGGCTTCCGGCTCGAGCCGAACCAGCGCGTGCGCTTCGACGTGGCCTTCGAGACGCCCTGAGCGCTCAGCCGCCCTTGCGCTTGCGGATCATCGCCTCGTACGAGCGGCCCACGCTCTGCGAGAGGATGAGCAGCTCGCCCACGTCCGGCGTGGTGAGCTGGTCCGGCCCGTCGTCCACGTACAGGATGTGCACCACCTTGCCGCGCACCAGCAGCGGCAGCATGACGGCGGTGGTGGGCGCGCCGGCGCCGAGCAGCTTGTAGAAGACGGCTGCCGCGGCGTCCGCGCGCACCGGCCCCACGAAGTGCGAGCGGGTGTCGCGCACCAGCTTGAAGGTGCTCGGGTTGCGCAGCGCGATGCCGATGCGCCGCACCGCCGCGTCGCGCACCCCCTGCCCCAGGCCGTGCCAGCCGGTGACCAGGTCGCCCTGCACCGAGAGCAGCAGGCTGCGCTTCCACTTGCCCAGCGCGAAGCGCAGCACGGTGGCCGCCACGTCCTCGCGGTCCGAGCTGCGCGCGAGCTCCGCCTGCGCCTGCGCGAAGGTGAGCGGGGTGAGGGTGCGGGGCGGGCTGGGCGGCACGGGCGCGGGAGGCGGCGCCGGCATCGTGAGCGGCAGCGGGGCCGCGGCGGCGGGCTGCGCGGGCTCGACGGGCGCGGGCGGCGGCACGGGCGCTGCGCGCGGGGCTGGCGCCTCGGGCGCGGGCGCGGTTGCAGGCGCCGCGCCTCCCTCGAGCGCCTGGGCGTAGAGGGCCTGGAACTCGTCCTCGCCCATCAGATCGCCCGTGCTCGGTGCGAGGCGCCCATCTCCGCGCGCCTGCGGGGCGGCCGTGGGAGCGGCCGGGCGCGCGGGCCGCGCGGTCTCCAGGTCGATGGCGCGGATGGGCCGGAAGCTGCGGCAGTAGCGGCGCTGCAGCTGGTTCATCCGGAACTCGGGGATGAGCACCGGCACCACCCGCTTGCCCGTGCGGAACGCCAGCTCGTCCAGCGTGGCCACGTCGTGCGGGTTGGTGATCGCCACGCTCAGGCGCGTGCCGTCCAGCCGCATCGGCAGGTAGTCCTTGTCGTCCGCGTGGTCCAGGTCCACCAGGCTCAACGCCTTGGGGTCGGGCACCATCTCGCCGGAGGCGAAGGGCATGTTGTGCTGCCGGCCGAGGCAGCGCGCGAGGTTCTGCTCGGACAGCAGCCCCATCTCGACCAGGTTGGTGCCCAGCCGCCCACCCTGGACCACCTGGGCCTCGAGGCCCTCCTCGAGCGCCTCGGCGGTGAGGAGCCTCTCGGCCAGCAGCAGTTCACCCAGGCGCATTGAGGTGCTTGTACCCGCGGCCCGCCCGCCCGGCAAGGCGGCCCTCAGTCCTCCGGGTGGTGGCTGAGCGCGATGCGGTTGCCCTCGGGGTCGCGCACGTAGAGGCTCCAGCGCGTCTGGTGCTCGAGCGGGACGCCCGCCCGGGCGAAGGCCGCGAGCGCGCCCTCGCGCGCGGCGCGGGGGATGCGGAAGGCGAGCAGCAGGAGGCCCGGGCGGCCGTGGCGGAAGGGCTCCTCGAGCAGCTCCCGGGGGGGCGGGTGGGAGGCCGCCTCGATCGCGAGGAAGCCGCCCCCGGGCACCCCCACCCAGATGCTGCGCAGCGAGCCGTCCGGGTGCAGGTGGCGCTGCAGCTCGGGGAAGCCGAGCAGGTCCCGGTAGAAGGCGGCGGTGCGCTCCAGGTCGTGCACCTGGAGGGCGACATGGTGAAAGCCCTGAACGTCCGTCATGCGCGGATGCTACGCTGCGCCCCCCCATGGCGCGACTGCTCTTCGTCGAGGACAACCACGAGCTCGCCTCGCTGATGGCCGCTGCGGCCGGCGCCCGGGGCCATGCGGCCCACGCCGTGCACTCGGGCGAGGAGGGGCTCGCCGCGGCGCGCGAGCGCGGCTTCGACGCAGCCGTGGTGGACCTGCTCCTGCCGGACATGCGCGGCGGCGAGGTGCTCGCCGAGCTGCGGCTGCTGGGGCTGCCCGCGGTCGCCATCAGCGGCGTGTACAAGGGGGACCGCTTCGCGCGCGAGGCCGTGGAGGTGCACGGCGCGCGCGCCTTCTTCGAGAAGCCCTTCGAGCTCTCCGCCCTCCTCGAGTCGCTCGAGCGCCTGGTGGGCACCGCGGTGCCCCCGCCCGAGGGACCCGAGCCGGCCGCCGAGCTGGAGGAGCTGCTGCCGCTCGAGGAGTCGGACGTGGCCCCCGAGCCGCGAGCGCCGGCTCCGCCCCCGCAGCCGAGCCCGCCCGCGAAGGCCCCGGAGCCCGCGCTGCCCCCTGCGGCTCCTGCCCCCGCCGCGCTGCCCCTGCCCTTCGCCGAGCGCGAGCGGGTGTGGGCCAAGGGCGGCAGCGCCCCGGCCGCGGCAGCAGCACGCCCCGCCCTTCCCGACTGGCAGCTGGCCGGAGACCTCGCCACCACCGCCGTGCCCCGGCTGCTCAACGCGTACTACGAGGCGCGGCACGGCGGAGAGCTGAAGCTGCGCCAGGGCCAGGTGCTCAAGGTCGTGTACTTCGAGGCGGGACGCCCGGTGTACGCCGCCTCGAACCTCGCGCAGGAGCGCTTCGGGCGCTTCTGCGTGCGCCGCGGCGTGCTCACCGAGACGGACCTGCAGCAGGTGGCGGCGCTGTGCCAGGAGCAGAACGTGCGCACCGGCGAGGCCATGGTGCGGCTCGGGCTCCTCCGCGAGGAGCAGCGGCGCGAGCTGCTCGAGCAGCAGGTGAAGGAGATCCTCTGGGCCACCTTCGCCTGGACCAGCGGCTCCTACGGCTTCAGCCCCCAGCGCCCGCAGCGCTCGGACCTGGTGCGCCTCTCGGTGTTCCCGGGAGACCTCATCCTCGAGGGCGTGCTGCGCACCGAGTCGCTCGTGCAGCTGCGCCAGCACATGCGCGCCGGACGCAAGCTCTTCCCCCGCACGGACCCTCCCTACGGCCTCAACGAGTTCTCGCTCAGCGGCGGCCAGGCGCTGCTGCTCGCGTACGCGGACGGGAGCAAGACCGTCGAGGACCTGCTCACGCTCACGGACCTCCCGGAGCGAGAGGCGCTCGGGACGCTGCGGGCCTTCGAGCTGCTGGGGCTGGTGGAGGAGCGCAGCGGGGACGCCGCCCGGCGGCGGATCACCTTCGGGCTCTAGCCCCGGACCCGGGCCAGCCGCCGCAGCAGCCCTGCGAGCGCGAGCAGCGACACTGCGCTCGCGCCCGCCGGTGCACCGCCGCAGCCACAGGACTGCGGCTCCGGCGAAGGCGCCGCGGCCTCGCTGATGCGCACGCTGCGGCGGAAGGCCTCGCCCTTCACGCGCCCCTCGCCGAGCAGCCGCGTGCGCACGCTGAAGCCCAGGGTCGCGCGAGCGCCCGCCGCGAGCGGAAGCCCCGTCACCACGAGGCGTCCGTCCTGCACCTGCGCGTCCACCGGCGCGCCCTCGAAGCGCGCGGAGCCCGGCACATAGTCGAGCCCCTCCAGCTGCTCCTCCACCCGCACGTCCGAGAGCGCACAGGCGGTGGGGTTGTCCAGGTCCACGAAGACGCCGACCGTCTCCCCCTCCACGGTGAGGGGGCGCTCGGTGCGGTGGCGAAGGGCGACGAAGGGCTCGGCACTCAGGGTGAGCGACTGCACCTGCGAGGCTGCGTTGCCGCTGCCCGCGTCCGCGCTCACCTGCAGCACCAGCGTCTCGCCCAGCAGCGCGTCCAGCCCCTTCTCCACGGTGCGCACCTCCACCTGCGCGCCGCTCAGCTGGGGGCTCTCGAGCTGCGGCCCCGACAGCTGCGTCCAGCCCACCGCCACGTCCGCGCACAGCCCCGTGGGCAGGGGCTGCACGAGCCGCCCGCTCGCGCCCTCGCCGCAGCGCACCTGCAGCCCCGTCGCATCCACGGGCGTGAGCACCACGCGCGGGTCCGGCTGCGTGTCGCGCACGCTCACGCCCAGGCGCGTGAGCACGTCGTGCGCGGCGAGCCCGTCCGCGGCGCGCAGCTCCACGCTGCCGCTCGCCGCAGCGCACACGGCGCCGGCGCGCACCGTCAGCTGCAGGCCGCCGTCCACCTCCGCCACGTCCAGCCCGAGCGCCGCCGTGCCGCCATCCGCGAGCGCCGCCTCCAGGTGCAGCGCGTCGCCATCCGGGTCCACCGCCGGCAGGTCGAGCACGCGCTGCTCGCCCTCGTCGAGCGTGAGGGGCGCGGGCGCACCGAAGGAAGGTGCAGCGGCATTGCTGTAGACGAGCAGGTTGTTGCCGGTGCTGCTGCGCACCGTGAGCACGCAGAAGCTCGCGTCCACGCAGCGCACGCGCTCCAGGTCCGCGGTGGCCATACCCGCAGGCACGGTGGGCCCGGGGAAGCTCGAGTTGAGGCGCCAGCTGCGGCCCACGTCCGCGCCGCGCGTCACCGGCACGGCGTTGAGCACGGCGTGCCCCCCGTCGGCGAGGCGCGCCGCCGCGAGCCCGAAGCCGTCCCCGAGCGCGGTGCCCGCGTCCGGCGTGAGCACCACGCCCGTCACGTCGGTGACGCCCGGGGGCAGCGGCACCGGCTCGAAGGCGCCCGCGCCCAGCACGCCGCGGTACAGCCCGCCCTGCGCGCCGAGCAGGACGCCCGGTGCTGCGCCCTCGAGCGGGAACAGCTCGGCCTCGAGCAGGGCCACCCCCGCGTCCAGCGACACCACCCGGGGCGACGTGGCCCCCGCGTACCAGAACAGCTCGGTGCCGGTGCCGCCGAGCAGCCCGAAGAGGGCGTGGTCCACCCCCGCCACCCGCGCCGCGTCCGCCACGCGCGTGGCCTTTCGCGCCCCGTCGTTGAGCAGCGGCGTCCAGAGGCCCGCGTCCGCGGCCGAGGGCGTGTACGCGAAGCGCTGGTCGCTCCCCAGCTCCCCGTAGGTGAACGCGGCGCCGCCCGCCGTGCGCGCGTAGCTCACGATGTTGAGGCCCGAGGTGCCGAAGGGGTTGTCCGCGGGGTGCGGGCAGGTGGAGGCGGAGACGAAGCTGCCGTTGCGCTGCAGCGAGAGGAGGCAGCCGTCCGGCGTGAGCAGCGTGCCGAGCGACTCGCCCGCCACCGTCTGCGTCACCGCGCCGTTCACCACCAGCACCGCCTGCGAGGTGGTGGAGACGGAGAAGACACCGGGCCGCCACACCTCCACGTCCGTGGGCGTTCCCGCCACCGCGAGCGCGCGCCAGTCCGCGTGGGCCGTGCCAGCCGCGAGCAACAGGAGGCTGAGGAGTAGTGCGCGCATGCTCGCTCCTAGTAGGCCGCTTCCGCCCGCAGGTACACGCGGCCCTCGTCCGGCGTGGGGCTCATGCCGAGGCCGCGAAAGCCCAGCACGCCGTAGCCCGCGGCGAGCCGCAGCCGCTCGTCGAAGCGGTACGCGAGCTCCGCGCGCACCGCATGGAGCGAGTCGCCGTCCTGCGCCACGCTGCGGCGCAGCAGCTCCGCCGCCACCTCCAACCCCCCCACCACCCGCACGCTCGGGCGCACCGAGCCGGTGAACACCCACAGCGCGCTCCCGCCCAGCCCCGAGCGCCCCAGGTGCGCGCCGCCCGCGAGCCCCACGCGCCCGCCCAGCTGCAGCGCGGGCAGCAGCGAGAACACCTGCAGCGCGCGCTCGCCGAGCACCGAGCCCTCGCCCGGGGAGAGCTCGCGCGTGAGGGCATAGCGCCCCACCAGCGCGAGCGGGCCGGGGCGCCACGCGAGCGCGGCGTAGCCCTCGACGAAGCGCGCCTCGAGCGCGCCCTGCCCCACCGTGTGTCCCACGTCCAGCCGCCCCGAGGCCGACAGGTCGCGGCGCAGGGTGAGGTCCGCTGCGAGTCCCACCACCGCCTGCCGCCGGTCCACGGGCAGCGAGGGTGCACGGTCGCTCGCACCGTGCTCGTCGCGCAGCTCCGCGCGCGCCTGCAGCCGCAGCCGCTCGAGCACCCACTGCACCGAGAGCGCCCCCACGTCGCGCGTGAGGTTGCTGGGCAGGTCCAGCGGGCTGCGCACGCCGCGCTCGTAGCGGGCACCGACGCGCAGCGCGCCCGTCACCAGCTGCTCGAAGCCCACCGCCCGCGCGAGCCGCACCGCGTTCGCGTCGTGGGCGCTCACGTCCTCCACGTAGAGGCGCGTGCCCGCGGCCACGTCGGTGCTCGCGCCGGACACCGCGCGCGCCGCGCCCACGTCCGGCCCGTCCACGTCCACGCTGTAGCCGCCGTAGTACGTATCCTGGCCGCGGCGCACGCTGCCCTCCGCCCAGACGAGCGGCCCCAGCTCCGGCCCCCATCCGCCGCGCACGCCCACGTGGCGCGCCTCTCCGAGCGAGAGGTCCACGCCCGCGGAGGTGAAGGTGTCGTCCAGCCGGCCCGGCCCTTCGCCGCGCTGCACGAGCGACTGGCGGTGGCCCGCGGAGAGCACCACGCCCTCGTGCACCCGCAGGTGCGCATTCACGCCCGCGGAGGTCCTGCCCCCCTCGAGCAGCTCGCGCTCCCCCGCCACCTCGCTCGCCTCGAGCTCACTGTCGCGCACTTCCGCACGCACACCCCAGGACCCTTGCTCGTAGCCCAGCCCCGCGCCCAGCGTGCGTGCGCGCAGCGGCGCCTCGCCGAAGGGCAGGCGCGGGTCCGCCCCACTGCGCGCATCTCCGAGCAGCGTGAGGGTGAAAGGCCCCAGCGGCTGCTCGAGGTTGAGCGAGAGCTGGCGCGCGCGCACCGCGTCCGCGTGCGCATCGTCCGAGAAGCCCGCGGAGCGCACGCGCGCAGCGGCCTCCAGCCGCCCGCCCCCGCCCACGCCCGGGCCCCGCAGGCGCAGGCCCAGCGCATCGCCGCCGGGAGAGGTCAGAGGCGCCGGGCGCAGGAAGCTGAGGCCGCCGTCGTCCGAGAGCCCGAAGCGCTCTTCCGCCACGGCGCGTCCGCGGCTGCGCGCGGCCTCGGCGAGCAGCGTGTAGCCCTGCCACTGCGTCTGCGCGGTTGCGCCCAGCAGCGCGTAGTGCCCTTCGCCCTGCCCCTCCTGCAGCGCGGACACGCTGAGGCGCGCGGGGCCCAGCTCGGCCCACGCCTCCGCGCCGCCACCGCCGCGGTCTTCTCCGAGGTGCAGCGCCGCGAAGTCAGCCACCAGCACCGGCTCGGGCGCCGCGGTGAGCGGATCCGTGGTGAGCCACGCCGTGCCTCCCACGAAGGAGAGCGGCTCGGCGAGCAGCACGCGGCCCGAGAGGTAGTCCACGTCGTAGTCGCGGCCGCGCACGAGGTGGCGCTCAGCGAGCGGCAAGCCGGTGACGCCGTCGCGCAGCTCTACCCGAAGCACCTCGGAGCCCTCGGCGACGCTGCCGGTGCCCAGGTAGTAGAGGCTGCCGCCGGTGGCCCGCAGCTCCGCGTGTGCGGGCGAGGCGGAGAGGCCCCGGGTGGGATCGTGGAGCCCGCCCGCGAAGGCGTCCAAGCCCACGCGCACCGCGCCCACCGGCGCCTGCAGCTCGGCGTAGGGGCCGAAGAGGGGGCGGTGGTAGCGCCCCAGCTCGCGGTCTCCCAGCCACGCCCGGTAGGTGCCGAAGCCCGCGCGGCCCAGCAGGGGGTGGCGCGCCTCGAGGCGCAGGCCGGCCTCGGCGGGGTTCGCGGCGAGGCCGGTGGAGGTGTCGCCCCACTCCGCCGGCGCGAGGTCCGGGTCCGGCGCGCGCTCGAAGCGCTCCACGCGCCGCGGGGAGCGCCAGCCCTCGAAGCCCGCCTCGCGGTCGGTGTCCTGCAGGTTGAGCTCTCCCATCAGCGAGAGCTGCCCCAGCTGCAGCTCCCCGTGCGCGGCGCCGCGCCCCACCAGCCGCAGGGCGCCACTCTTCGGCGCGTAGCTGCCCTCCACATCCAGCAGGCCCACCGCGAAGGCGCGCGGGGCGGCCTGCAGCTGCAGGCGCTCGGTGCGCGGGGGGCCTGCGGGGGCGCTGAGCTGCAGCAGCACCGTGTTGGCGCCATCGCGCAGGGTGAGCGGCACGTCGGCGCTGCCTTCAGGGCCCACGATGGCCTCGGTCCCGGCCTCCCCTGCGCGCACGCGCGTACCCGGTGTGCCCACGAAGTGCAGCGCGGTGCGCCCGGAGGGCAGCGTTCCGGTGGCGGGCAATTGCAGCGCGCCGGTGGCCTCGGGAGCGCGTGGGACGACGAGCCAGCCCCCCTCGCGCGCCACCACGTCCACGCGCTGGGTGTAGAGGCGCAACGAGCCGCCGGCGCCTTGCGCGCGGATGGCGAGCGCGTTCGGGCCCTCCTGCAGCGGCACGAGTGCGCGGTAGGCGCCCTGCGCGTCCACCTGCGCCGGCACGCCCGCCACGCTCACCGCGTCTCCGGGGGCGGCCTGCCCCGCGGCGAGGAACTGCACCACCCCGTCCACGCGCTCCGCGCTGGGCGGCGCGGCCGCGTAGGAGAGCGCGAGGGGCGCGGCCCCGGAGGCCTCGCGGCGCACCGCGAAGTCCTGCAGCGCGAGGGCTCCCCAGGGCAGCTCCACCGTCGCGCCCTGCACCGGCAGCAGCGTCCCGGGCGGCAGCGTGCGCGCGTCCACCTTGAGGCGGTAGCGGCCCGGCCGCAGGTGCAGGCCCCGGGTGTCGTCCGGGCGGCGCGCCTCGAGGCCCGCGAAGTGGAAGCGGCCCTGCGCGTCCGTGAGCACCTCGCGCCCGTCCGAGAGCACCAGTCGCACGTGCGCGAGCCCCGGCTCCCCGGGCGCGCAGAGGCCGTCCGCGTCCTGGTCCTCGCACACGCGGCCCACCACCGTGCCCTCGAGCCACGGAGCAGGTGTCACCGCCACCTGCGCGAGCGCGGGGGAGGCGAGCAGCAGCGCCGCGAGCAGCAGGCGCCTCAAGGCCGCAGCTCCGCGAGCGCGGTGACGCCCGTGGCCACGTCCGCGACGGAGACGCTGAGCGCGTGCGCCGGCCGCTCCAGCGTGAAGCGCGTGCGGCCCTGCGACGTCTCGGAGGGCCCCGGCTCCCCCTCGCTCAGCGCCACGTGCACCTTTCGGCCCTCGAGGAGCTGGCCGCGGGCGTCCTCCACCCAGTAGCTCACGCGCACGCGCCCGTCGCGCAGGCGCTCGGTCTGGAGGCGCACGTTCACCGGCGTCGCGGGCGCGAGACGCACGGCGCGCTGTACGGGCGCGGGCACGAGCGCAGGGTCCTCCGGGAAGACGGGCCCCTGCGGCCCCAGCACCTCCACGCTGCGCGCGAGGCCGGGCCACTGCGCGTGGTGCACCTCCACGCGGCCCGCGCGCAGGGCGCCCAGCGAGAGCGTGCCGTCCGCGCCGGTCTCTCGCGCCTCTCCGTTCACCACCAGCGGCTGCTGGGCGAGCGGGAGGCCCGAGAGCTCGGACACGCCCACCCGCAGCTCGCCTCCCTGCGCCCAGAGCCAGAGGCGCGCCGGGCTCGCGTCGCGCACGCCCAGCGCCCGCGCCGTGAGCAGGCCCGTGGCCTCCTCGCCCGCCTCGGGCACCTGCCACGCCGTCCCCTCGTCGTCCGTGCGCAGCGAGCGCGTGGCGAGGCTGCCGAGCGAGGCCTCGAGGGCCACCGGTGCCCCGGGCCGCGGCGCACCCGCCGCATCGCGCGCCTCCACGCGCACGGCGGTGGCCGTGCCGTGGTGTACGGGCTCGGGCCCGAGCGAGAGCGCGAGGGAGACGGGCGTGCCGCCGGGCACCAGCTGCAGCTCCAGCTGCTCTCGCGAGGCGGCCCCGCGCTGGGGCCAGGCGACGGAGAGCTCCTCGCGCAGAGCCTGGGACGCGCGCGGCGCGACGTAGCGCCACTCGAGTAGGCCGTCCTCGTGCTCCACGGGCCCCTCCAGGCGCCCCGACTTTCCGCGCGCCTCCACGCGCGCGTGGCGAACCGGGCGGCCCTCGGGATCGCTCGTCGCGCACAGGAGCCGCGCGCGGGCGCTGCCGTCCGCGGGCAGCTTCCCCGGGTGCAGCACGCAGGCGAGCCCGTCCGTCGGGGGCAGGAGCAGGTCCACCTCCTGGTTGCGCACGTTGCCCACCGGGTCCACCACGCGGCCGCGGCCGAAGCGGTGGCCGGGCGGGATGACCACCGGCAGCCGGAAGCGCCCGTCGTGGTCGGCCCGGACGGGGCCGTAGCGCACGCCGGCGATCTCGATGGCCATGCTCGCGTCGCGCTCGGTGCGGCCCGGCAGCTCCACGCTCGCCGCGAGCGGCACGCGCAGGCTGCCGTAGGCCCCGTGCACGGCCTGCGCGTGCGGCCACGGCGAGAGCGCCACGAGGATGGCCACCTCGGGAAAGCGCGTGGGGGGCAGCACGTAGCGCGCGCGGTAGAGGCCGGGCCCCGCGGGCGTGAGCGCCTCCACCTGGCCCACGTTGGCGCGCACCACGGGAGGTGCGCCGCTCGTGTCGGGGCTGCCGTCCTCGCGCCGCAGGCGCACCGTGAGCTCGGCCTCGCGGTCGTGCCCCTTCACCGGCGCGGGGGGCTGCAGGGTGAGCTCCACGCGGCGCGCCGGCGGCCCCAGCACGTAGCGCCCCGTGAGCGTGTGGCCCGCCACCTCCGCGCGCAGCTCGACGACGCGCGCGCCCGCCTGGGGCAGCACCCAGACGGTGGACAGGGGCGGCTGGGAGGGGCCCGGGCGCAGCTCGGCGCCGCGGGCGCTGAGCTTCGGCGCCGAGGGCAGCGGCGCGAGCGCGCCCGCGTCGTCGCGGCGTACCACGGCGACCGCGAAGCCCTCGGGCGGCACCTCGGCCGTGGGGCCGAGCAGCGCGTACGACTCGGCACTCGCGGGCGCGGCGACGAGCAACAGCCAGAGCGCTGTGAGCGGGCGGAGCAAGCGGCTCACTCTAGCGGCAGGGGTGAGGCGGAGCGAGAAAGCGCGCGGAAAAGCCCCGCGCCGGCGAAGGCCTTCAGCCCTGCGCGGGGGCGCGCCGGCGCCGCAGCGCCGCGAGCGCGAGCAGCCCGAGGCCGGCGAGCGCCGTCCCCTGCCCCGTGCTGCTGCAGCCGTGGCCCGTGTCCACCACGATCACCACGACGCTGCCAGCGTCCACGAAGGAGATGCGCTGGCCCTGTGCAGGCAGGGGCGCCGCGGGGCTGGGGATGCACGCGGGCAGCTCGCCGTAGAGCCGGACGCGGAAGGCGGAGCCGTAGTCCCCCGCGATCGCCGCGTAGACGAAGCCGTCGCTCGCGAGCTGCTGCTCGAGCGCCACCGTCTTCTGGTCCGGGCTGCAGGTCTCGAGCATCACCAGGACGCGGTCGTTCATCGCGACCAGGCCGCCCAGCGCGCGCGCGCCGCCGAAGCCGTTGTCCACGCAGAGCACGCCGGTGCCGGTGGCGCTGTAGCGCGCCGTCGCATCCCAGGGCGTGCGGCGCTCGCGCTGCAGCTGCAGCTCGGCGAGCAGCGGGTGCTTGCCGGGAGCGGCGCACACCTGCGCGGCCGTCTGCGGCGCGGGCGGCGTGCACTCGTTCGCCGTCGCCTGGAAGGTGAGCGCGCGCACGTTGTCGTCCCCGTTCTCGCGCACGCTCCACACCACGTTCACGCGCTTGCCGTCCGGGGAGATCCAGATGTCGGTGAGCTGCTCGTCCTCGGGCGTGTCGGTGAGGCGGTAGAGGGTCGAAGTGTCGAGGTCGTAGAGCGCGATGTCCGAGTTGGGCACCGCGGCGTCCGGGAAGCGGCGCTGGAAGGCGATGAAGTGGCCGCTCACGCTGGGGTTCAGGTCCTGGCCCGGCAGCACGAGGCGCCGCTCGGCGCTGTCCCCCACGTCCTGCAGGAAGATGTCCTGGTCCACCGTGCCGTCGGCACCGGGACGCGCGCTGTCGTAGACGACGACGGTGCCGTTGGTGTCCGGGTTCGCGGAGCCGTGCGAGTCCGAGGTCAGCGCGTGGGCCACGAAGCCGCTCGCGCCCGCCTGCGCCTCCCACACGTTGCACGGGCCCTGGGCGCCCTCGCACTTGGTCCACACCACGGTGCGGCCGTCCGGGCTCACCGCGGGCGCGGTGTCGGAGAGCGCATCGGAGGTCAGCGCCTGGGTGACGCCCGAGTCCAGGTCGTAGACCACCAGCTCGGGGGCCACGCCCTGCGAGCCCCAGGCGCCGTAGTCCTCCCACGCCACGGTGCGTCCGCCCACGGAGGCCGCGCGGCGGTTGGTGCCAGCCGCAGGAGCGAGCTCCACCGGCGCGCCACCGGCCGCCACGTCGTAGCGCAGGATGGCGCTGCGGTCCGCGCCGATGCGGGTGAAGACCACGCTGTCGCCGCTCACGTCCGAGAGGAAGTCGAAGGCGCCGCCGTTGGGGATGGCCGCGTCCACGTGCGTGGAGAGGTCGAAGACGCGGATCTCCCCCACGCCGTTGAGCTCGCTCGAGTAGGCGACCGTGTCGCCGCTCACGTGCGGCTCCTTCTGGTCACCGGGGCCCGCGTTCACCACCACCGGAGTACCGGCGGGGTACGGAGCGGGAGACACCTGCGCGGAGGCGAGCGCCGGGGCGAGGGCCAGCAGGTACGCCAGTGGCCAGGGCTTCGACGCGCGCATCTGGGGTGTCCCCTCTCAACGTGAAAAAGCAGAGCGAGTGTAGGGGATCCCCGCGGAGGGAAGCTACTTCCACAGGCCCGGGTCGAGCCCCACCCGCGGCGGTGTGGTATCGACGACCACCTGTCGGTGTTCCTCGTGCACGGCGCCGCCCACGCCCTCGGCGCGCACCTGCAGCGTGTTCGTCCCCTCCTTCAGCTCCACGGTGCGCTGGAAGCGCCCGTCCGCATCCGGAGTGAGGGGCTGGCCGGCCACCTCGAGCCGCGTCCCCGGCTCGCTCTGCCCGGCGACGACGAGGGTGCGCCGGCGCAGCGCGCCCGCCGCGGGCCACTGCACCTTGAGCAGCAGGCTCGTGGGCAGCGGCGTGGGGTCCGAGGGCGCCTGGCCGGGCCGGGCAATGGACTGCTGTCCCGCGCGCACGATGACCACCTTGCCCTGCCCCACGAAGGTAACCTCGCCCTCCTGGGTGCCCACGGCCACCGTGCCCTGGCCGTTGGTGCTCATGGCGAAGGTGCCCGCGTCCGTGCGGGCCACGGCATCGCTGCCCGCGGCCTTGAGCTCGAAGGTCTGCTTCGCGCCGCCGCGCACGCGCGCGGTGGCCATGCCGTTGCCGAGCAGGAGGCGCGAGAGCGAGTCGGTGAGCTCCTCCACCGAGACCTCGGTGCCCGGGGTCATCTTCACCTCGAGCGAGGGGCCGCCCACGAGCAGCGCGGAGGCCCCGGGGCCGGTGCGCACCGCGTCCGTCACCCGCAGGAGCTCGCCCGCGCGAGCAGGCATCCACGCGCCGCCGCGGCGCACCTCCACCGCGCCGCTCAGCTCCCCGATCCGCAGCTCCACGGCCTGGGGCGGGGCGACTGCAGCGGGCGGCACGACGGCGGGCGGCGGCGGCTCGCGCAGCAGCAGCAGGTAGCCCGCGGGCAGCGCCGCGAGGATGAGCAGCACGCCGAGAATGAAGCGCAGGTTGCGGCGCGGGGAGGCGGAGGGCATGGGACCTGGGCGCGAGCCTAGCGCACTCAGGCGCGCGGCAGCCGCACGGTGAAGCGGCTCCCGTGCCCCACTTCACTCTGGACCTCCACGCGGCCGCCCGCCTCTTGCACGACGCGGTAGACGACCGAGAGCCCCAGGCCCACGTTGCTCCAGACCTCCTTCGTCGTGAAGAAGGGCTCGAAGATGCGCGGTAGGTGCTCGGGGGCGATGCCCTTGCCCGTGTCCACCACCTCCACGTAGCCCTGCCCGTCCGCCTCCCCCGTGCGCAGGGTGAGCTGCTTCACGGGCGCCGCGCGCATGGCGGTGCGCGCGTTGGAGAGCAGGTGCAGCAGCACCTGCGAGAGGTGGCCGGGGTCCGCGCGCACGCGCACCGGGGCGGGCGAGAGCTGCAGCTGCAGGCTCACGCCCTCTCCGCGGGTCTCGTGCTCGGTGAGGCCCAGCGCGTCGCGCACGCTGGCGTTGAGGTCCATTGGGCGCAGCTCGGGACGGGCGCGCTGCTGGGAGAAGCGCAGCAGGTTCTGGGTGATCTCCTTGCAGCGCTTGGCGCTCTGCTCGATCTTGCGCAGCGAGTCCCAGTCCGGGTCCTGCTCGCTGCGATCCAGGAGCATCAGCTGCGCGTTGCCCAGGATGCCGGCGAGCGGGTTGTTGATCTCGTGCGCGACGCCCGCGCCCAGCTGGCCGATCGCCGCGAGCTTCTGCGCCTCCACCAGCTCGGCCTGCGCCGCGCGCAGCTCCGCGGTGGCCTCGTCCACCCGAACGCGCAGGTCGTCGTTCCAGCGCAAGAGCCGCGCGCGCGAGGCCTGCAGCTCCTCGCCCATGCGGTTGAACGTCGTGGCCAGCGCGCTCAGCTCGTCCTCGCCCTCCACCGGCAGCCTGCGCTCGAGCTCGCCGCGCCCGAAGGCCTCGGCCCCCTCCACCACCTGCGAGAGCCGGCCATTGAGCCTTCTCGTGAAGAGCCCGCCCAGCACCAGCAGCACGCCGAGCGCCGCCGCCACCGAGACGAACACCGTGCGCCGCATCGTCCGCACCGGGGCCAGCGCCGCGCCCTCGTCGACCGAGACCACCACGCGCAGGCCCAGCCCCTCGGGCAGGGGCGCGCTGCTCACGCGCTGCGGCGGGCTGCCCGCGCGGAAGCTGGGCAGCTCCTGGCGCAGCGCGGGCTCGAGCGGCTGCAGCGCGCGCCCCGGTACGCTGCTCGCGAGCACCCGCCCGCCGCCGTCCACCAGCTCCACGCGCGCGAGGCCTCCGGCCGCCCTGCGCGCGAGCAGCGCCTCCACGCGCGTGAGCACCAGCTCCGCGAGCGCGAAGGAGGCCTCGGGCCCCTCCCCCAGCTTCACCGCGAGCGCGATCGCCGCTCCGGCCCCGCGCGAGTGCGCATACGCGCTGCCCAGCGCCGCCTGGCCCTTGCCGCCGCGCCGCAGGCCCTGCACCTGCACCGCGCGCACGAGCGCGGGCGTCGCCGCGGGGTCGAAGCCCGGATGGCCGCGGCTCGCGTCGGACTCGAACACGGGCTCGCCCAGGGGAAGGCCCTGCGCGTCCACCTGCAGGACGGCGCTCACCGCAGGCGACTGGCCGTAGAGCAGCGAGAGCCCGCCGCGCAGCTCCGCCGGGCTCGCGTGCTCCCAGTCGATGAGCTCCGCGGAGCGCGCGAGCGCGTCCACCGTGGCGAGCAGCTCCGCGGAGGCGCCCTCGGCGGCCGCCTGCGCAAGGCCGCGCTGCTCGGCGTCCAGGCGCTCGACGAGGGTGGCCTCCGCGCGCGAGAGCAGCAGGAAGCCCACCACGGCGAGCGGGAGCACCGTCGCCGCGAGCATGAAGAGCACCAGCTGCTGGTAGAGCCTCATCCCGCCGAGCGCACGCCCGCGTCGCGGTCGCTGCGCAGGTACACCGAGCCGGGAATCGCCTTGGCGCGCTTCTTCAGGTCCGCTGCCCGCCGGGCCAGCTCCGCGTGGTCCACGCTGCCCGAGCCATCCGTCATCACCGCCACGATGGACACGCTCATCACGGGGAAGCGCCGGCGCTCGCCGAAGCGGTCCTCGCCCTCGATGTAGCCGCGCTCGCGGTCCTGGCGGTCGTAGTAGAGCGGGATGATGCGGTCGAAGGACTCGATGAGCCGCGTGCATACGCGGTCCACGGTCTCCGGCGTGGTGATGAACACGAAGTCGTCACCGGCCACGTGGCCCAGGAAGTCGCCCGGCAGCCCCTCCTGCGCCACCACCTCGCGCAGCAGGTCTCCCGTCTGGCGCACCACCCCGTCCGCCTTGGCGAAGCCGTAGAAGTCGTTGAAGGCCTTCAGGTTGTCCAGGTCCAGGTAGCAGAAGGCGAAGGGGGTGCGCCCCTGCAGCCGCCCCTGCACCTCGCGCTCGATGGCGCCGGAGCCCGGCAGCTGCGTGGTGGGCGAGGCGTTGAGCTCCTGCTCGCGCCGCCGCAGCACGCTCTCCACGCGCGCGCCCAGCTCCAGCGCGTCGAAGGGCTTGGTGAGGTAGTCGTCCCCGCCCAGCTTCAGCGCGCGCACCTTGGCGGCCGTCTCGGTGCGCGCCGAGACGAAGATGACCGAGATGTGGCTCCCGGCGCGCTCGGCCTTGAGCTCCTCGAGGAAGCCGAAGCCGTCGCCGTCCGGCAGCTGCACGTCCAGCACCAGCAGGTCCGGGCGGCGCTCGCGCAGCGCGCGGCGCGCGTCCGCGAGGCTGCCTGCGAGTGCCACCTCGAAGCCGTGGCTCTCCAGCACCTCGCGGCAGATGGAAGCGATCTTGAGATCGTCGTCGATGACCAGCACCCGCCCGTGCGAGCGCGCCCCGGCCCCGCGCACCAGCGACTCCACCGCCGCCTCGAGCGCCCCGGGCTGCACCGGCTTGAGCAGGAAGGCGTCCGCCCCGGCGCTGAACGCGCGGCCGCGCTCCTCGGCCCGGCTGAGGACGAGCAGCCGCACCCCGCGCGTCTCCGGATCGTGGCGCAAAATCTCCGCCACCTGCAGCCCGCCCACGTCCGGCAGCTGCGAGCCGAGCACGATGGCCTGGGGATGATCCCTGCGCGCGAGCGCCAGCGCCTCCTCGGCGCTCGAGGCGAAGCGCACCTCGAAGCCGCGCGCCGCGAGCAGCGCCTTGAGCCCGTAGCCGAGCGCCGCATCCTGCTCCACCACCAGCACGCGGCCCACGCTGGCCCCCGCGAGCGCGCGCCGGGCGGCGGGCTCGTCCACGCGAGCGGCCTCGTCTGCGTTCTGGGGCGGCTCCACCGGGAGCACCGCGACGAAGTGGGCGCCGTCCGCGCAGGGCTCCGCCCAGATGCGCCCGCCGTGCGCCTCCACGATGCTGCGGCTGATGGCGAGCCCCAGGCCGGTGCCACGCACGGCGCGTGTGCGCGGGCTGTGCGCCTGCTCGAAGCGATCGAAGATGCGCTCCAGGTCGCGCTCGGGGATGGGCTCGCCGTTGTTCCAGCAGCTGAGCACCACCCAGCCGGGCAGCTCGGGGCTCGCGCTCAGGTCCAGGCGGATGTCGCCGTCGCGCGGGGTGAACTTCACCGCGTTGGTGAGCAGGTTGTTGAGCACCTGGGTGAGGCGGTCCGCGTCCGCCACCGCCTTGAGCGGCTGCGCGGGCAGCTGCAGCGTCACCCGGATGCGCTTCTCCAGGAAGGCGGGCCCGTAGTGCTCGGCGGCGCGGCGCACCAGGTCGTCCAGCGCGCCGAGCTCGAAGCGCATCCGCATGCGGCCCTGCGCGAACTTGGAGAGGTCCAGCAGGTCGTCCACGATCGCGTTGAGCCGGTCCGTGCTCTCGCGCGCCATCGAGAGGTAGCGGTGCTGCTTCTCGTTGAGCTCGCCGGTGAGGAAGTTGAGCACCAGATCCAGCGCGCCCGAGATGGAGGTCAGGGGCGTGCGCAGCTCGTGGCTCACCATGGAGACGAACGCGTCCTTGCGCTCCTCCAGCCGCTTCTGCTCCGTCACGTCCCGCAGCACCACGCACACGCCGCGCAGCTGGCCGCGCGCGTCGTTCACCGGCGTGACCGTGGACTGCACGGTGCGATCGAAGAGGTGCAGCTCCTCCACCAGCGCCTGCGCGCCGCCGTACTCCCAGCCGCGCACCAGCTCGAAGGGATAGAAGCCGAGCTTCTCCTGCAGGTGGCGCGCGGTGGCCTCGGCGGGGTCGTCCCCCAACCGCAAGAGCCTGCGCGCGGCGGGGTTGAGCACCACGAGCTCGTTCTTCTCGTCCGTGAGCAGGACGCCGTCCGCCATGGACTCCACCATCCGCTCCACGCGCAGCCGGGCCTCCTCCTCGGAGGCCCGCAGCGCCTGGATGGCGTCCGTGGTCTGGTTGGCGAGCACGTCCAGCAGCGCCCCGTCCTCGTCCCCGTAGGCGCCGGGCGCGCGGGAGAAGAGCGTGAGCGTGCCCACGGTGCGCCCGCTCGCGGTGAGCGGCACGCTGAGCTGCGAGGCGAAGGAGACCTGCGCCTGCACCTCCTGGGTCACCGTGCCGGACACGCGCACCGTGAGCCGGTCCTCGGGCAGCAGGTAGCCGGAGCTCTTGCGGTAGGCGGCGATCATCTGGTCCTTCACGCCCACCAGCGCGCGCTCGCCCACCAGGCCCCGGCAGCGCAGCCGCAGCGTGGCCGAGCGCCCGCCGTTCACCGAGACCACCGCGGCGCCGCAGTCGTAGGGCAGCACGCGCCCCACCGCGCTGAGCACGCGGTCGATGATGGCGTCGTAGCTGGGCGGGTCCTGCGCGCTCTGGCGGCTCACGTCGTAGAGCACGCCCAGGGCGTCCACCCGCTGCTGCAGCTTGCGCAGCAGGCGCTCGCGGTCGCGGCGCAGCTGGGTGAGCTCCACCGCGCCGTTCACCGTGACCTGCAGGTCGGTGAGATCCCAGGGCTTGGTCACGTACCGGTACACCTGGCCCTGGTTGATCGCCGCGATGATGTCCTCGGGATCCGTGTAGCCGGTGAGCAGGATGGTGGTGACGTCCATCCCCTCGGCGCGCGCGGCCGCCACGAGCTGGGTGCCGCTCATCCCGGGCATCTTCTGGTCGGTGATGAGCGCGTCCACCGGCCCCTGGCGCAGGAGCTCCAGCGCCTCGGCGCCGGACTGCGCCCGCAGCACCCGGAAGCGGCGCTCGAACGCCCGCGTCAGCAGGTCCAGCACGTCCACTTCGTCGTCGACGAAGAGCAGGGTCGGTCGGGGGTCGGACACGTCAGTCCGGCAGTGTATGCGCAAAGCCGTGCCGGCCCCCAGTTCCGCGCTTCACGCGCAGTGCGCGAATGATTGACTCGGAACGTCTGTTCAGGGAGCATGGAGCACTGAAACTTTGTTGCGTCCCGGCAGCTCGCACCCGCCGGGCCTCGAGAGGGAGAGGCGATGGAAGAGCTCACGGACCGGCAGCGCGAGATTCTCACCTTCATCGTCAAGGAGACGGAGGCGCGGGGCTTTCCTCCCACCATCCGGGAGATCGGTGAGGAGATGGACATCCGCTCGACGAACGGGGTGAACGATCACCTCAAGGCGCTCGAGCGCAAGGGCTACCTCAACCGCGGCGAGCAGCAGAGCCGCTCGCTCGTCCCTACCAAGCGCGCGCGCCTGGTGCTGGGGCTGGGGCAGCGCAAGGACAGCGGGATGGTGGACGTCCCCCTGCTGGGCAAGGTGGCAGCCGGCGCTCCCCTCCTCGCGACCGAGAACGTCGAGGACTCGGTGCGCATCGACAGCTTCCTCCTCGGCGGCAGCGGCCGCGAGGTCTTCGCCCTGCGGGTGAAGGGCCAGTCGATGATCGAGGACGGCATCTTCGACGGCGACTACCTCTTCGTGAAGAAGACCCCCACGGCGCAGCCGGGCGACATCGTGGTGGCGCTCATCGAGGACGAGGCCACGGTGAAGCGCTACTATCCGGAGGGCGACCGCATCCGCTTCCAGCCGGCCAACGCCACCATGCAGCCCATCTACGTGAACCGCTCGGACTTCCGCAGCACCATGCTGCTGGGCCTGGTGGTGGGCGTGTACCGCAAGTTCCCGGGCAGCGGCCGGCTCTAGACTGCTTCAGGGGCACGCCGCGCGCGGCTCGGCGCTGCGCGCGCGCCCGCAGGCGGCGGTGAGCGTCTTCGTGTCCCGCAGCTCGCGCGCGAGCCGCGCGGTGCGCCGCTGCAGCGCGGCGTCCTTCGCCTGGTCGGGCTCCGCGGCGAGGTGCGCGAGCAGCCGCAGCGCGTCCGGCTTGCGCTTCAGGTCCGCGAGCAGCTCCGCCAGCTCGCGCAGCTCCCCCGGAGTCTCTCGTCCCGAGGCGCTCTCGAGCGCGCGCTCCAGCGCGTCCTCGGCGCTCTTGCGCTCCCCGCGCGCGAGGTAGATGCGCGCCACGGCCACGTTCGGCCCCACCCGCTCCTTCACGCGCAAGGACTCGCGAAAGGCGAGCAGCGCGTCGCCCGGGCGGTCCAGCTTGCGCTGGATCTCCCCCACCAGCTGCCAGAGCGTGGGGTCGCGGGGTGAGGCGCGCGCGGCCTCGGTGTAGCTCTGGGCCGCGGCTTCCAGCGCGCCGTCCCGCACCTGCAGGTCCCCGAGCGCCGTGAGCACCGAGGGCTCTCGAGCCCCGCGCGCCGCGTGCTCCTCGAGCAGCGCGCGCGCCTCCGCCTGCCGCCCCTGCCCCGCGAGCACCTCCGAGGCGCGCACGAGCAGCTGTCCGCGCCTTCCCGGCTCGGCCGACTCGGCCGCCAGCACATCGTGGCGCACGGCCGCGTCCCACTCGCCCTTCTTCTGGTGCAGCTCGGCGAGCAGCTCGAGCGAGGCGTCGTCGTCGGGAAAGAGCGCCACGGCCTTGCGCAGCGCACCGAAGGCCGCGTCCGGCTGACCCAGCTGCGCGCGCAGGTAGCCGAGCTGCGCCCAGCTGGTGGCGCGCTTGGGCTCGCGGGCCACCGACTCCTCGAACTGGGCGGCCGCGTCCTTCAGCCGCCCCATGGCCAGGTACACCTCGCCCACGGCCGCGGGCACCCGCGGGTCCGCGGGAGCGAGCCTGCGCACCTCCTCGAAGGAGGCGAGCGCCTCGGGGAGCTTGCCCTGGTGGTACTCGAGCTGGCCCTTCAGGTAGAGCCCCTCCACGTACTGCTCGGGGGTGACGCGCGCGGCGGGCTCGCGGTTGCACGCGCCGAGGAGCGCGAGGAGGGCCGCGAGGGCGGCAGCGGTCAGCGGGGGCAGGCGGCGCATGGGGAGCAGGGACCCCAAAGGCTACTGCGTGGGCAGCGCCCCGAGGAAGTCCAGCGGGTCCACGGGCAGCCCGTCGCGGCGCACCTCGAAGTGCAGGTGGGGCCCCGAGGTCTTGCCGGACTGCCCCACGGTGGCCACCACCTGGCCGCCGCGCACCTGCTGGCCCGTCTTCACCCGCAGGTCCTGGTTGTGCGCGTACAGCGTCACCAGGCTGTCGCCGTGGTCCACGATGACGATGTTGCCGTAGCCCTTCTGCTCTCCGGCGTAGAGGACGTGGCCCGGGCGTGCGGTGCGCACGGGGGTGCCCTCGGGGGCGGCGAGGTCGATGCCGTCGTGCGGCTCGCGCCCCTTCTTGCCGAAGCGGCCGTAGAGCACGCCGCGCAGCGGCCACTCCAGCAGCCCCTGGGTGGCCACCTTCGGCCGCTCGCTCAGGCTCGCAGGCGTGGCGCGCCCCTTCACCCGGCTGGGCGCCTCGCGCGGCGCGGGGGAGGCGCGCACCTCGGACTCGTCGCGGTCCGGCGCCGCGGCCACCCGCACGGCCTTCTGGGCGCCGGGGATGAGCAGCTCCTGGCCCACGGCGAGCGTGCGCGGGTCGCTCATGCCGTTCGCCGCCATCAACTCCTCCGGGCGCAGGCCGTAGCTCAGCGAGATGCGGTACACGGTCTCCCCGGCCGCCACGCGATGGCGCACCGCCACCAGCTCCGGCTCCTCGTGCGGCGTGATGCGCAGGGCAGCCTGGGCGGCAGAGGGACGCGGCGCGGGCGCGCGCTCGGGCAGCGCCGAGGCGTGGGGCGCCACGGCACGGGGCGTGGCACAGCCGGTGGCGAGCAGCAGCGCGAGCGCAGTGAGCACGGCGCGGGGTGGAAGCGAGGGACTCAAACGGCCGGAGGATCGTCCTTCGTGGCCGCGGGGTCCAGTTCGTGGCGGCGGAAGCCCTCGATTCCCCAGGAGGCCAGCTCCTTCACCCGGGGCGTATCCGTGAGGTCCAGGCGCAGCGGGGTGATGGCGATGCGCTTGTGCAGGTGCACCGCATTGCAGTCGCTGCCCGGGATGTCCTCGTGGGTGTAGTCGGTGCCGCCGATCCAGTAGTACTTGCGGCCGCGCGGGTCCACGTTCTCCACGACGTCGTAGCCGTAGCTGTGGCGGCCCAGGCGCGTCACCTCGTAGCCCTGGGGCTCGCAGCCGCCGGGCACGTTCACGCTGAGCAGCATGCGGGGCGGCAGCGGGCGGGCGAGCGCCGCCGTGACCAGCGCGCGGGCAAAGCGCGCCGCGGGCCCGAAGTCGAAGGGGCCGCGTGACACCAGGCTGAAGGCGATGGAGGGCACGCCGAGCAGCGCCCCCTCCATCGCGGCCGCCACCGTGCCCGAGTAGGTCACGTCCTCGGCGAGGTTCGCGCCGTGGTTGATGCCGCTGACCATGAGATCGGGCCGGCGGTCCTTGAGCAGGTGGTGGATGGCCAGGTACGCGCAGTCGGTGGGCGTGCCGTCCACCGAGTACCAGCGCTCGCGCACCTCCTTGATGCGCAGGGGCCGGTGGAGGCTGATGGCGTGGCTCGCGGCACTCTGCTCGCGGTCGGGCGCGACGACCCAGACCTCGCCGAGCGGAGTGACCGCGTCGACGAGGGCCTGGATGCCCTCGGAGAGATAGCCGTCGTCGTTGGAGACGAGGATGCGGGGCCGCGGGCTCACGAGCGCGCGCCCTACTTCGCCTTGAGCGCCTTGAAGGCCGAGCGTCCCGCGTAGCGGGCACCGGCGCCCAGCTCCTCCTCGATGCGCAGCAGCTGGTTGTACTTGGCGATGCGGTCCGAGCGGCTCGCGGAGCCGGTCTTGATCTGCCCGCAGTCCAGCGCCACTGCGAGGTCCGCGATGGTGGTGTCCTCGCTCTCGCCGGAGCGGTGGCTCATCACGCTGGTGAAGCCCGCCTTGTGGGCCATGCGCACCGCGTCGTAGGTCTCCGAGAGGCTGCCGATCTGGTTCACCTTGACCAGGATGGAGTTGGCCGTGCCGGTCTCGATGCCGCGGCTGAGCCGCTCCACGTTGGTGACGAAGAGGTCGTCGCCCACCAGCTGCATCTTGTCGCCGAGCTTCTCGGTGATCTGCTTCCAGCCGTCCCAGTCGTCCTCCGCCATCCCGTCCTCGATGGAGGTGATGGGGTACTTGGAGGCGAGGTTGCCGTAGTAGGCGATGAGGCCCGCGGCATCGAACTCCTTGCCCTCCCCCTTGAGCTTGTACTTCTTGCTCCCCTTGTCGAAGAACTCGCTCGCGGCCACGTCCATGGCGAGGAACACCTGCTCACCGGCCTTGAACCCGGCGGTCTTGATGGCCTCCATGATGAGGCGCAGGGCCTCCTCATTGGCGGGCAGGTCCGGCGCGTAGCCGCCCTCGTCGCCCACGGCCGTCTGCAGCTTGTTCGCCTTCAGGATCTTCTTGAGCGCGTGGAAGATCTCCGCGCCCCAGCGCAGGCCCTCACCAAAAGACGCGGCGCCGGCGGGCACCACCATGAACTCCTGCATGTCCACGCGCGTGTCCGCGTGCGCGCCGCCATTGAGGATGTTCATCAGCGGCACCGGCAGGGTGCGCGCCTGGCTGCCGCCCACGTAGCGGTAGAGCGGCAGGCCGTACGCGTCCGCCGCGGCGCGCGCGGTGGCCATGGAGACGGCGAGGATGGCGTTGGCGCCGAGCTTCCCCTTGGTGGGGGTGCCGTCCAGGGCGAGCATGCGCTGGTCGACGGCGAACTGGTCCGTGGCGTCCGAGCCCAGCAGCGCCGGGGCGAGCGTCTCCAGGATGTTGGCCACCGCCTTGCGCACGCCCTTGCCCAGGTAGCGGTCCTTCTCCCCGTCGCGCAGCTCGAGCGCCTCGTGCTCGCCGGTGGAGGCCCCGGAGGGCACGATCGCGCGGCCACGAGCGCCGCCAGACAGGTGGACCTCGGCCTCCACGGTGGGGTTGCCACGGGAGTCGAGCACTTCGCGGGCTAGGATCTCGGCAATCTCGGTCATGGAGCGGCTTCTAGAGGAGCGCTCCGAGGCTCGCAAGAATGCGCTGCAGCAGGCGGCCGCGATTGTCGATTGCCGGAGCGCGCACCGGCCTGCCGAGACGACGAGGCCCGCGGCGGCTCCCTCGGTGAGGGGTCCGGCGCGGGCCTGCGAGGCGCGGGAATGCGGCTTGCGGCTAGACGCAGAGGTCGATGACCACCACGCCGCGCTGCGGCTTCTCGTCGTCCTCCGTGTCCGTACGGCGGCGGGGCCGCTCGTCCGGCGCGGGCAGCGGCAGCTCGGCCACGGGGCGCTGATGATCCTCGCGCACCCGCTCCCGCCGCTTGATCTCCTCGATGATGAACGCGTCGAGCATGGGTCTTTCGCTTCTCCTCAACCTGCAAACCGCCTGGAACCCCGACCCGCCCTGCCCCGTACTGCCTCTTCGTCCAATCCTTTGATGCAAGTTAAGGCCCCTCGATTCACCAAGGACCCCCGCGGCCACTCGCACGGCTACCCATCCGCCGGGACAGCGACCCGCGCACCCCGCCCGCTCCCGGGCGCGAGCCCGAGAGGTGGACCGAAGTGTAATGCAGTCAAAGGCAGCAGCAAGCCGGCATTGCGGGACACACCTGAGGCCAGGGTGCCCCACCTGCCCAAGCAGGGAGGGCAGGCAGGCGAGCTCGCGTTCCAGTCGGAACGGCCGGAGGTCAGCGGCTCTCAGCGCGTCGCTTGAATGCTTCCAGCATCTTGGGCAGCTGGGTCTCGGCGAGCGTGTTCACGATCGCCTTGGGCACGAGCAGTCCGAAGGCCATCTCCACGTTGTAGGTGGCCTGGGTCTTCCCCTCGCCCGCCGGCTCGAGCGTCCAGCTGCCGCGGTTGTCCTTCATGAACTCACCGTCCACGAAGGTCCAGGAGAGCTTCTGGGGCCGCTGGGCGACGGAGTGGATGGTGTAGCGGACGGTCTTCATCAGCTCCACCTCGTAGTGCACGTCCACCGCGTCGCCCTGGCGGTTGCTCAGGCGGATGCGCTTCACCTCCGGGAGGAACTCCGGGTAGCGCTCGAAGTCCGCGATGACGTCGAAGACCTTCTCCATCGGGGCGTTGATGACGATGGACTTCGTGGCGCCTGCCATGGGGTGACTCCGGGAGATGAGTGAGGACTAGAAGTTGTAGCCGGGCTTCGAGTCGAACTTATGCGTGGACTGGATGTAGCGCACGGTGCCGGTCTTGCTGCGCATGACCACCGAGTGCGTCTCGCAGCCGCCACCGAAGAAGCGCACGCCGCGCAGGAAGTCGCCGGTGGTGACGCCGGTGGCCGCGAACATCACCTCGCCGCGCGCGAGCTCCTCGGCGGTGTAGATCTTCGTGATGTCCGTGATGCCCATCTTCTTGGCGCGCTCGATCTCGCCCTGGTTGCGCGGCACGAGCCGGCCCTGCATCTCTCCGTCCACCGAGCGCAGCGCCGCAGCGGCGATCACTCCCTCGGGCGCGCCGCCGGTGCCCATGAGCACGTCCACGCCGGTGCCCGGGAAGCAGGTGGCGATGGCGCCCGCCACGTCGCCGTCCTCGATGAGGCGGATGCGCGCGCCCGCGGCGCGCACCTCCTTGATGAGCTCCTGGTGGCGCTCGCGGTCGAGGATCATCACCGTGAGGTCCTCCACGTAGACCTTCATCTTCTCCGCGATGGCCCGCAGGTTCTCGGTGGGGCTCTTGCGCAGGTCGATGGCGCCCTTGGCGCGCGGGCCCACGGCGATCTTCTCCATGTACGTGTCCGGCGCGTTGAGCAGGCAGCCCTTGCTCGCCATGGCCACCACGCTGATGGAGCCCGGGCGGCCGTAGGCGCACAGGTTCGTGCCCTCGAGCGGGTCCAGCGCGATGTCCACGCCGGGAGCGCCCGCCTGCGCCTTGCCCACCTTCTCACCGATGTAGAGCATGGGCGCCTCGTCGCGCTCGCCCTCGCCGATGACCACCGTGCCCTCGATGTTCAGGGCATCGAAGGCGCGGCGCATGGCGTCCACTGCCGCCTGGTCGCTCTTGTCCTTCTCGCCGCGGCCCATCAGACGGGCGGATGCGATCGCCGCCATCTCGGTGACGCGCACCACCTCCATTGCCAGGTTGCGATCCATGTCTTTCGTGCTCCGTTGCTGCCGGTGAGGGTTACGGGGAAGCGTCAGGAGTCCTCGCGCAGCAGCTGCGCGAGGCGCTCGGGAATGCGGGTGGGCTTACCATCGCGCCCGATGCAGGCGTGCACCGTGTGGCCGGTGCACAGCGGGCGCTCGAGCTCGCCCTCGCGGAAGAGCTCGTAGGAGAAGGTCAGGGACACGCGCTTGAGCTCGCTCACCCGGGTGCGGATGACGAGCAGGTCGTCGTAGCGGGCGCTCGCGCGGTAGTCGCAGTGCGCTTCGACCACCGGGAGCAGGCTGCCCTCGCGCTCGAAGTCGCGGTAGCTGCCGCCCTTCGCGCGGAACAGCTCGCTGCGCGCGAACTCGAAGTAGCGGAAGTAGTTCGCGTAGTACACGACGCCCATCTGGTCGGTGTCGCCGTAGATGACGCGCAGTCGTGCCTCGTACATGCCGGGCCCCCCTTAGCAGGGCAACAGGTTGGGCGGAAGGCTCGGTTCGCGAGGAGTTGGTTGCTTCTGAGCACCCTCGCTGGGAAGGATGCGCCCCATGCGCCGCTCCCTCCTGCTCGCAAGCCTCCTGCTCGCCCTCCCGGCCAGCGCCAAGCCCCCTCGCCTCACCCTCTTCGTCTCGGTGGATGCGCTGGGCACGGACGTGCTCCTGCGCAACCGCCCCAAGCTCACCGGGGCGCTCGCGCAGCTGCTGGACGCGGGCGCCGTGTTCCCGGACACGCGCTACCTCACCGCGGAGGCGCGCACCGCGCCCGGACACAGCACCCTGGCTACCGGCGCGCACCCCTGGCGCCACGGCATCGTCGACAACGAGGTGGGCGACCGCGCCACGGGCAAGGCGCTGGCGGTGTTCGCCGACGGGCGCCACCCCATCCTCGAGGTCCCCCTGGACCCGACCGAGGACAGCTGCCCCGAGGCCCTGCAGGCCGAGACGCTCGCGGACCGCCTGCGCACCGCCACCCAGGAGCGGGGCAAGGCCGTGGCACTCTCGTACAAGGCGCGCGCGGCGCTCCCGCTCGCCGGGCGACTGGGCCAGGCGTACTGGTTCAGCGACGTGGCGGGGAAGTTCGTGACCAGCACCTGGTACACGAAGGCCGTGCCCGAGTGGCTCAGCGCCTTCAACGCGCGCAAGCTCCCGGACGCCGCCTTCGGCAAGACGTGGGAGCTCGCCCTGCCTCCCATTGCCTACGTGGGCGAGGACGACCGCCCCTTCGAGGGAACGCCCGTGGGAATGGGCCGCACCTTCCCCCACGCCCTCACCGGCGGCCTCTCGGCCCCGGGCAAGGACTACTACGAGGCCTTCCGCACCTCCGGCTTCTCGCACGACCTGCTGGTGCAGGCGGCCAAGGCGGCGATTGCGGGCGAGAAGCTGGGCCAGGACGAAGTCCCGGACCTGCTCTCGGTGAGCTTCAGCGGCACCGACTACGTCTTTCACGCCTATGGCCCCTACTCCTGGGAGATGCAGGACAGCCTGGTGCGGCTGGACCGCGCGCTGACGGAGCTCATCGCCGCGGCCGAGCGCGCGGCGGGCGGGCGCCAGAACCTGCTCGTGGTGCTCTCCGCGGACCACGGCGGCGCGGCGGCGCCCGAGGAGTGGGCGGCTGCCGGGCTGCCCGCCAAGCGCCTCGACCCGCACGTCATCGAGGGCGAGCTGAGGAAGGAGCTGCAGACGCGCTTCGGCGCGGGCGAGTACGTGGTGCGCATCGAGCAGGCGGACGTGTACCTCGGGGGCAAGGCGCTGAGCGGGCGCACCGACGGGATCGCCGTGCGCCGCGCGGTGGCCGCGTGGCTCGCGCGCCAGCCCTACGCCATCACGGCGGTCGCGCGCGACGACCTGTTCAACATCCCGGACGTGGGCGGCTACGTGATGCCCATGCGCCGCGGCTACTACCCGGACCGCAGCGGCGACGTCATCTGGGTGCCCCGCCCCTTCATCGTCGTGGACGAGGAGACCTTCGGGGCGAACCACGGCACGCCCCACGGCTACGACACACAGGTGCCCTTCCTGCTCATGGGGCGCGGCGTGAAGCCCGGGTACTACCCGCAGCAGATCGCAGCGGTGGACATCGCGCCCACGGTGGCCGCGCTGATGGAGCTGGGCGCCCCGGCCTCCGCCGAGGGCCGAGCGCGCGAGGAAGCCTTCGCCCTGCCTCGCCCGCGCTAGCCGCGTCCGAGCAGAGCTGCGGACCCTACCGCCCGCAGGTCCACTCGGGTGGCGGGCAGGCCACGCACATGTCCTGGCGAGGGCCCGACATGCAGGCGCCGCCGCACACCTCGAGCACCTCGTGGCTCGAGGTCCTCACGTAGTAGGCGGGGCCGTCTGCCGCCATGCCGCAGTCCACGAAGGACAGCTCCCCGCAGGTGCTGTTCACGTGGCACCGCCCGGAGGCGAGCCCCTCCTTCACCTCGGCAGCCCTGGGCGCGTAGGCCGCGCGGTAGCCGCGCTCGCCGGACAGCGGTTGCTCGTCGCTCTTCGCGGGCTTCTGCGTTCCACCACACGCGCCCAGCAGCAGCGCCGCGAGCGGGAGGGCCGACCACTTCAGGAGCTTCGCCATGGTGACGTCGGGAGCCCGCAGGGCAGTAGGCCTGCGAGGAAGACAGGCAATGCGGCTGTAAAGTCATGACTGTTTCGAGCGGGCAACACCCTGACCTCGTTTTCCCACTTGAGTGCCGTGTCATTGGCCTGCCAATCCTTCGGCACGACGCCCATTTCGCTCCACGCTTCGTGAGTGGCGTAAGGCGCCCAAGCTCTTGGACAATGAGTTGCTCTAACGGAAGGCCCGTCCGTCCGAAACGGCTGACTCGCTCCCCTTGGTGGCACCCCTTTAAACCTCATCGTTTGACGTAGTCGACGGTGCCGGCGGCGAGGACGCGGGAGGTGGCGACCTGTCGCAGGTACTGGGCGTGGGGCACGCGGCGCTTCTTGCGTTTGGGCTTCGG
>NZ_VJZZ01000009.1:0-119694 GCF_009659535.1 Aggregicoccus sp. 17bor-14
GAGTTGCCCGAGCGCAGCTTCAGCACCCTCGACGAACTGCTCGCGGCGGTGCGGCGCGCACTGCGCCGCCACCACCTACGCCTGCGCTACCCTGGACAACATCCGTGTCCGGGCGCTTAGGCGCGCTCGCGGACGCGCACGCCTGCTGTGCCGAGCAGGCAGGGGGGCAGGGGTTCGAGAACACGCGCTGCGCTTTGTTACAGTGCGCGCCGCTTTGATGACCTCCGACGTCCGCGCCCAAGTTCTCCCCGCAGCGCCCTCTGCTGCGGCTTCCGCCACCCGGATCGCGCTCGCGGTCCTGTACGCCCTGGTGGTGCTGCGCTGCGCCTGGGTGAGTGACGATGCCTTCATCACCCTGCGTACCGTGGACAACCTGGTCCACGGGCTGGGCGCCACGTGGAACCCCGCCGAGCGGGTGCAGGCCTACACGCATCCGCTCTGGATGCTGCTCCTGACGGCGGGCTACTCGGTGTGGCCCTCGGCCTGGGGCGTCGCGCTCGCGCTGTCGCTGGCGCTCAGCTTCGCGACCGTGGTGCTGCTCGCGCGCGTCGCAGGAGGAACGCCCGGGCGCACCGCGCTCGCGCTCGCGCTGCTCGCCCTGTCGCGCAGCTACGTGGACTACTCCACCTCCGGGCTGGAGAACCCTCTCACGCACCTGCTCATCGTCGCCTTCGCCGCGCGGCTCGTCGCACCGGGGGAGGGCGCAGCGCGGCTGCGGTGGCTCTCGGTCATCGCAGGGCTGGGGGCGCTCAACCGGCTGGACACGCTGCTCATCTTCCTGCCCGCGCTCGCGCTCGAGGCCTGGCGCTGCCGGGCGGTCCCGGTGCGCACGCGCCTGGGCACGCTGGCGCTGGGCTTCCTCCCGCTCGTCCTCTGGGAGCTGTTCTCGCTCGTGTACTACGGCAGCCTGGTGCCCAACACCGCCTACGCGAAGCTCGGCACGGGGCTGGGCGCCGGTGAGCTCGCGCTGCAGGGCCTGCGCTACCTGACGAGCAGCGCACTCTACGATCCGGCGGGAGCGCTCGTGCTCTGCGTGGGGCTGCTCCTGGCGCTGCTGCGCGGCCGGCGCACGCCGCTCGCGCCGCTCGCGCTGGGTGGCCTGCTGTACCTCGGCTACACGGTGCGGGTAGGGGGGGACTTCATGGCGGGACGCTTCCTCGCTGCGCCCCTGCTGTGCGCGGTGCTCGCGCTGTGCACGCTCGAGCGCGAGCCCGTCGCACGGAGCGCGCTGCTGCTCGTCGTCACGGCCCTGGGCCTCTCCCTCGCCCTGGACGCGAGCCCGCTCACGCGAGGCGCAGCCGATGCGGCCTCGGGCCACATCATGGAGGTGAACGGGTACGGCGTGGCGGACGAGCGCTCCTTCTACTTCACCGGCACCGGGCTCTTCCGCGAGGACGGAGCGTACGGGGTGGACCATCCCTGGAACGATCGCGGAATGCTCATGCAGCAGCGCGGCGTGTCCCTTGCCGTCCTGGGCAACATCGGCTTCGCCGGCTACGCGGCCGGACCCCACACGCACATCGTGGACCCGCTGGGCCTGGCGGACCCGCTCCTCTCTCGCCTGCCCACGGCTCCCGGCGAGTGGCGGGTCGGCCACTACGTGCGCGACATCCCCGCGGGCTACCTCGAGTCGCTCGAGCACGGCCGCAACGAGGTGCGCGACCCGTCCGTGGCGGCGCTCTGGGACTGCGTGTCGCGCGTGACGCGGGGGCCGCTCTTCACCCGCGAGCGCTGGGTTGCCATCTGGCGCCTGAACACCGGCGGCTGCCGTGCGCCCGGCGCCTGAGCCTGCAGGGGGCGCCCGCGCCGCGCGGGCGCAGCCACTCCGGGCCGCAGCTCCGCGCAGGGGCTACGGCTCGCCCCCGGTGTGGGCCGTCTCGACGGGGCGCTGCAGGGACGGCGGCAGGCGGGTGAGCCGCGCGGTTCCGACGTCGAGCCGATAGGCCGGCTTGCCCGGGAACAGCGCCATCAGCTCGGCGTCGCGCTCGCCGAGGTCCACGGCGAGGATCACCTTCTGGCTCGCGATGTCCGGGCCGTTGTGCGTGTGGTCCACGTGCGGGCTGTGGCCCGGAGGGTAGGAGAGGAAGACGAGGCCTCCGCCTCCTTCCCGAAGCGGACGCAGTGCTTCCGCGAGGGCGCGCTGCTCGTCGAACCACGCGGTGCCCCAGTAGGAGACCTGGCGCAGCTGGACGGGGAGGGCGTAGAGGACCAGGAGCGCCGGGAGCACGGCCATGCTCCAGAACGCAAGCCAGCGCTCGCGCGCCGTGGCGACATTGCGCACGCAGAACGCGGTGAAGCTCGCGCCGCTGCCCACCAGCAGCAGCAGGATGGGGTAGTGCGATTGGTAATAGCGCGCATCCCTCCAGTGGAAGGAGAGCATGAGGGTGAAGAGGCCCGCCGCGAAGATCAGCGCCGGCCGCAGCGCGCCCCGCGCCGTCAGCAGCCCCATGAGCAGGAAGAGCAGCAGCGCAGGGCTGGGCAGGTACCCGAGCATTTGCCCGAAGCGCTCGGCGGCGATCTGCGGCAGCTTGCCGAGGACGTGGGCCCGGCGCGACGCGCCCAACAGGGTGTCCAGCCGGAGGTGTGCAGGCAGCGCACGCTCGGGTGGGGGGGCCTCGACGGCCCCGAAGCCCGGCGGGTCCAGCGGCGTGTACTGGCGCGCGTAGAGGGTCCACGGCGGCAGCGTCCAGCTCCCCGTGGTGGCGCGGCAGAAGGCCATTGCGCCTCCGGCGCCCAGCAGCACGATCACGCCCCCCACCGCCAGGCGCCGCCACGTCGGGCGGGGCCGCGCGAGCAGCATCAGCCCCAGCGTGGCCAGCAGCGCCACGCCGGTGAAGGGGCGCACGAAGCCCGCCGTCACGGCGAGCGCCGTCGCGCTGCCCATCCCGAGGGACGAGCGCTGCGGCGGCGCCACCGAGATGGAGATCAGCCAGCCGACGACGAGCAGCGCGGCCGTGGGATCCGAGAAGTACGAGAGCGAGTAGGAGAGGAAGTCGCCCGAGGCCAGCAGGAGGCAGGCGGTCCCCGCGGCGATCAGCCGGGAGATGCCCAGCGTGCGCTGAAGGAGGAAGAGCAGCCCCGTGGTGAGCCCGAGCACGACGCAGGGGCCGAGCCACGGGAGGCCCAGCCGCACGAAGGGCGCGAGCCACGCGGCCTGGCCGGGGAAGTACTTCGACATGTAGGCGGGCACCATGAGGACATGGGCGGTCTCGAAGAACTCCGGCAGCGGTGGCGTGGGCCAGGAGAGCCTGCCCTGTGCGAACATCTGCGCCTGGAGCAGGTAGGCCCACTCGTCGTGGATGAGCGGGCTCGTCCCGCGCCGCAGCCACAGCGTGCACGCCACCGCCGTACCGAGCAGCGTGAGCAGGCCTGCGAGCCACGCGTCTCGCGCCTGGAGCCGGCGCGAGCCCTCGAGGCCGTGCGTCCACTCGCTACGCAGGGCACTCAGGCGCGTCCAGGAGTCCTTCAAAGAGGGAGGGATGATGGGAGGCGCCTTGTCGTCACCGGGTTGCATCAGGTTTCTAGCGCAGGTCCTCGCGGGGGCGTGAGTGCGGCCCCCACGCCTGCCTGGATGCAGGGGGGGCCGAGCCCGACCGTCGAGCAGGCAGGTGTGGCGCGGCGGTTGTAGGGTGCCGCTGCGCCGCACTACGCTCCGGGTCGGCCGTGCCCCGCCGGCTCCGGGAACCCTGCAGCGGCTGCCCCTTCGCTGCCCCACCCGCACCGACATGCCGAGTATGCGCCCTCCCACCCCGGACCCGACCCCGCTGCCCCCGCGCTCCGCGCTGGCCGAGGCGGTGCGTGCGCGCCTCGGCGCACACGCGTTCGGCCTGCTCGTGCTGTGGCCGCTGCTCAGCGTGGTCTCGGCCGCGTGGACGCTGAAGGAGAACCCCCTCGCCTCCAACAGCAACTGGCTCCAGGTGCTCGGCGGAATGGGGGCGGGCGTCCTGTTCATGGTCCCGGAGTTCCTCGTGGCCGGCCTCGCCGCGCTCGGACCGACGGCACTGGTCTTCGCCCTGATCGCCCTTGCGGCGGGCGCCCCCGCGCCGCGCACCTGCAGCCGCCTGCGCCGCGCGAGCTGGGCGCTGGAGCCGCTGCTGCTGGGCGCCGCCGCGAGCCTGGGGGTGAGCCTCGAGTTTCCCGCAGTGCTGCTGCACCCCGCGCTCGCCCCCTTGCGCTCGCTCACCGTGGCGGCTGCGACCGCGGTCTTCGCCGTCGCAGTGCTCCTCCTGGCCGCCGCGCGCGGTGCCGTGGCGGGCCCGCGACGGGGCCGGGCGGTGCTCGTCAGCGTGCTCGCGGTGCTGGGGACGGGCGCCTTCGGGTGGCGCGTGCTGGGAGCGCCCTGGTCCCCACCGACCGTGATGGCAGGCAGGGACAGCACCCTGCTGTTCGGGATCGACTCGCTCTCACAGGCAGATGACGTGGCGCCGCTGCGCGCACTCATCTCCCGGCACGGGGGCGCCTGGTACGAGCGCCCGGTCACTCCGGGACTGATCACCAACTCGGTGTGGAGCGCGCTGCTCACGGCCCGCCCGGTGCACGACACGGGCGTCTTCTTCGTCTACCAGGGCGTGGACTGGAGCCGGGTGCCGTTCAACCTCGTCGCGCGGGCGCGGGCGGAGGGCCTGCGGACGAAGAGCTTCTTCTCCGACCAGTTCACGACCTATGTCGGCTCGGAGGCGGGGTTCGACGAGGACCACAGCGGCCCACGCGGCTGGCTGCAGCTCGCGTCGTCCACGCTCAAGGACGCGAGCCTTCTGCTGCCGGTGATCCTGCCGCGCCTTCCCGCGCTGCCAGGCAGCGTGCTCGCCCCGAACCAGGCGGGCACCTATGCCTTCAACGTGCGGCGGGAGGTGGCGGAGCTGATCGCCGGGCGGGATGGCGGGAGCCGCGCCTTCATCGCGGGGCATCTGGACTTCCTGCACCAGGCCCGCTTCCCCAACTACGCCGTGCTCACGCCCGCAGAGCGCGCCCTGGTGCGCGCAGGGCCCGTGCTGGCCCTGCGGGACTCCAGCCTGGACTGGCAGTACCCGGCCATCCAGGGCGACCGCCTCGACCTCTACTCGTGGAAGATCCGCCGCGTGCAGAAGCTCGTCATCGAGGAGCTCGAGCGCAGCGGTTTCCTGGACCCGGCGCGGGGCAACCGGCTCGTGCTGCTCTCCGACCACGGCAACCGCAAGGGCCTCACGCTGGAGAACTTCGGCGAGCCGCGCTTCCACCGGGTCCTGCTGGCCACCGTCGGGGTGCCCGCGCGCGACCCCCAGGTGCCCATCTCGCTGCTGGACATCGCCTCGCTCGTCGGGCTCGGGGACCCCTCGCGCCCCGCCGCCGCTCCACCGGTGGTGGAGTACACGAATGCGCTCGACGCGGAGTGGGGCGCGCTGATGGCCAGCGCCCAGATGCGTCCCACGGGCGTGGTGGCGCTCGAGCCCCGCCTGCTGCAGGGCATCGGGGGGAGGCTCAAGGCCGTCGCGCCGTACACCGAGCCGAGCCAGTACCAGCCGGTGGCCTCCCGGCCCGCGGGGCTGCAGTGAGGCCTGCTCCGCCGGACGGCGGCGGATGCGCAACCGGAGTGAAGCAGGTAGGGTCGCCGGCACCATGAACTGGCAGTCCACCCCTGGTCTCGAGGCGGCCTTCGCCCTCTGGCTGTGCGCGCTCGGGCTCGTGATCGGCAGCTTCCTCAACGTGGTCATCGCCCGCGTGCCGCACGGGCAGAGCGTGGTCCGCCCGCGCTCGCGCTGCCCGCGCTGCGGCCACCAGCTGAGCGCCTGGGAGAACATCCCGGTCCTCTCGTGGCTGTTGCTGCGCGGGCGCTGCCGGGGCTGCCGGCTGCCCATCAGCTGGCGCTACCCGGCGGTCGAGCTGCTCACGGGGCTGCTCTTCCTGGCCGCGCTGCGCCGCTTCGACTGGTCGCCGGAGCTGCCGATGGCCCTGGTGCTCATCTGCCTCCTCATTCCGCTCACCTTCATCGACCTCGAGCACTGGATCCTGCCCTTCTCCCTCACGCTGCCCGGCATCGCCGCGGGCCTGCTGGTGACGGCGCCGCTCGGCCTGGAGCGCTGGCTCGCCTCGCTCATCGGCGCGGTGGCGGGCTTCTTCGTGTTCTGGGCGCTGGAGTGGCTGGGGGAGAAGATCTTCAAGAAGGAGGCGCTGGGAGGAGGGGACAAGTACCTGCTCGCGCTCATCGGTGCCTTCCTGAGCTGGAAGGCGCTGCTCGGCGTCATCTTCCTCGCATCCCTGCAGGGCGCGCTCGTGGGCACGGCGCTGCTGCTGGTGCGCGGCCGCGCCGGCCCTGCCCCCGAGGAGGGGACCCCGGCGCAGCCCCCCCCGGACGCTGCGGCACCCGCGGCGGCAGCCCCGGAGACAGCGGAGGCGCCGGAGTCCGCAGAGGAGGACGACTGGGAGCCCGGGCCCACCAACATCCCCTTCGGCCCCTGGCTGTCGATCGCCGCGCTCGAGCTGCTGCTGCTGGGGCCCGCCCTCGTTCGCTGGCTGCCCGAGGGCTTCGCGCTCCTGCTTCCCGCCGCGGGCTGAGAGAGCGAGAGCGCGCCCCGCGTGAAGTGGCGAATCGCCAGCCTCGCCTTCCTGCTCAGCACGGCTGCGACGGGCCTCGCCTGGCTCTCCCTGCAGCCGGTGCTCGTGCGGCTGCTCGAGCTGCTGCGCCAGCTCGCGCCCCCCGGCTCCGCAGCGCTGCTCGCGCTCGGGCAGGTGCGGGCGCTGCTGCCCTGGCTGCTGGGGTTCGATCTCGTGGCGATGGCGGCGCTGGCCTTCGCCGTGCTGTACGTGATGGTCGGCCGTCCGCTGCGGCGCACCGAGGAGACGGTGGAGGCGCTGGGGAGGCTCGAGCTGGAGCAGCCCTTCACCCCGGGGGGCGGGCCGCTGCTGTCGCGGGTGCAGGGGGCGCTGGGGCGCATGGCCGTGGCGCTGCAGGAGGAGCGGCGCGTGACGCAGGCCCAGCTGGTCGCGCTGCGCGAGGCCCATGCGCGCGTGTCGCGGGCCCAGACCGAGCTCGTCGCCGCCGAGCGCCTCGCCACCGTCGGAAAGCTGGCCGCCGGCGTGGCCCACGAGGTGGGCAATCCGCTCTCCGGGGTGCTCGGCTACCTCTCGCTCGCCCGGGGGCGCGCCGCGCCGCTCCCCGACGTCGTCGACTACCTGGACCGCATCGAGCTCGAGGTGCAGCGCATCGACGGCATCGTGCGGCGCCTGCTCGAGCTGGGGCGCCCCGCACCGCTGCAGCTCTCGCCGGTGGACGTGGGCGCGCTCGTGCAGAGCTGCGTCGAGCTGCTGCGGGCCGGGCCGGACTTCGCCCGGGTCCACATCCGGCTCGAGCTGACGCCTGCCGTGGCGCGCACGGCCAGCGACCTCGTGTCGCAGATCCTCATCAACCTGCTGCTCAACGCGGCCCAGGCCCAGGAGGGCGCGGGCGAGGTGGCGGTGCACGTGGGGACGTCCGGGGGCCGCGTCCAGCTGCGGGTGGAGGACGCGGGGCAGGGAATCCCCCCCGAGGTGCTGCCGCACCTCTTCGAGCCCTTCTTCACCACCCGCACGGGAGGGCGTGGCAGTGGCCTGGGGCTCGCGGTCTCGCTGCACCTCGCCACCACGCTCGGGGGGCGCCTGACGGCGGAGAACCGCCCGGAGCGGGGCGCCCGCTTCACGCTGGAGCTGCCGGCGGCCTGAGCGGGGAAACCAAGTGAGGGCTACCGGCCCGCTGCGCTTCGGTCCACAATGACGCCGCACCATGGCCTCGCTGCGCACCATCCTCGTCGCTGACGATGAGCCGTCCCTGCGGCACATCCTGACGCTGTCGCTGACGGAGCAGGGCTACGAGGTGCGCAGCGTGGCGGATGGCGAGGAGGCGCTGCGCGAGCTCGCCGCCCGCCCCTACGACGTGCTCGTCTCGGACGTGCGGATGCCGCGCCTGGACGGGCTGAGCCTGCTGCCCCGCGCGCTCGAGCTGCAGCCTGCACTCACGGTCATCGTGATGAGCGCGTACGGCTCGCAGGACGTCGCGCTGCGCGCGGTGGCCCAGGGGGCCTACGACTACGTCCAGAAGCCCTTCAAGCCCGAGGAACTCGTCCTCGTGCTGCGCAAGGCGGAGGAGCGCCTGCGCCTGCTGCGCGAGAACCGGCGCCTGCAGGCCGGGCCGGAGCGGGCAGGGGGGCCGCTGGAGCGGATCCTGGGCGAGTCCGAGCCCATCCAGCAGTTGCGCCGCCAGGTCACCCGGCTCGCACCGGTGACGACCACCGTGCTGATCACCGGCGAGAGCGGGACGGGAAAGGAGCTCGTCGCGCGCGCGCTGCACGAGCTCTCGCCCCGCGCGGGGATGCCCTTCGTCGCCGTGAACTGCGGCGCCATCCCGGCGGGGCTCATCGAGAGCGAGCTGTTCGGCCACGCGCGCGGCGCCTTCACGGACGCGCGCAGCGCCAAGCGCGGGCTCATCTCCGAGGCGGACGGCGGCACGCTGCTCCTCGACGAGGTGGGCGAGATGCCGGCCTCCGCCCAGGTGAAGCTGCTGCGCTTCCTGCAGGAGGGCGAGGTCCGCCCGGTCGGGGAGAGCAAGGTCGAGCGCGTCTCGGTGCGGGTGGTCGCTGCGACGCTGCGCGACCTCGGCAAGCTCGTGGCGCGCGGCGAGTTCCGGGAGGACCTCTACTACCGGCTGAACGTGGTGAACCTGCACGTGCCGCCGCTGCGCCAGCGCGCCGAGGACGTGCCGCTCCTCGCGCGGGGCTTCATCGCGCGCTTCAACCGCGAGCTCAACCGCGAGGTGCCCGTCAGGGCGCTCTCCGCGGAGGCCGAGGCCCTGGTCCAGTCCTACGCCTGGCCGGGCAACGTGCGCGAGCTCGAGAACGCGATGGAGCGCGCCGTGCTGCTCGCGGAGGGCGAGCACATCGCCCCCTCGGACCTGCCCGAGCGGCTCTGGAGCCCGGCACGCACCGCGGCCGGGGCGGCGCCCCTGGCCTCGCAGGACCTCTCGCTCAAGCGCGCCATGCGGGCCCTGGAGGAGAGCTACATCCGTGCGGCGCTGCAGCGCACGAACGGCAACCGCACCCGCGCCGCCGAGATCCTGGAGATCTCCCACCGGGCGCTGCTCTACAAGATCAAGGAGTACGGCATCGCCCCGGACGCGGACGCCGAGCGCCCCTGAGCATGGGGGTGGAAGGCTCACATCGGCACCCCCTCTCGCCCCTCGCTGCACCCCCGAACACATGCTGCCGGCACTGCTCGCCGGAGTGTGGAGCGAGCGGGCACGGCGGCACTTTTTAGGAGGGGTTGCACACCGATGCTACGCTGCAGGTCCTCTGCACGGAGTCACGGAATGGCGAAGGGCAAACTCGTACTCGGTCTCGATATCGGATCGACCTCGGTCAAGATGATCCTCCTGAAGGAGCAGCGCAAGCGTGGCGCAGTGAGCTACGCGCTGCAGAGCTTCGGCATGAAGCCGCTGCCGCAGGAGGCCATCGTGGACGGGGCCTTGATGAACTCCACCGCGATCGTCCAGGCGATGCAGGAGCTGCTGGGCGAGCTCAAGGTGAAGACCAAGGACACGGCCATCGGCGTCAGCGGCCACTCGGTCATCATCAAGAAGATCCAGATGCCCCGCATGGCCCAGGAGGAGCTCGAGGAGAGCATCCAGTGGGAGGCGGAGCAGTACATCCCCTTCGACGTGAAGGACGTGAACATCGACACGCAGATCCTCGAGTCGGGGGCGGATGACGCCACCGGCCAGATGGACGTGCTGCTGGTCGCCGCGAAGAAGGACATGATCAACGACTACACCTCGGTGGTCTCCGAGGCGGGGCTCAACCCGGTGGTCGTGGACGTGGACGCCTTCGCCGTCCAGAACATGTTCGCGAGCAACTACGACGTGCCGGACCGCGAGACCGTGGTGCTGATCAACGCGGGCGCCTCGGTGGTGAACATCAACATCATCACCAACGGCATCACCGTGTTCACGCGCGACGTGACCATCGGCGGCAACCAGTTCACCGAGGAGATCCAGAAGCAGCTCAACGTCTCCTACGAGGAGGCCGAGGCGCTCAAGATCGGCGGCGGCCTCGGGGACGCGGACTCCGTGGTGCCCCAGGACGTGGAGCGCGTGCTCGCGAGCGTGGCCGAGCAGGTGGCGGGCGAGATCCAGCGCTCGCTGGACTTCTACGCGGGCACCGCCGCGGACGCGAACTTCACCAAGGTGTACCTCTCCGGTGGCACCGCGAAGATCCCCGCGCTGTTCAAGACCATCGAGGCGCGCGTGGGCGTGCCCGTGGAGATCCTCAACCCCTTCCGCAAGATCGAGGTGGACAACCGCAAGTTCGACCCCGCGTTCATCATGGACGTGGCGCCGATGGCGGCAGTCGCGGTGGGACTGGCCCTTCGACGCCCGGGCGACAAGCTCGGCTGATCCGCCCATCTCCTGAAGGAACCGACGCACATGATGATTCGCATCAACCTGCTGCCCGTCCGGGCGGTGAAGAAGCGGGAGATGGGCCGGCAGCTGCTGGTCCTGTTCGCCGTCGTCCTCGTGGGCGCGGGCGTGTTCAACTACCTCTGGCTCAGCAACCGTGAGGCGGAGCAGGCGCGCAACGCCCAGCGCATCGCGGACACCAACGCCAAGATCGCCAACCTGGAGAAGGTGATCGGCGAGGTGAAGAACATCAACGCCCGCAAGGCCGAGGTGGAGCGCAAGCTCGCCGTCCTCGACGACCTGCGCAAGGGCCGCTCCGGCCCCGTGCGGATGCTGGACGCGCTCGCCAGCGCCATGCCGAAGAAGGTGTGGCTCAAGTCCTTCGCGGAGGCCAACAACAACGTCGCCATCACTGCCTCCGCCGCGAGCCACGACGACGTGGCCGAGTTCATGCGCGGCCTCGGCAACGTGGTGTGGACCCCCAAGGGGATGGGCCGCCTGGTGGAGCAGCGCCGGGACACGAACACCTCCCGCGTGGAGTCGCTCTCGGGTGACGCCTCCGTCGAGGAGTTCCCCTCGGCCGACGTGAAGCCCTTCTTCACCAACGTCGAGCTGGGGTCCGCGCAGCAGATGGGCAATGCGGCCGGCTCGCAGGTGGACTTCAACCTGACGCTCGCCGCGTCGTACGCGCTGTAGAGAGGCCCGAAAGCGATGGAACAGTACCTCGACAAGTTCGCCAAGGCGCCTCCGGCCACGAAGTACGGCGGCCTCGCCGCGCTGGTGGCCCTGCTCACGGCCGCCAACTTCTTCCTCCTCGTCACCCCGGTGGAGGAGGACATCGTCCGCCAGGTGGCTCAGCAGCGCCAGCTGGACCTGCAGCTCTCCGAGAAGCAGGAGATCGCGCAGAACCTCAATGAGCGCCGGCGCGAGATGGACGTGCTCGAGCAGCGCCTCGCCGAGGCGCTCACCGAGCTGCCGGAGCAGAAGGACGTGGACGAGCTGCTCTCGCAGCTCAACGACATCGGCAAGAAGTCCGGCCTGCAGATCGCGCGCGTCGAGCCGGGCGCCGAGTCGCGCGGCGACTTCTTCTCGCGCATCCCGGTGAAGATGACGGTCACGGGCAACTACCACGAGATCGCGATGTTCCTCCAGGAGGTCGCGAACATGCGCCGCATCGTGAACGTGAACGGCATCACCCTGGATAACGCCGAGCTGCGCAACGAGAAGGTCGTACTGAAGAGCACCTTCCTGGCCACCACTTTCCGATTTCTTGATCAGTCCAAGAAATAGGGCGACAACGGGAATCTGAGGATGAAGACGTTCAAGTCCATCATGCTTGTGGCGGGCATCGCGCTGAGCGGCCTGGCCTGCGAAGACGAGGCGCCGCCGCCAGCGCCCGCGGTGCGCCCGAAGCCCAAGGCCGCGGCTGCACCCGCGACGACGGCTTCCGCCGCGCCGGCGTACGTGTACGCCTACAACCCCGTGGGCAAGCGCGACCCGTTCCGCAGCCCGCAGCAGGAGCGCGGCGCCACCGCCGAGGCGGTGGTCTCGGCCTGCAGCGAGCCGCTCTGCCAGTTCGACCTCGAGCAGCTCAAGCTGGTCGCGGTCATCACGGGTGACGCGAATCCCATCGCCATGGTCGAGGACCCCTACGGGCGCGGCCACGTGGTGCGGCGCAACACGCGCATCGGGAAGAAGGGCGGCAAGGCCACCCAGATCTTGCGCGAGTCGGTGACCATCACCGAGTACTACACCGGCACGGACGGCAAGGTGCTGTCCAACCCGGTCAGCATGCAGCTCAAGCCGGACGATCAGAAGGACCCGGCCTACAACCTGCTGACCGGCAAGAATTACGGCGAGTAGCCGAGCAGCACCGGGGTACCGCAGACGGATTCAACTTGTTGTGAGGGGAAGCATGCTCGGAACGAGCGCTGTGAGGGGCAAGTGGATCGTCGCGACCGGCCTGCTGGTCGCGATGCTGACGGCAGGCGCTGAGGGCGCGGAGCTCAACACCCTCAGGGGCCTGGATGTGGTCCAGACCGGGACGGGTGCCCAGGTGGTCGTCACCGGCACCCGTGCGCCCACCTTCACCGTCTTCCGGCTCAGTGGCCCGGACCGGCTGGTCGTGGACCTGTCCTCGGCGGATGCCACCGGCATCAAGGGGCACCACGAGGGCAAGGGCCCCGTCGCGGGCATCGTGGCGAGCCAGTTCACGGACGAGCGCGCGAGCGTCGGCCGCGTGCTGGTGGCGCTCACGGCCGCCGCCCAGTACGACGTGCGCGCCGAGGGCAACCGCGTGCTCATCTCCATCGAAGGCGCTGGAGCCAGCGCCGGCGCAGGGGAGGGGAGCACGGCCGCTGCCGAGCCCAAGCCCGCGCGCGCCCCGGCCGCCAGCGCCGCGCCCGCCGCTGCGGCGCAGGCCGCGAGCGCCGCGGCCGCACCCGCGCTCGCCGAGAACGTGGTGGCCGCCGAGGCGGACGAGCGCGACGTGGCGAACCCCGCCAAGCGCGTGACCGCGCTCGCGGTGGACGGCGACACGCTGCGCGTCGGCGCGGACGGCGAGATCGCCCGCTACGAGGTGCTGCAGCTCGCCGACCCGGCGCGCCTCGCGGTGGACCTGTACGGCGTGGGCCTCGCGGCGCGCGCCCCCAAGGTGCGCTCGGGCCTGCTCAAGGACGTGCGCGTGGGTGCCCACGCGGACAAGGTGCGCCTGGTGCTGGACGTGCGCGGCGAGATGCCCGCCTACCGCGTGGAGCGCACCGCCCACGGCGTGGACGTGGTGCTCGGCGGCGCGGTGGCGAAGCAAGACGCGAAGCCCGCGGCGCAGGCCGAGACCCGCGCGGTCGTGGCGGCGGTCGAGCCCGCGGCGGCAGCGGCGAGCGAGCAGCAGCCGCTGCGCCCGGTGCCCCAGCCGGCCGAGACCAAGGCCGAGGTCGCCTCGGCGCCCGCGCTCGTCGAGGTGAAGGACCTGACCTTCAACGAGTCCGAGAGCGGCGGCGTGGTGGAGCTGAAGCTCTCCGGCGCGGTGGCCTGGAAGGTGGAGCGTCCGGACCCGCGCAGCGCGGTGCTCACGCTGGACGGCGCGCAGCTGCCGCGCAAGCTCGAGCGCAGCCTGGACACCAGCGCGCTCGAGACCCCGGTGAAGATGGTCAGCGCCTTCAGCGTCCCGGGCGCCGCGCACCAGGTGCGCGTGGTGGTCAGCGCGGACGGCGCGCTCGAGGAGAGCGCGAGCCAGGGCAAGGGCAGCCTGCGCTGGACCCTGGGCGTGAAGGGCGTGAAGACGGAGGAGGTCGCGGTGACCCAGCGCGCCGCCGGCTTCTCCTCCGAGGCCCCCGTCTACGCCGCCGAGGGCGCCCCGCGCCAGGCGCGCTTCACCGGCAAGAAGGTCACCTTCGAGTTCAAGGACATCGACATCCAGAACCTCCTGCGCGTCATCGCGGAGATCTCGAAGAAGAACATCGTCGTCGCCGACGACGTGACCGGCCGCGTCACCATCCGCCTGCGCAACGTGCCCTGGGACCAGGCGCTGGAGCTCATCCTGCGCACCCGCAGTCTGGGCAAGGAGGAGGTGGGCAACATCATGCGCATCGCTCCGCTCAAGACGCTGGAGGAGGAGGCGCGCCTGCGCGCCGAGCGGCGCAAGAGCCTGCAGGCGCAGGAGGAGCTCTCGGTCAACCTCATCCCGGTGAACTACGCCACGGCCGGTGACATGAGCGCCCGCGTGAAGGACATCCTCTCCGAGCGCGGCTCGGTCACTGTGGACACGCGCACCAACGTGCTCATCGTCAAGGACGTGCGCGCGAACATCGAGAAGGCGCGCGCCCTGGTGCGCAACCTGGACACCCAGACGCCCCAGGTGCTCATCGAGAGCCGCATCGTCGAGGCGAACACCAGCTTCAGCCGCTCGCTGGGCGTGCAGTGGGGTGGTCAGGCCCGCGCGAGCGCCGCCACGGGTAACCCCACCGGCCTCATCTTCCCGAACAACATCGCGGTCACCGGCGGCTCCACCTCCGAGGGCAACGCGGGCGTCTCCGCCAACCCGAACTTCGCGGTGAACCTGCCGGCGGCCGTGGGTCTGAACAGCGGTGGCGCGCTGGGCTTCGTCTTCGGCTCGGCCGGCGGCGCGCTGAACCTCAACCTGCGCCTGTCCGCGGCCGAGAGCGAGGGCACGGTGAAGACCATCTCCGCGCCCAAGGTCACCACGCTGGACAACAACACCGCCCGCATCAGCCAGGGCGTGTCCATCCCGTACGCGCAGGTGTCCGCCGCGGGCGCCAACACCACCTTCGTGGAGGCGCGCCTGAGCCTCGAGGTGACGCCGCACATCACCCAGGACGGCAGCATCCTCATGCAGATCAGCGCGCAGAACAACCAGCCGGACCCCTCCAACACGGGCGCGAACGGCCAGCCGGCCATCCAGCGCAAGGAGGCCAACACCCAGGTGCTCGTGAAGGACGGCGACACCACGGTGATCGGCGGCATCTACGTGCGCCGCGGCGGCTCCTCCTCGTTCTCCGTGCCCTTCTTCTCCAAGATCCCGGTGATCGGCTGGCTCTTCAAGAACCACCAGGAGTCGGAGAACCGGCAGGAACTGCTGATCTTCATCACGCCGCGCATCCTCAACCGCCAGAACATGGCACAGACGCTCTAGGCGCCCGGCCCGTCATGGAACTCACGACTATGAAGAGACTGGCTGCTCTCGCTCTCCTGGCCCTCTCGGCCTCCGCCTGCGTCGAATCGGACTCGGGCGTGCGGCTGCTCGCCGTGCACCCCGTGGACGAGGAGTGCGTTCCCGACAAGCTCCAGGTCGCGCGCGGCATCTACGCGCTGCCCCCGGCCGGCAGCACGCTGCGCGGCTACATGGTGGCCGTGGACATCGCGTCCGCCCGCACGGCGAACGAGCCCGGCACGGTGGGCGGCTCGCCGGTGGGCGGCACGGGCGGCGGGGACTTCATCGCGAGCGAGCAGGAGCTCAACTACAGCTCCGTGCCCGCGCTGGACATCCCGGCCCAGCACCTGCCGTTCTCGTACCTGCTGCCCGAGGGTGCCACCACGGACAGCTTCATCACGGCGGACCTGCTTCCCCCCGCGGTGCTGGCCGTCCTCGATGCGCACTTCGCGAGCTCTGCCGAGCCCGTGACGGTCAATGCCGCCCTGAAGCTGCACGGCAAGACCCGCACCGGCTCGACCGTGGAGACGAACGAGGTGAACCTGGCCGTCGTCGTGACCGCAGCCACCTGCGCCACGGGCATCCCGGCCCAGGCCTCCGGCGCCTGCGGCGTGAACGGCTACAACAGCACCGCCCTCACCTGCGAAGCCGCTCCCGCTGGACCCTGAGCCCCCGAGCCCTCCGCCATGTCCTTCCGCACCCACCTCGAAAGCGTGGTCAACCAGGTCGACGGCGCCCTCGCGTGCAGCATCATGGGCTTCGACGGCATCGCCGTGGAGACGCACCAGAAGGACGAGGCGGGGGAGCTGGAGCTCTCGACCGCGTGGGTCGAGTACGCGAACCTGCTCACCCAGCTCAAGGGCGCCGCCGAGGCGCTCAAGACGGGCAGCGTGAGCGAGGTGAGCATCAACAGCGAGCGCGTGCTCACGCTGATGCGCATGGTCACGCCGGACTACTTCCTCGTGCTCGCGCTCAAGGCCGAGGGCAACTACGGCAAGGGCCGCTACGTGCTGCGCATCACGGCGCCCAAGGTGAAGGCCGAGCTCTAGCTCTCCTGGCCGCTGTGCAGAGGGACGCAACATCCCGGGGACGGCGCATTGCGCCGTCCCTTTCCTTTTGAAAAGGGCACCCCCATCAGCTAGACAGCCCGGACTTTTCCAGCTGTCCGAAGGAGTCGTGCGTCATGGCGGGTGTGATTGATACCTCCGAGTTCAAGAAGGGGATGAAGATCGAGATCGACGGCGAGCCGTTCGAGATCCTCGACTTCCAGCACGTGAAGCCCGGCAAGGGCAGCGCGTTCGTGCGCACCACCATCCGCAGCCTCCTCACCGGCCGCACCCTCGAGCCCACGATGAAGTCGGGCGACAAGGTCGGCAAGCCGGACATCGAGGACAAGGACATGCAGTACCTCTACAAGGAGGGCGAGGACTACTACTTCATGGACACTCGCAACTACGAGCAGACCTTCATCAGCGAGAAGGTGCTCGGCGAGCAGAAGAACTTCCTGAAGGAGAACATCAACGCCTCGATCCTCTTCTACAACGGCAAGGCGATCGGCGTGTCCCTGCCCAACTCCGTGGACCTCAAGGTCACCAAGTGCGACCCCGGCATCCGCGGCGACACCGTCTCCGGCGCCCTCAAGCCGGCGGAGCTCGAGACCGGCTACTCGGTCAACGTCCCGCTCTTCATCAACGAGGGTGACGTGCTGAAGATCGACACCCGCGACGGCAAGTACCTCACGCGCGTCTCCACCGGGGGCTAGCCCCCACCGCGCCCCACAAGGCAATTCCGCGGGGGGCCGGGGCCAGTGGCCGGGCCTCCCGCGCGCACTTCACTCACGAGGGAGAGGGACGGATGGCAACGAAGCGCAAGGCGAATCAGCCCGCGGCGGCTCAGACGGGCGCGGTGCGCGTCCAGGGCAACACCACGCTGGACGTGGACGCGCTGCGGCAGATCGTGGAGATCCTCGAGGCCTCGGACGTCACGCGGCTCACCTGGACGCGCGGCGACGAGCGGCTCTTCATCCGCCGCGGCCAGGCCCCCGCCACCACCATCGTGCACGCGGCCCCCGCGGCCCCGGCCGTCACCGTGGCGAGCGCCCCGGCGCCTGCCTACGAGGCGCCCCGGCCGGTGACCCCCGGCGTCGCGCCGGCCCCCGCGGCCGGCTCTGCCGCCCCCGCCAAGGCGGAGACGAAGCCGGGCCACGTGGTGACCAGCCCCTTCGTGGGCACCTTCTACCGCACGCCCGCCCCGGACCAGCCCGCCTTCGTCGAGGTGGGCGCCACGGTGCGCAAGGGCCAGGTGCTCTGCATCGTCGAGGCGATGAAGTTGATGAACGAGATCGAGGCCGAGGTGGCGGGCCGCGTCGCCGAGGTGCTCGTGGAGAACGGCCAGCCGGTGGAGTTCGGGCAGGCGCTGTTCCGCATCGAGCCGGCCTAGGCGCGCGGTCCCCCGAGGGCCCGCGAGGCGGGCCCATTGCGATTGGAGAAGACGGCGTGTTCAAGAAGGTCCTCATCGCCAACCGGGGCGAGATTGCCCTCCGGGTCATCCGTGCGTGCCGCGAGCTGGGCATCGCCACGGTCGCCGTGCACTCCACCGCGGACGCGCACGCGCTGCACGTGCGCTTCGCGGACGAGTCGGTGTGCATCGGGCCGCCTCCCTCCAAGGAGAGCTACCTCAACATCCCCGCGCTGCTGTCCGCCGCGGAGATCACCCGCGCGGACGCCATCCACCCGGGCTACGGCTTCCTCTCGGAGAACGCCGAGTTCGCCGAGGTGTGCGCGAGCTGCAAGATCCACTTCATCGGGCCGCGCCCCGAGATGCTGCGCCTGATGGGCAACAAGGTGCGCGCGCGCGCGGCCGCCCGCGAGGCGGGGCTGCCGCTGCTGCCCGGCAGCACCGGCACGGTGAAGGACCCGAAGGAAGCCGAGGACATGGCCAAGCAGATCGGCTTCCCGGTCATCCTCAAGGCGGCGGCGGGCGGCGGCGGCAAGGGCATGAAGATCGTGCGCGAGCCGAGCGCGCTCGCGCAGGCCTTCAGCACCGCGGCGGCCGAGGCGGTGGCGAGCTTCAACAACGGCGAGCTGTACATCGAGCGCTACGTCGAGAAGCCGCGCCACATCGAGATCCAGGTGGTGGCGGACGAGCACGGCAACGTCATCCACCTGGGCGAGCGCGAGTGCTCGGTGCAGCGGCGCCACCAGAAGCTCATCGAGGAGGCGCCCAGCCCCGGCGTCTCCCCGGAGCTGCGCGCGAAGATGGGCCGCGTCTCCATCGAGGCGATGAAGCGCATCCGCTACAACAACGTCGGCACCATCGAGTACCTGATGGACGAGACGGGCGCCTTCTACTTCATGGAGATGAACACCCGCATCCAGGTGGAGCACCCGGTGACCGAGCTCGTCACCGGCATCGACCTGGTGCGCGAGCAGATCCGCCTCTCCTACGGCGAGCCGCTCAACCGCACGCAGGACCAGATCACCATGACCGGCTCGGCCATCGAGTGCCGCGTCAACGCCGAGGACCCGGTCACCTTCGCCCCCTGGCCGGGCAAGATCACCGGCTACAGCGTGCCGGGCGGCTACGGGGTGCGGGTGGACTCGGCGGCGTACGAGAACTACACCGTGCTGCCCAACTACGACTCCCTGCTCGCCAAGCTCATCGTGCACGCGGAGAACCGCGAGACGGCCATCCGCCGCATGCAGCGCGCCCTGGGCGAGTACGTCATCGAGGGCATCCGCACCAACATCCCCTTCCACCGCGCCGCGCTCGCCGAGGACGCGTTCCGCGAGGGGCAGTACGACACCCGCTTCGTCGAGCGCCTGCTCGCGAGTGAGACCGGCACCCACCGGCTGCGCAAGGCGATCGAAGAGACGCCGTAGCGCCCGGCAGCAGTCACATCGCAGAGGCGCCGCAGCGCAGCTTCTGGGGAGCAGGCGGGCGGGCCCGGGCGAATCCTTGACCCCCCGGGCCGCCTTCCGTTAGCCTCAAGGGCCCCCCACGCCCACCCCAAGGAAACCGGAAATCCCAACGTTTTCAGGGGTTTCGACTGGCCGGAAGCCCTCTCTCGATGGACAAGAACAAGATCATCGAAGCCGCCGCGAAGCTGGTGGCCAAGGGCGCTTACGACAAGGCCATCAAGGAATACCAGAAGGTCCTCGAGTCGGACCCGCGGGACGTGCGCGTCCTCCAGAAGATGGGGGAGCTGTTCCAGAAGAAGAACGACAACGTGCAGGCCGCCACCTACTTCACCAAGGTGGCCGAGAGCTACGCGTCCGACGGCTTCTTCCTCAAGGCGGTGGCGCTCTACAAGCAGGTGCAGAAGCTCAACCCCACGCTGCTCGAGGTGAACCTCAAGCTCGCGGAGCTGCACCAGCAGCTGGGCCTCATGTCCGAGGCGACGGCGTACTTCCAGATCGTCGCCAACGCGTACGACAAGGAGGGCAACACCCGCGCGAGCCTCGACACGCTCAAGCGGATGGTGGACCTCGATCCGGACAACGTCACCAGCCGCATCAAGCTCGGTGAGCTGTACGCGCGCGAGGACATGCCCAAGGAGGCGCTGCCGGAGTTCAAGCGCGCCGCCGAGTACCTCAAGCGCCACAGCCGCACGGACGACTACCTGCGCGTGGCCGAGCGCATCAGCGCGCTCGAGCCGGACAACCTGCCGATCGCCAAGGAGCTCGCCACGAGCTACCTGGCGAAGGGGGACCAGAAGCGCGCGCTCGCCAAGCTGCAGATCTGCTTCAAGGCGGACGGCAAGGACGTGGAGACGCTGAACCTGCTCGCGCAGGCGTTCCAGGGCCTGGGCCAGACCTCCAAGACGGTGAGCGTCTACAAGGAGCTGGTGAAGGTGCTCGAGGAGCGCGGGCGCCAGGGCGAGGCGGACGGCGTCTGGTCGCGCATCGAGGTGCTGGACCCCTCGGACCCGGACCTCGCCGAGCGCCGCGGGCCCTCCGCCGCGGCCGTGGACCCCGAGCCCGCGCCGGCCGCTGCCGCGGCTCCCGCGCGCGCCGCGGCACCCGCCCCGGCCGCTCCCTCGCGCGCGGCCCCTGCGGCGCCCGCGCCCGCGGCGGCGCCTGCGCCCGCGGCGGCTGCGCTGCCGCGCGAGCAGTTCGCCAAGGTGCTCACGGAGACGGACGTCTACGTGAAGTACGGACTGCACGACAAGGCGCTCGAGCACCTGCGCAAGATCTTCGCGCTGGACCCCGAGAACCTCGACGCGCACGAGAAGGCGCACGCCATCTACGTGGCCTCGGGCAGCGACGCGCAGGCGGCCGAGCAGCTGCTCAACGTGCTGCGCCTGTGCACGCGCCGCTCGGACGTGGCGCGCGCGCAGCCCTACCTCGCCACGCTGATGCAGGAGCAGCCGGACCACCCCGAGCTGCCCGCCTTCCTCGCGGTGCTGCAGGGCGGCGCGGACGGGGAGCTCGCCGAGCCGGTGGTGACCGAGGACGAGGCCTCCGGCTCCTACGACGGCTCGGACGACGACGCCATCCTCGTGGACTCGAACGACGACGAGGTCATCGTCTCGCCCGCGCCCGCGGACGCGCTCGCGCAGCCGGAGGGAGACGAGCTCGCGCTCGCCACCGTGAGCGGTGCGGACGCGGACGAGATCGTGGACGACGACGTCGAGCCCGTGGTCACCGGCGAGTACACGCCGCTGGACGACGGGGACGCGGAGCCGGTCGCGTACGCGCTCGCGGACGACGGCGACGACGAGCCGCTGGCCACCAGCGGGGACGACGAGCCGCTGGGGTTCGTGGCGCAGGACGCCTCGGCCGACGAGGCCATCGTCGACGAGGACGTGGTCGACGACGCGGTGGTCGACGACGCGGTGGTCATCGACCCCGGCGGCTTCGGGGACGCGGAGCAGGACTTCGGCGACGTGGCGGCCGCGGCGGCCCCGGACGAGGACGTGGAGGCCACGCGCGCCTTCACGCTCACGCCGGAGCTGCTGCAGCGCGCCCAGCCCACGCAGCGCCTGCCCACGGTGCCACCGGCGCCCGCGCGCGCAGCACCCCCTGCGCCCGCTGCACCGACCCGCGCCGCGGCGCCCGCGCCTGCTGCCCCCGCGCGCCCGGCGGCGCCTGCTCCTGCGGCGCGCGCCGAGGCCCCGCGCCCCGCCAGTGCGCCTGCGCGCCGCAGCAGCGAGCCCTCGCTCGAGGCCGCCGCGCTGCAGGCTGCGGCGCAGCGGCAGCCTGCGCCCGCGCCCGCGCGCTCCGCTCCGCCGGTCGCGAGCGCGGCGCCCCCCGAGCCCGAGGGCGAGGAGCCGGCGGCGGAGGAGTGCGACGAGGCGTCCTTCTTCCTCGACCAGGGGCTGCTCGAGGAGGCGCGCGAGATCCTCGAGACGGTGCAGATCGCCTTCCCGGGCCACGCGCGCGCCGCCGAGCTGATGGAGCGCCTGGAGGCGCTCGAGGCGGGTGGGGCGCCTGCGCCGAGCGAGCCGGTGCCCGCCGCGGCCGTGGCCGTGCCCTCGGTGCAGCCGGTGGGCGAGGAGCCGCGCGACGCCTTCGACCTCGCGGCGGAGCTGGCCAGCGAGGTGGACACGCTGGGCGGCGCGGACGCCGCGCCCGAGCCCGCCGCGGAGGACTTCCAGTACTCGGTGGAGGAGGTGTTCGCCGAGTTCAAGAAGGGCCTCGAGAAGGTGGTGAAGCCCGAGGACGTGGACACGCACTACGACCTGGGCATCGCCTACAAGGAGATGGGCCTCGTGGACGACGCCATCGGCGAGTTCACCGTCGCGCGCCAGGGCTGCGTGGGCACCAAGCGCGAGGTGGAGTGCCTCACCATGGTGGGCATGCTCCAGGTGATGCAGGGCGACGCCGCGGCTGCGGTGAGCACCTTCAAGGAGGCGCTCGCGAGCGAGCACGCCGCGGGCGAGGCCACCAAGGCGCTGGGCTTCGAGCTGGCGATGGCGCAGGAGGCCGCCGGCAGCCCCGGCAAGGCGCTCTACCACTACCGCCGCGTGGCCGCGCTGGACCCGCGCTACCGCGACGTGGGCGCGCAGGTGGCGCGGCTCGCGGCGAGCGTGCAGGCCGAGGACGACGCGCTGCCCGGCGCGCGGGGCGCGGGCGCGGCGGTGGCCGCCGCCTCGAATGCGGCACCCAAGACCCGGAAGGTCGGCTACGTGTAGTCGCGCGGGGGAACGATGACCTATCTCGACTACTTCGAGCTCACCCAGGAGCCGTTCTCGAACGCGCCGGTGAGCCGCTTCTATTACAACTCCACGCAGCACTCGCAGGCGCTCACCCGGCTGATGCACGCCGTGAGCTACATGAAGGGCCTGTCCATCCTGGTGGGGGACATCGGGGCGGGCAAGACCACGCTCGCGCGCCGCATGCTCGACTCGCTCCCGGAGAGCGAGTACGAGGCCGCGCTGCTGGTCATCATCCACTCGGGCATCACCGCGAACTGGCTGCTGCGCCGCATCGCGCTGCAGCTGGGCGTGGAGAGCCCCGCGCAGGAGAAGCTCGCGCTGCTCAGCCAGCTCTACCAGCGCCTGCTGCAGATCTACGAGTCCGGCAAGAAGGCCGTGGTCCTCATCGACGAGGCCCAGATGCTCGAGACGCGGGAGATCATGGAGGAGTTCCGGGGGCTGCTGAACCTGGAGGTCCCCGAGCGCAAGCTCATCTCCTTCGTGTTCTTCGGGCTCCCGGACATCGAGAAGAACCTCAAGCTGGACCCGCCGCTCGCCCAGCGCGTGGCGCTGCGCTACAAGCTCGAGCCCTTCACCGCCGAGTCCACCGAGGCCTACGTGAAGCACCGGCTGCGGCTCGCCGGCTGCCCGCGCCTGCCCTTCACGCCCGAGGCGCTGCTCGCGGTGCACGAGCACTCGGGCGGCACCCCGCGCGTCATCAACACGCTGTGCGACAACGCGCTCTTCGAGGCCTTCCTCTCCCGCGAGGAGACCATCAACGAGCAGCTGGTGCACCGCATCGGACAGAACCTGGGCCTGCAGCGCGGCGCGGCCGGGGCGGAAGGCGCGGCGGCGCTCGCGGCGACCGGGACCTCCGGGGCGGGGGCAGCGTCCGCTCCCGCACGCTCGGCCACGGGCGGCAAGCTCGACCTGGCCGAGATCGACCGCTACCTCGAGGGGCTGGGTAAGCTGTAGCGGCCGTGACGCCCACGCACCGGAACGGCGCTCGCAAGGCGCTCCTGCTCGTCCTGCTGCTGCTCGCGGCGAGCGTGGCGCTGCTGCGCCGCCCGGAGACGTGGGACGCCGCGTGCACGCTCGCGCGCCGCGAGCTGCCCGGCCTCACCGGGCTCGAGGTGGGCATCGGCCGCTGCGAGCTGGACCCGCTCGCGCAGACGCTGCGCCTGCGCGGCCTCTCGCTGTTCGTCCCGGGCACGGACACGCCGCTCTTCGCGGCGGACCTCGCCGAGGTGCAGCTGGGCTTCGTCTCGCCCTTCTCGGGGCGGCTGCCGGTGAGCCGGGTGCGCGTGGACCGGCCGCGCGTGAGCCTGGACCTCGCCCAGGCGCGCACCGCGCCCGCCGCGGCGACGGGCGCTCCCGCTGCGCCCACCTGCCCGCTGCAGCAGCTCGAGCGGCTGCGCGTGGGCCGGCTGGACATCCGCGACGCCGAGCTGCGCGTGGCGCTGCCGAAGGGGCGGCGCGTGGAGGTGGGCGGGGTGGACCTGGACTGGCGCGAGCGCTGGGGCGCCGCCGAGTTCGACCTCGAGGCGCGCGAGGGCCGGGTGCGGCTGGGCGAGGCGCAGGGGCCCGAGCTGCAGGGCCCCGAGCAGCAGGGCCCGGAGGAGCTCGTGCTGGGCCGCCTCGTGCTCTCGGGGCTGCTGGACCCGGACGAGGCGCTGCTCGAGGTGGACCGCGGCGAGCTGGCGGTGGAGGACGTGACGCTCTCGCTCAGCGGCAAGGTGGAGGAGCTGTGCAGCCCGGTGCTGGACCTGGACGTGCAGGCCTTCGTGCCGCTGCGCACCGTGGCGCGCATCGCCGCGCTGCCTCGCCCCGCCGAGGGGCACGTCTGGGCGCGCGTGGGGCTCAAGGGCCGCCCCGAGCACCTGAGCGCGAGTGCGGACGTGTCCACGAGCGGGCTCGCGTACGGCGCCTACGCGCCCGGCAGCCTCACCGCGCGCCTCTCCTACGGGGGAGAGCTGCTGCGCGTGGAGGAGCTGGTGGTGCCCGCGGGCGCGGGCAAGGCCACCGTGCGCGGCGAGCTGCGGCTCACGCCGGGCCTGCCCACGCAGGCCACGCTGGAGGCAGAGGGCGCGAGCCTCGCGCGGGTGCTGGAGAAGGCGGGGCTGCCGGGCGCGTGGGTGGACTTCCCCGCCACCGGCACCGCGCGCGTGGCCGGCACGCTGCTGCCGCGCCCGCAGCTGCACGGCGACCTGGACCTGCGCACCGGGCCCTTCCGGCTCGCCACGCGCCCCTTCGACCAGCCCTCGCGCAAGGGGCTCGAGCTGCTGCACTTCGAGCGCGGGCACGTGCGCGCGCAGCTCAACATTGGCCCGGACCAGGTGCGCTTCGGGGCCTTGAGCGTGGAGACGGCGAAGAGCCGCGTGCAGGGCGAGGCCACGCTCTACTACGAGCCCAGCCGCGGCCTGGACGTGCGCGGCAAGGGCGAGCTGGACCTCGCGGACTTCGGGATGATCGCCGAGCTGCCCTGGAGCGGGCGCGGCGGCGCGGAGTTCGAGGTGACCGGCCCCTACAGCGACGTGCGGGTGGGCGCGGCGCTGTCCCTGCGCGACTTCGTCTTCTGGGGCTTCGGGCTGGGCGTGGTGCAGGGAAGGCTCTCGTACGCGGACGGCACGCTCGCCTTCCCGCACGTGAGCGGCCAGAAGGGGCGCACCCCGTACACGGGGGGCGGCGCGCTCACCTTCGGCCCCACGCTGCACACGCGCGGGCGCATCGAAGTGCAGCACGGGCGCACCGAGGACCTGGTGGACCTGGTGGCGGGACTCAGCCCCTCGCTCGCGCTGATGCAGGGCACGCTGGGCGGCACGGTCTCCGGCAAGGTGGCGGTGGAGGGGCCCGCGGACCACTTCGGCGGCGGCATCGAGCTCGCGCTGCAGGACACCACCTACTACGGCCGGCGCATGGGCAACGGCACCGCGCGCCTGCGCTTCGTGGACGGCAAGGCGCTCGCCATGGAGCGCACCGTGCTCGAGGGGCCGCTGGGGCGCACCTGGGCGGAGGGCACCTTCACCTTCCTCGGCGGGGGGCTCGACTACCGCTACGGCGGCGAGAAGCTCTCCCTGCCCGAGCTGGTGGGGCCCGAGCAGGCGGCGCGCCTGGGCATCGAGGGCACGCTCGCGCTGGAGGGGGAGGTGGGCGGCAACGCGGACCTGCCCACCGCGAGCGGTCGGCTGAGCGCGCCCAACATCCGCTTCGCGCAGCGCGACCTGGGGCCCCTGAGCCTCGAGGGGCGCATGGTGGGCAAGGACTTCCAGCTGTGGGGCAAGCCCGCGCGGGATGCGAACGGCTTCGTGCGCGTGAAGCTGCGCGAGCCCTTCCCCTACGACGCCTCGCTCACGCTCACGCTGCCGGAGATCCGCCCGCTGCTGCCTGCGGTGGCCGCGGCGCAGGGGCTGAGCGGCTCGGTGTCCGGCGTCATCAGCGCGCAGGGCAACTTCCGCGACCCCGCGGACGCGCAGGTGGGCGCCACCTTCGAGCGGCTGCGGCTCTCCCGCGGCGACTTCGCGGGCGAGAACGACGGCCCGGTGGTGCTCACCTTCAGCCGCGGGCGCCTGGACCTGCAGGCCTTCACCTTCCGCGGGCCCAACACCGAGCTCGCGGCGGCCGGCTGGGTGGGCCCGGAGCGGCTGGACCTGAGCATGCGCGGCGCCATGGACGTGCGCCTGCTCGAGAGCTTCGTGCCGGGGCTCGAGCGCACCGGCGGCACGCTGGAGCTCAACGCGGTGGCGAGCGGCCCCTTGCAGAGCCCCACGCTGATGGGCAGCGCCGAGCTGCGCGACGCGAAGCTCGCCCTGCGCGACCAGGCCCTGAGCGTGCGCGGGCTCAACGGCCGGCTCGAGTTCACCGAGCACCGCGTGCTGCTCGAGGACCTGCAGGGCCAGCTCAACGAGGGGCGCGTGGCGGTGCGCGGCGACGTGCGGCTCGAGCGCTTCGAGCCGCAGCAGCTGGAGCTGGGACTGCAGCTCACCGACGTGGCCTTCCGCCCGACGGAAGACCTGCCGCTCACGGCCTCCGGAGAGCTGCTGCTCAGCGGCAAGCCGGACGCGCTGCTGCTCACCGGCGACCTGGAGGTGGTGCGCCTGCGCTACCAGAAGGGCCTGGAGCTGGACGCGCTGCTGCAGGGCCTGGGGCGGCGCAGCGTGCTCAGCGCCTCCAGCGTGGAGCGCCCGCGCGAGTACCTCACCCTGGACGTGAAGGTGCACCTGGGGGACGTGCGCGTGGACAACAACCTGGCGCGCGCGAAGCTGCTGGGCGACCTGCGCCTCACCGGCACCAACACGCGCCTGGGCCTGCTCGGCACGCTGGAGGCCGCGGAGGGCAGCCGGGCCTTCTTCCGCAACAACGAGTTCGCCATCACCCAGGGCGTGCTCGAGTTCAAGGACCGCTACGCCATCGATCCGGTGTTCGACCTGCACGCCACCACCCAGGTGCGAGACCACCTGGTGAAGCTGCACGGCTTCGGGCGCATCGCGAGCCCCCAGGTGCTGCTCGCCAGCGAGCCGGACCTGCCCGAGGGCGACATCCTCAGCCTGCTCACCCTGGGCGTGATGAGTCGCGACAAGGAGGCCACCGCGGCCACCGGCGCCAGCCTCGCCGCCGAGGCCCTGTTCAACGTCTCCGGGCTGGACCGCCAGGTGCAGCGCTTCCTGCCCAAGAACCCGCTGCTGCGAGATCTGTCCTTCCAGATCTCCACCGCGTACAACGCCTCCAGCTCGCAGGTGGAGCCCACCGCACAGCTGGAGTCGAAGTTCCTCACCGAGCAGCTTAAGCTCACCATGCAGCAGCCCGTCAGCGGCCGGGGCACCCGCGCCCGCGCCGAGTACCGCTTCGACAACCGACTCTCCACCCAGGCCCAGTGGGACAACGAGCACAGCGACGCGGCGTTCGGCAACCTCGGCCTGGAGCTCAAGCTCAGCTGGCAGGTGGAGTAGCGCGCGCGCTCGCCCTGGCGCTGGCGCTCGCGGCGGGAAGCGCCCTCGCGCAGGCGCCCGCGGCCGCGCCGGCGGCCCCACTTCCTGCCGACGCCCCGCTGGACCCGCGGCCGCTCATCGCCGGGGTGGAGCTGCACCTGCCGGCGGGCGTGGACACGGCGGGCCTGAGCGAGCTGGTGGCGGTGCGCGCAGGCCAGCACCTGAGCACGCGCGCCGTGCGCCGCTCCATCGAGCGGCTGTGGGCCACCGGCCGCTTCACGGACGTGGTGGCGCGGGTGCAGGAGGGGGGCGCAGGCGCCGGAGTGACGGTCGTCTTCGAGCTCACCCCCGTGAAGCAGCTCGCGGAGCTGGGCATCGTGGGCAACGTGGTGCTGCGCGACGAGCAGGTGCGCGCGGCGAGCGGCCTCGCCGAGGGCCGCCCCTTCGACCCGGACGGGCTGGACGCGGCGCTGCGCGCCATCCAGGACGCCTACCACGCCCGCGGCTACGACTCGGCCCAGGTGCAGGTGGAGCGCCGCGAGGTGCCCGGCGGCGTCTCGCTCACGCTGGTGGTGGACGAGGGGCCTCCCACGCGCGTGGCGGCCGTCACGCTCGCGGGCAGCCCCGGCCTGCCGCTGCCCGAGCTGCTCGGCGCGCTGGGGCTGCAGGTGGGCGGCGTGCTCGAGCGCGCCGCGCTCGCGGACGGGGTGGAGCGGCTGCGCACCCGGCTGCGCGAGCAGCGCTTCTACCGGGCGCGCGTGGACGAGCCGCAGGTGAAGGTGGAGGGCACCCGGGCCAGCATCTCGGTGCCGGTGCAGGCCGGCCCCCAGGTCAGCTTCCACTTCCACGGCAACCACCACTTCACGGACGCGACCCTGCGCGACGTGCTCGCCTACGACGCGAGCGAGCCCCTGGACGCGGTGATCATCGGGCGGCTCTCGCGCCGGCTCGCCGCCTTCTACCGCCACCGCGGCTACCACTCGGTGCGCGTGGAGCCGCGCGAGGTGCCGCGCCCGGACGGCGCCGAGCTGGTGCTGGTGTTCGAGGTGGAGGAGGGGCCCCCGCTGGTGGTGCGCGAGGTGCGCTTCGAGGGCAACACCGCCTTCGACGACGAGACCCTGCGCCAGGCGCTGTTCGAGCGCGTGCGGGTGAGCGCCCCGGACACCGGCAACGCCCCGCGCCTGATGGACGACCCGCTCGCCATCGAGGGGCGCGAGCGGCGCGAGCAGCTGCGCGATGCGAACGCGCCGGACCCCTCCACCGTGTTCGTGGAGGGCCCCTACCTGGAGGCCGCGGACCTGATGACCGCGGCCTACCGCGAGCGCGGCTACCTGCAGGCCCAGGTGCGCTTCGCCGAGCTCGTGCGCGAGGAGGACACCCGCACGGCGCGCGCGCGCTTCGTGGTGCACGAGGGGCCCCAGGCGCGCGTGGCCAGCCTCACGCGCGAGGGCTTCCCGGTGGGAGGCGCGCCGCTGCCGGGCTCGCTCGCGCCGGGCTCCGTGTTCGGCTTCCCCGCGGTGGAGCGGGACCGGCTCGCGCTCGGCCACGCGCTGGGGCGCCGCGGCTACCTCTTCGCCAAGGTGGAGGCGCAGACGGACGTCTCGGCGGACGGGCGCGAGGCGCGGGTGCGCTTCCGCGCGGAGCCGGGGCCGCAGGTGCGCGTGGGGCAGATCATCCTCCAGGGGCTGGGGCGCACCGAGGAGTCCACCGTGCGCGCGAACCTCAAGGTGCGCGCGGGCGACGTGCTCGACCCCGAGGCCCTCTTCGAGACGCAGCGCGCGCTGGTGCTGCTGGGCATCTTCCGGCAGGTGACGGTGCGCCTGCTCGCGCCGGAGACGGTGGAGCCCACCAAGGACGTGGTGGTGGAGGTGCGCGAGCGGCCGCGCATCGACGGCGAGGTGGCCGGCGGCTACTTCCTCGTGGACGGGCCCCGCGTGCAGCTGGACACGGCCTTCCCGAACGTGAACGGCAGCGGCCTCAACCTGAACGCCCGCGGCAAGCTCAACTACGTGGGCTGGAACGCGCAGGTGCTCTCCGGCGAGTTCGACTGCCCGCGCGAGTGCGAGGAGCTCACCGGCCTGCCGGGCCTCGGTGGCCAGGGCACGCTCTCGGTGGCGCAGCCGCGCCTGTACGCGCTGCTGCCCTTGGAGGTGGGCGCGCGCCTGGACGTCATCGGCGAGCGCGTGCACCGCGCCTCCTACGTGTCCACGCGCGCCGCCGCCGTGGCCAGCCTCGACTGGGCCGCCACGCGCTGGCTCTCGCTCAGCCTGCAGTACCAGCTGGAGAACAGCCGCGTGCGCCCGCTGGGCGTGGCCGGCACGGAGCTGGTGAGCAGCGGCCGCCCCGAGGAGGAGCGCACCCGCTTCGACTACGGCGTGTTCGGCCTGCACTCGCTGCGGCCCACCGCCACGCTGGACTTCCGCAACGACCCGGTGAACCCGCGCCGCGGCCTGCTGCTCTCCACCAGCGCGGAGCTCATCCGCGGCCTGAGCGTGGCGCCCACGGACGCGCAGGGAAACCCGCTGCCGGCCTTCCCCATCAACGGGCTCAAGCTCTCGGGCACCTTCAGCGTGTACGTGCCGGCGGGCAAGCGCGCGGTGCTCGCAGCCAGCCTGCGCGGCGGCACCGTGCGGCAGCTCGAGTCCGGCGCCCGCACCATCCCGCCCAAGCGCTTCTTCCTCGGCGGCTCCACCAGCCTGCGCGGCTTCCGCGAGGACAACCTGCTGCCCGAGGACCGCCGCCGCTCGCTGCACACGCAGCTCGCCGACTGCCGCGCGCTGCTCAACCCCGCTGGCTGCTCGCAGGAGGCGCTGGTGCTGCTGGGCGGCGACAGCCTGCCCAGCCAGGGCGGTGAGCTCTTCACCCTGGCGAAGCTGGAGCTGCGCGTGCCGGTGTACCGCGCCCTGGACGTGGGCCTCTTCACCGAGGCGGGCAACCTCTGGCTGGACCCGGCCGCCTTCGACCTCGCCATCCTGCGCCCGGTGGCCGGCGCGGGCCTGCGCTACAGCACGCCCGTGGGGCCGCTCGCGCTGGATGTGGGCGTGAACCTGCACCGCGACCGCGAGGTGAACGAGCCCAGCATGCAGGTGCACTTCGCCATCGGCCTGTTCTGAGTGGGCTACATTGCCGCCCTGTGTTCTACCGGCTCGTCCAGGCAGTGGTGGCCTTCGCGGTGCGGCTCTTCTACCGGGTGCGGGTGAGCGCACCCCCGCTCGAGCCCGAGGGGTCCGTCATCTTCGTGGGCAACCACCCCAACGGGCTGATGGACCCCGCGCTCGTCTTCATCCTCACCCGGCGCAAGGTGACCTTCCTCGCCAAGGCGCCGCTCTTCGCGCTGCCGGTGCTGGGGGCGCTCCTGCGCGGGCTGGACGCGCTGCCCGTGTTCCGCCGCCAGGACGACCCCGGCCAGATGAACCGCAACGAGGGCACCTTCGAGGCCGCCACGGGCGCGCTCGTCGAGGGACGCGCGCTCACGCTGTTTCCCGAGGGCAAGAGCCACTCGGAGCCGGGGCTCGCGGAGCTGAAGACGGGCGCGGCGCGCATCGCGTTTCGCGCCCAGGCGCGCGGGGCGCGGGTGCGCATCGTGCCGGTGGGGCTCACCTACGCGGAGAAGCACCGCTTCCGCAGCGAGGTGCTCATCGACGTGGGGCCCGCCATCGAGGTCGCGGACTTCTCCGTGCCTTCGGGCGAGGGCGAGGGCGAGGTCGCGGCGGTGCAGCGGCTCACCGAGCGCATTGCGCAGGCCCTGAAGGAGCGCACCCTGAACCTCGCCGCCTGGGAGGACCTGCCGCTGGTGCGCACCGCGGAGCAGCTCTACGCCCTGCGCCAGGGCGAGCGGCCGGCCTCCGAGCGGCTGCGCACCTGGGCGCGCGGCCTGGAGCTGTTCCGCGCGGAGCAGCCCGCGCGCTTCGAGGCCGTGCGCGCCGAGCTCGTCGGCTTCCAGCGCCGGCTCGCCCTGGTGCGCGCGGACCCCTCGGACCTCGCGCTGGGCTACCGCCCGGCGGAGGTGGCGCGCTTCGTGGGCAACAACCTCGCCTCGCTGCTGCTCGGCCTGCCGCTCTTCGCGCTCGGGGTGCTGCTCTACGTGCTGCCCTTCCAGCTGCCGCGGGCCTGGGTGCGGCTGCAGCGCACGGAGCTGGACGTGCAGGCCACGGTGAAGTTCCTGGGCTCGCTCGTGCTGGCGCCGCTGTGGTGGGCGCTGCTGACCTTCGTCGCCTGGCGCGTGGCGGGCCCCGCGTGGGCGCTGCTCGTCTTCGCCGCGGCGCTGCCGCTCGCGCTCTTCACCCGCTACTTCCTCGCGCGCTGGCGCGAGGTGCTGCGCGACGTGGCCGTCTTCTTCGCGCTCGGCAGCCGCGCGCGGCTCAAGGCGCGCCTCCTGCAAGAGGGCGCGCGGCTCTCGGCAGAGGTGGAGCGGCTCGCCGGCGAGTACGGCCCGCGCGTCAGCCCGCCGCAGCCGGGCGCGCCGGCGGCGGAGGCGCGCTGAAGGGCGCAGGGGGCCGCGCGAGCTGCTCACCCAGCCAGCGCGAGGCCACCAGCAGGGCCGCGCCGCCGAAGAGCACGGGCACCGCGTTGAGCTCGATGGCGAGCCCGTAGGAGCCCGCATCCGCGATGGCCCCGATGGCGGTGGGGGAGAGCGCATCGCCCAGCAGGTGGATGCACAGCACGTTGAAGCCCATGGCGAAGGCGCGGAAGGCCGGCGGCACGCAGTTCACGATCGCCGCGTTGATGGGCCCGCTGTTGAGGAAGAGGAGGAACTGCGCCACGAACACCGCCGCGCAGATGGGCCAGAAGCCCTGCACCTTCGCCGCGAGGTAGATGAAGGGGGCCGCGCCCAGCAGCCCGAAGCCCGACATGCGCAGGCCACCGCCCGCGCGCCGGCGGTCCAGCCGGTCTCCGAGCCGCCCGCCCACCAGCGTGCCCACGATGCCCGCGAGCACCGTCACCACGCCCAGCACCAGGCCCGCGTTGTCCTCGGCGAAGCCGCGCTCGCGCACGAGGAAGGTGGGCATCCACACCGCGATGCCGCCGATGGAGAAGGTCATCAGCGTGTAGCCCAGCGTCGTCGCCCAGAAGGCGCGGTTGCGCGCGAGCCCCTTGAGGCCCACGAGGAAGGGCAGCTTCACCTCCGCGTCCGGCCCGTCCATGGCGCCGCGGCGCGGCTCCCACATGGTGAAGGCGAGCAGCGCGAGCAGCAGGCCCGGCACGCCCGCCGCGTAGAAGGCCACGTTCCAGGAGTAGGCCTTGGTGAGCCAGCCGCCCAGCACGTAGCCCAGGCCCGCGCCCACCGGGATGGCCACGTAGAAGAAGGCCAGCTTCGCGGTGCGCTCGTCGCGCGGGTAGAGGTCCGAGATGATGGAGGGCGCCACCGCGCCGTAGCCCGCCTCGCCGACGCCAATCACACAGCGCGCGACGAGCAGCATGCCGAAGGAGGTGGCGAGGCCCGAGGCCCCCGTGGCGAGGCTCCACAGGAGCACGCTGCCGCCCACCAGGAGCTTTCTCGGCAGCCGGTCCCCGAGGAAGCCCCCCAGCGGCGAGGCCACCATGAACACCACGATGAAGAGCGAGGCGAGCAGGCCGCCCTGCTTGCCGCTCAGGCCGAACTGCTCCTGGATGCGCGGCATCGCCACCGCGATGACGTAGCGGTCCAGGTAGTTCACCAGGTTGATGAGCGTCAGCACGAACAGCGCGAAGCCTGCGCGGCGGGAGACGGAAGCGGCAGCGCTCATGACGGGACTCCTCCGAAGCGGTGGGCGAGCAGGCCCCAGCGAAGCCCGCGGTCGCTCACCCGCAGGCTCGTGAGCCCCAGCGCGCGCACCGCGCACAGGAGGATGAGCGCGCCCGCGGGCACCACGTCCGCGCGCTTGGGCTGCAGGCCGGGCAGGGCACGGCGCTCGGCGAGCGGCAGGCGCCAGAGCAGGTCGGTGAGGCGCTCGAGCTCCGCGAGCGACAGCGTGCCCGCGTGCACGCGCTCGGCGTCGTAGGGCTCCACGCGGTGCTGCACGGCGTAGAGCGTGGTGACGGTGCCGGCCACGCCCACCAGGCTCGCGCCCGCGGGAGGCGGGGGGAGGGCGGAGAAGGTCTGCGCGAGCAGCGCCTCCATCTGCGCCCGCTCGCTGGCCTGCGGCGGATCCGCGCGCACGAGCCGCTCGGTGAGCCGCACCGCGCCCACGTCGAAGCTGTGGCGGAAGGCCACCTGCCCCTGCGCATCCCCTGCGGCTCCATAGATGAACTCGGTGGAGCCCCCGCCGATGTCGATGACGAGCAGCGGGCCTGCCGCCCCGGCCGCGAAGTCCGCGTGCACGGCGGCGAAGGAGAGCTGCGCCTCGAGCGCGCCGGAGATGATCTCCACGCTCAGGCCCGCGCGGGTGCGCGCGGCCTCGAGGAAGTCCTTGCCGTTGTGCGCATCTCGCGCGGCGCTGGTGGCGGACACCGCGATGTCCCGGGCGCCCAGCGCGCGCGCCTCCTGGGCGAAAGCCTCCAGCACCCGCAGCGTGTCCTCCATGCCCGCGGGCGAGAGGACGCGGCTCTGGTCCACGCCGCGGCCCAGACGGGTGATCTCCGCGCGCTCGCTCACGGCGGTGAAGCGCCCGTCCGCCTGGCGCTCGGCCACGAGGAGGAGGACGGAGTTGGTGCCGATGTCGATGGTGGCGAAGCGGGGAGCGGCGGGGGGCTGCGGCATGGCCCCGAGTCTAGACGGGATTGGCCAGCAGCGTGACGAGCGCGTCGCCCAGCCGCTCGTACTCCGAGGGCGTGTTGTACAGCTGCGCGGAGATGCGCACGTGGCGGCGCGGGCGGCGGGGGAAGTTCACCACCGGCACCTCGATGCGGTGCTCGAAGTAGAGCCGGTCCTGAAGCGGGTCCAGGAAGAGCGGCGCCCGCGGCTCGTAGGGCGCTGCGTCCGGCAGGGCGACGGCGGCCATGGAGCCCACCATCTCGTCCGGGCAGAGCGGAGGGGTGCCCAGGCGCGCGCTCAGCTCCGCGCGGGCCACCAGGGCCTTCGCGCGGTTGTCCTCCATCACGCCGGACCAGCCGCCGGGCACCATGCCGCCCATGAGTGAGAGCGCCTTGGGCACGCAGAGGAAGGGCGTGTAGTCGTCCGTGCCGGTGAAGTCGAAGTCCAGCCGGAACTGCGAGCGATCCTGCCGCCCCGAGTTGAAGCCGTGGCTGATGGACAGCGGGCGGATGGCCTTCTGCAGGTCGCGGCGCACGTGCAGGAAGGCCGCGCCCTTGGGGGCGCACACCCACTTGTGCAGGTTGCCCGTGTAGTAGGCCGCGCCCAGCGTCTCCAGATTCAGGGGCAGCATGCCGGGGGCGTGCGCGCCGTCCACCAGCGTCTCCACGCCGCGCTCGCGCAGCTGCTGCACCAGGCGCTCCACGGGGAGCACCAGCGCGGTGGGGCTGGTCACGTGATCGATGAGCAGCAGGCGGGTGCGCGGGGTGACGCGCGCGAGCACCGCCTCCACCACCGCGTCCGCGCTCGGTACGGGCCAGGGCAGGGGCGCCACCACCACCTTCGCGCCCCAGAGGTCCGCGGCGTGCTGCAGCGCATTGCGCGAGGCGTTGTACTCGTGGTCGACCGTGAGGAGCTCGTCGCCGGGGCTGAAGCGCAGGGAGCGCAGCACCGTGTTCACGCCGGTGGTGGCGTTGGGCACGAAGGCGAGGTCGTCCGCGTGCGCACCGAGGAAGGTGGCCAGCTGGGCGCGCGCGCGGTCCAGCAGCTCCTCCAGGTCGCGGTGCATGAAGCGCACGGGTCCCGCCTCGAGCCGGGCCCGCAGCTGCGCCTGGTGCTCGAGCACCAGGGTGGGGCAGGCGCCGAAGGCGCCGTGGTTCAGGTAGGTGACCTCGGGGTCGAGGCTCCAGAAGGGGCGGAAGGCGCTGTCGCTCATCGGGCGCTCGCCGTGCCCCAGTCCGGGGTGAGGTGTGTGCCCGGGTCCATGGGAAGGGGCACCTGGTTGTTGCCGTCCGCGGTCATCACGTAGAGGCGCGCGGGGCCGGTGCGGGTGGAGCTGAAGACGATGAGCCGGCCGTTGGGCGAGAAGCTGGGCTCCTCGTTGTTGCCCTGGTCCTGGGTGAGGCGGGTGATGACCCCGGTGTCCACGTTCACCGTGAAGAGGTCGAAGGCGTTGCGCTCGTCGCGCGCGGTGAAGGCGATGAGGTCGCCGCGCGGGCTCCAGTCCGGGGTCTGGTTGTAGTTGCCGCGGAAGGTGAGGCGGCGCACGCCGGTGCCGTCCGCGTTCATCACGTACACCTGGGGGCTGCCGCCGCGGTTGGAGACGAAGGCGAGCCGGCGCCCGTCCGGGCTCCAGCTGGGGCTGGTGTTGATGCCGAAGCCGTCCGTGATGCGCTTCTTGCCGCTGCCGTCCGCGGCCGCCACGTAGAGGTGCGCCCCCTCGCCCTCGGCGAGCGCGTAGGCGATGCGGCTGCCGTCCGGCGAGTAGGCCACGCCGGTGAGCATCTGGCGCGCCTGCACCAGCGGCACGGGCGCCGCGCCCCCATGGCTCACGAAGAGGTCCGGCTGCCCGCTGCGGTAGGTGGTGAAGGCCACGTCCCCGTTGGGCGCCACGGTGGGCAGCAGGTTGATGCCGCCCTGGGTGAGGGGCTTCGCGTTGCGCCCGTCCCAGTCCGCGACGAAGACGTCGCGGTTGGGGCCGGCCTTGCGCACGAAGGTGAGCCGCGAGGTGTAGGGGCCGGGCTCGCGGGTGAGGTGGCGGTAGAGCGCGTCCGCGAGCGCGTGGGCGAGCGCGCGCGGCTGCGTGGGGCCGAGCGCGACCTTGAAGTCCTCGCGGCCGCTGCCCACGCTGAAGAGGCGCAGCTCGCCGCGCAGCTGCTCGCCCGAGCCCGTGAGCGCCACCTTCACCAGGCTGTCCGCGCCCACGTCGGCCCAGCGCGCGAAGTTGATGCTGCCCGCGGTGAGGCCCTCCTTCGCGTCCGCGAGGAAGCCCTTGCGGTCGAGCACCTGGAAGAGGCCGCTCGCGGCGAGGTCGAAGCTCATCGCCTCGTCGAAGGCGGGGGCGCTCGGCTGCGCGCCCGCGTCCGCGAGCGGCTGCGGGTAGGCGAGCGGGAGCGGGCGGAAGTTCGCGCCGGAGATCTGGATGACGGGCGCCTGCGCGAGCGCGAGCGCGGGCAGGAGGAGGGCGGCGAGGAGCAGGGCTTTCACGGGCGGAACTCCAGGACGACGCCGTCGCGCTGCAGGGCGTTGCGCAGCGCTTCGGGAGGGGGCGAGAAGGGAGAGGCGCGCTTGACCGCGGCGAGCACGGCGGCGTCGAAGAGGTCGTTGCCGCTGCCCTTGGCGAGCTTCACGTCGATGACCTCGCCCGAGCGGCTGATGCGCAGCGCCACCTGCGCGCGCAGCTGCAGGCGCTCGGAGTCGGGGATGGTGTCGGACACGTCGTAGCGGCGCTTCACCTGGCTGGAGAGCAGGCCGTAGTAGCGCTCGCCCTCGGCCGTGGCGGAGTCGCCGTTGGGGTCGCCGTCCTCCTCGCCCTCCAGCTCCTCCGGCTCGCTCTTGCTCTTGCTCGTGCGGTCGAAGGCGCCGAACAGCTTCTTGCGCCGCTCGGCGGCGCTGTCGCCCTTCTGGGGCGGAGGCTTCGCGGCGGCCGGCACCGCGAGCGGCGCGGGGCCGGCCTCCACGGGCTTCGCCGGCTCGGGCGTGGGCGCGGGCGGGGTGGGGGCGGCCTTCTCCTCCTTGGGCGGAGGCGGCAGCTCCTCCTTGCGCGGCAGGAGCGCCTTGTCGCGCGGCTTGCCCTGGCGCACCAGCGTCGCCGTGATGGGCTTCGCGTCCAGCGGCAGGGCGGGCTTCGCGATGACGAGGTTGTAGATGAGCCCCGAGGCCACGAGCACCGCGTGCGCCATCACGCTGGCGAGCAGGAAGCGGCGCACCGGCGAGGGGCGGCTGACGAGCAGGCTGTGGCTGACGGCGGGGTGCATGGCGCTAGCGCTTCTGGCCCCGCTTGGGAGCACCCGGGCGCGGCGCGCCCGAGGGGTCGGTGATCATGCCCACGTTGGTGATGCCCGCGCGCTGCGCCGCGGCCATCACCTCCACCACCACGCCGTAGGGGATGTCCCGGTCGGCGTGCAGGTAGACCTCCTTGTCCGCCTGCGCCTTCGCGTTCGCGCGCAGCTTCGTCTCCAGCTCGTCGAGCGCGACCTCCGCCTCGCCGATGAAGACGCGCCGCTGCGGGTCCACCGAGAGCACCAGCTTCTTGTCGCTGGCCTCCACGGGGGTCGCCCGCGCCTCCGGCAGGTTCACCTTCACCCCCTGCTGGATGAGGGGCGCGGTGACCATGAAGATGATGAGCAGCACCAGCATCACGTCCACCATGGGCGTGACGTTGATCTCCGCCATCGTGGTACGGCCCGGACTGCCCTTGCCTCCGCTCATGCCCATGGCGAGTGCCCGTGCCCTAGCGGAAGAAGTGCCGCTTCACGATGTTGAGGAAGTCCGAGGAGAAGTTGCTCATCTCCGTGTCGAACACCTTGATGCGGCTGACGAACGCGTTGTACGCGACGACGGCGGGAATCGCGGCGAAGAGGCCCGCGGCGGTGGCGAAGAGCGCGTTGCCCACGGGCGCGGCCACGGTGGAGAGGCTCGCGTTGCCCTTGTCGGCGATCTCGTTGAAGGCGTTGAGGATGCCCACCACGGTGCCGAAGAGGCCCACGAAGGGCGCGGCGCCCGCCACGGTGCCGAGGAAGGACACCCGGTGCTCCAGCTCCGTCACCTGCGCGGTGGCGGCGCGGTTGAGCGCGCGCTCCACGTTCTCGATGCCGCCCATCCGCTCGCTCATGGAGCCCTCCGGGCCGTCCTTGTGCTGCGCGAGCTTGTTCAGCTCGTCGTAGCCGGCGCAGAAGACCTTGGAGAGCGGCGAGCTCTCGAGCCCCTGGGCCGACTGGTAGATGGTCTCCAGCCGGTTCGCCTTCCAGAACACGTCCAGGAAGGTGAGGGACTGCGAGCGGGCGCGCGCGAGCTGGTTGTACTTCATGGCGATCAGCGCCCACGAGGCGACCGACACGCACGCGAGCAGCGCGAGCACGAAGAGCTCGATCAGCGAGGCGCCGCGGATGATCTCCACGTAGTTCATCGCGGCGAGCGTCATGGGAATGCGGGGAGTCATGGGGCTAGGCGCGTAACATTCCGATAGGGGGGGGTCAAACAATGGCGGGGAGCCCGCCCGCTCCTGCGGCTGCACGTTGAATATTTCCAGCGAGCGGGCGTCCGAGGGGGCGTGCGGTGGACGGATGGGTCCACCGCGGATCCCCACAGGAACCCGCCATGAACGCCAAGCTCCTCACTGCATTCCTCGGACTCGCAGTGCTCGCCCCCGCGTGTGTCGTCACCCCCGGTGACTGCTACGAGTGCGACGGCGGCTACGACAGCAGCGCACTGGGCGGAGACGTGAATTTCACGTGGACCATCGCCGGGCGCTTCTGTGCGCAGATGCCGGACATCCACGGCATCCAGGTCACCATCCCCGGCGAGACGCTCGCGAACGACGGCTACTACGCCTGCAACACGGCGGGCTACGACGGCATCGAGCTGCACGACTTCCGCCCCGGCACCTACAGCTTCAAGCTCGAGGCGGTGAACCAGCTGGGCGACGTGACCTACGCCGCCACCGGCAACTTCCGCGTGAACGGCGACGTGCGCGTGTCGGTGGACCTCACTCCCGTGGGTGGGCCCAGCTCCTACGCCTACCTGTACTGGACGCTGCCCGCGGCCAACGGCTACGCGCGCCCCAGCTGCTACCAGGCGGGCGTCACGGACGTGTGGGTGCGCATCGACCAGACCTGGGGCTCGTTCAGCTGCGCAGACGGCACGGGGGAGGAGGGGGTGCTCACCCAGTACCTGCAGCCGGGCACGCACGAGATCGAGATCGTGGCGGGCGGCTACGACTCCTCCGGCAACGAGCTCGCCCTCTCGCACTACGTCGGCACGCTGCAGACGGTGAGCGGCAAGCCGGTGTTCGCGGACTACAGCCTGTGGGCCGTGGGCACCGCCGCCCTCAAGTGGCAGCCCTACACCTCGGGCGGCACCAAGCTCAGCTGCGACGACGCCGGCCTCACCAAGGTCGCCATCAACGTGCAGGACGCGAGCGGCAAGTTCCTCTACGGCGACGCGGGGCTCGAGTTCGGCTGCAAGGAGGCCCCCGTCACCCTCAACTACCTGCGCCCCGGCACCTACAGCATCTACGTGAAGGCCAGCGGCCCGGGCGGCAGCTACCTCTCCAGCACGAGCAACCCCAAGCGCTTCACGGTGAGCGCGTACGAGCAGGTGCCCGCCTCGGCCGCCTTCGAGGTGCCCCTGTACAAGGCGCAGTAGGACACGCGAGGGCCGGGGCCACCCCCGGCCCTCGCGCCGTTTCGCCTGGCATCAATCGTGATACGCAGCCCCTGCATGCGTCCTCTCAGCCACACCCCCGATGCCCAGGCTCCCGTCGGCGTCTTCGACTCCGGCGTGGGAGGCCTCACCGTCCTCAAGTCGCTGATGGAGCGGCTGCCCCACGAGAGCACGGTGTACCTGGGCGACACGGCGCGCGTGCCCTACGGCACCAAGAGCGGCGACGTGGTCACCCGCTACTCGCTCAAGAACGCCGAGTTCCTCGTGGAGCGGGGCATCAAGCTGCTGGTGGTCGCCTGCAACACGGCCTCCGCGGTGGCCCTGCCCGCGCTCTCGAGCGCGCTGCGCGTGCCGGTGGTGGGCGTCATCGCCCCGGGCGCGAAGGCGGCGCTCGCGCGCACGCGCGGCGGCACGGTGGGCGTCATCGGCACGCCGGGCACCATCCGCTCGGGCGCCTACCAGCGCGCGCTGGAGGCGGGCGGCGTGCGGGTGCGCGCCCGCGCCTGTCCGCTCTTCGTGCCGCTCGCGGAGGAGGGCTGGACGGGCGGAGACGTGCCGCGGCTCGTGGCGGGCGAGTACCTCGCGGACTTCGCGCGCGAGGGCGTGGACACGCTGGTGCTGGGCTGCACCCACTACCCGCTGCTCAAGGGCGTCATCGCCGCGGCCGTGGGGCCGCAGGTGGCGCTGGTGGACAGCGCCGAGGCCACGGCCGAGGCGGTGGCCCAGCGGCTCGCGCAGGACGGGCAGCTCGCGAGCGCCCGCACGCCCGAGCACGCCTACTACGTGACGGACGTGCCCGAGCGCTTCGTGGAGGTGGGGGCGCGCTTCCTCGGCCGGCCCATCTCTGCGGCCGAGCAGGTGGACCTGACCTTCTAGGCGCCCGCGCCCTCAGCGCGCGCGCAGGACCGCGGGCAGGTGCTCGGGCTCCTCGGAGCCGCCCTGCAGCAGCTCGCGCGCGGCGCTCACCACCTCCGGCAGCGGCACCTCGGTCTCCTGCACCAGCTGGCGCGCCGCCTCCGCGCCGATGTCGTCCTGGCGCGGCAGCAGGCCCGTGATGCGGGTGATGAGGCGCTCGGCGAGCGGGAAGAAGTGGACCATGCTCAGCGGCTTGTTCATCCAGCCCACGGTGATGCAGTAGTACTTGTTGAAGGGCGCCGTGTGGTGCACGCGGTGGTGGTCCGGCGGCAGGATGAGGTGCAGCCGCTGCAGCAGCCCCACCACCGGGCCCGGCGCGTCCAGGTGCGACCACTTGTGGAACTGGTTGGTCGCCATCACCCAGAAGATCATCGAGCCCAGCGCCGCCGAGGCGAAGAGCCACAGCGCGCTCGAGTGCGGCAGCAGCACCGCGATGATCGCCACCGGGATCGAGACGAGGCAGTTGTTGCCGTTGGTCTCCACGAAGTCGTGGCGGGTGATCGCCTTCTCGTCCACGTGGTGCTCGCGGAAGGGGCGGATGAAGGCCTTGCCCAGCAGGGGCATCTCGGTGGAGCCCCAGGTGTCGCCCGCCCAGTGCACGAAGCCGGAGACGAAGTCCGCGGCGAGGTAGCCCAGCACCAGCGCGCCCAGCACGAGCAGCGGGCTGAGGAAGGGATTGCCCCAGATGCGGTACACGAGGAAGAGCTCGAGCGAGACGAACGTCACGATGCTCGCGATCTCCATCGCACGGATGGCCGGGCTGTAGCCCTGGGCCAGGGCGTGAGCGTCTTGCTGACGCAGGGAGGAGGGGGCGCGGTCGTTCATGTCGGGTCTGTGCTCGGGTGAGGGGTGCAGCGCGCGAGACTAGGGCCTTTCCAGTATCGAACGAATGCCGGGCGGCATTCCAGCCGCTCCAACGCTCGCCTGCAGCGCGTCACGGGCCGGTCAGCGAGCCGCGCTTTTGCCGCAGATGAGCCCGGCTCTCAGAGGGACGCCGTCGCTCCCACCCGCTGCACCCAGTCCGCGATCGCGTCAAGCCGATCCGGGGCCAGGGTGGGCAGCTGTGCGGGGAGCCCGGCGGGTGTCTCACCCGAGAGCACCAGCAGGCCGATGTCCGCGCGGCTGCAGGCGAGCGGCGCGTCCAGCCCCTCGCGCCACACCTCGAGCTTCGGCAGGGGCGCATCCTTCCAGCCCTCCACCAGCACCAGGTCCACGAGCCCCTCGGCGCGCGCGAGCAGTGCGCGGAATAGCGCCGCCGGGTCTCCGGGCAGGGTGAGCTGCAGCCCCTCGGGGGTGGCGAAGCCCGTGGCCCGCGCGCCCGCCGCCCCGAGCCGCGCGCTGTCGCTGCCCGCGCGCTGCAGCGGGTGCGGGTGCGAGGAGTGCTTGAGCACGGCGACGCGCAGCCCGCGCGCCGCGAGGAGCGGGACGAGCCGCTCGAGCAGCGTCGTCTTGCCCGCGCCGGACCAGCCCACCACGGCCACGCAGGGCACGCCGCTCATGCGCCCTCGAGCGCGAGCGCGTGCGTGACCGGGTGGGCGAAGAGCTCGAGCGACACCTCCTCGCCCGCGGGAAAGTCCGCGCGGCCCGCGGGCAGCACCACCCAGCCCTCGGCGCCCACGTTCTGCAGCAGCTGGCCTGCGCCCTGGGGCCGGATGTGGGCTTCGCCTCCCTGCTGCCGCGCGCTGAGCAGGTAGGTGAGGCCGGCCTGCTTGTGCCGCGCCTCGCGCAGCCGCACGCGCACGCACCTGCGCTCCTCGCGCACGCCCTGCAGCGCGAGCAGGAGCGTGCGGCCCAGCTGATCGAAGGCCACGGTGGCCGCGCCCGGGTTTCCCGGCAGCACCAGCACCGGAAGGCCTCCCCAGCGCGCGAGTCCCACGGGCTTGCCCGGCTTGAGCGCCACGCCGTCCACCTCGAGGGTGGCGCCGCCCTCGCGCAGCGCGGCCTTCACCCGGTCGCGGTCTCCGACCGAGGCCCCGCCACTGGTGACGAGCAGGTCCACGCCGGCCGCGCGCGCCGCCTCGAACGCCCGGGAGATGGCCTCGGGCTCGTCGCTCGCGCGCGCCGCGTGCACCACCTGCGCGCCCGCCTCGAGGCACAGGCCCGTGAGCAGCGCGCGGTTGCTGTCGTAGACCTGGTGCGAGAGCGCGGGGGTGCCCGCCTCGAGCAGCTCGTCCCCCACGGTGAGCAGGGCCACGCGCGGGGCCGGGCGCACCCGGGCGTGCGAGAGCCCGAGGCTCGCGAGCACCCCGAGCGCGGCGGACTCGAGGCGCAGGCCCGCGGGGAAGAGGGGCGCCCCCTCCGCGAGCTCCTCGCCCCGCCTTCGCACGTGCTCTCCCGGGCGCGCGGTGACGAAGAGCAGGACCTCACCGCCCTCAGGACCCGTGGGCCGCGCGGCCTCCTGGCGCACCACCGCGTCCGCGCCCGCGGGCAGGGGCGCGCCGGTGAAGATGCGCGCCGCCTCGCCCGGGGCGAGCGAAAAGGCGGGGAGGGCGCCGGCGGCACAGGTGCCCACCACGCGCAGGCGCGCGGGCGCATCGCGCGTGGCGCCTCGCGTCTCCGCCCAGCGCACCGCGTAGCCGTCCATGGCCGAGTTGTCGTAGCCGGGCAGGGCGCGCGTGGCCGCGAGCGGCTCGGCGAGGTAGCGGCCCCAGGCGAGTGCGAGCGGCACCGGGACGGGGGGCAGCGGCACGCCGAGCGCGAGGGCGCGCGCGCGGGCCTGTTCGAGGGGCATCACGAGGGGGAGCCTAGCGTGCGCGGGGCGCACCCGGGTGGGGCATGCTGCCCCGTGCCCGCCATGACGTCCGCCTCCGAAAGCTCCGCCGCCGCCTCCGACACCACGCTCGCGCTGATTGCCGGAGGCCGCGGCTCGCGCCTCGGCGGGGTGGCGAAGGGGCTCTTGCGCTGGCGGGGGCGCACGCTGCTCGAGCACCAGCTGCAGCTCGCGCCCGGCTTCGCGCGCGTGCTGCTGGTGACGGGGGACCCCGCGCCCTACGCGCGCTGGGGCCTCGAGACCGTGGCGGATGTCATCCCGGGGCGGGGGGCGCCGGGCGGGGTCCACGCGGCGCTCGCGCACGCTCGCACGCCCTGGGTGCTGGCGCTGGGGTGCGACATGCCCTTCGTCACGCGGGCCGCGCTCGCGCCGCTCCTCGCCGCGCGCGCGGAGGGAGGTATGGCGGTGCTGTACCGCGTGGGCGGACGGCTGGAGCCCCTGCTGGCGCTCTACCGCGCCGCGCTCGCCCCGCGCTGGGGGCCCCTGCTCTCGGGCGAGCGCGGCCCCTCCTTCACGCAGCTGCTCGCGGCGGAGCCCGTGACCGTCCTGGAGGAGGCGGCCTTGCGCGCGGTGGACCCGGAGCTGGCGAGCGTGCGCAGCGTGAACACGCCGGAAGACCTGGACTCACTCGGGGTGCAGCGCCCGTGAGAGGTCTTCCGGAGGCCTTGCAGGGGGGCGACTGCGAAGTTGTGCCGACGGGACCCCACTGCTAGCGTCCCGCACCCCGCGCATGTCGAAGACCTTCGAAAAAGCCGTCACCGGCTTCAACCACAACATCAAGCACAAGGGGAAGGTCTACCACGTCCAGACCGAGGACTCGGGCGTGAACAACCCCCACATCATCACGCACCTGTTCGTGGGCGGGAACATCCTCGCGTCGAAGAAGACCTCCTACGCGGACATCCTCAACGCGGAGAACCTCGCGGAGGTGGTGCGCGAGCTGATGGAGGAGCAGCACAAGGAGATGCTGCGCAACCTCATCAACGGGGTCTACGACAGCTTCGACACCGCGAGCCGCCACTACCAGCCGGGCCAGCTCGCCAGCGCCGAGGACGCCTCGCGCGTGAAGCTGCAGCCGGGCCAGTCCATGGCGCAGCGCCCCTCGCAGCCCACGCCCCCGCCGCAGCCGCCCCTGCCCCCCGAGGTGCTCGCCGCGCGCGCGCTCCCCAGCCAGCCGCGCATCAACGAGGTGGGCGTGGAGACGCTGTTCGGCGAGGACCTCATCAGCGAGAAGAGCCTGGACGAGGTCATCCTCAGCTACCTCGCGGGCGAAGGCGACTCGTAGGCCTGTACGGGCGCAGCCGATGATCCAGCTGTTCCACGTCTCCAAGTCCTACCCGGGCGATCCGCCGACGCTCACGGACATCAACCTGCAGATCGAGAAGGGCGAGTTCGTCTTCCTCACCGGGCCCTCGGGCGCGGGCAAGACGACGCTGCTCAAGCTCATCTTCTGCGCGGAGAAGGCCACGCGCGGCCAGGTGCTGGTGGGCGGGCGCAACACGGCGCGCATCCGTGAGAGCGCCATCCCCTTCCTGCGCCGCAACATCGGCGTGGTGTTCCAGGACTTCAAGCTGCTGCCCCACCGCACGGTGGAGGACAACGTGGCCTTCACCCTGGACGTGCTGGGCGTGCCGCGCGCCGAGGCCCGCGAGCGCGTGCACCGGATGCTCAAGCGCGTGGGGCTCGAGCACAAGGCGGGCACCTACCCCTTGCGCCTGTCGGGCGGCGAGCAGCAGCGCGTGGTCATCGCGCGCGCGCTCGTGAACGACCCCACCATCCTGCTCGCGGACGAGCCCACGGGGAACCTGGACCCGGCGCTCACGGTGGAGATCATGGACCTGCTCTCCGCGGTGAACGTGCGCGGCACCACCGTGGTGGTGGCCACCCACGACGCCACGCTGCTCAGCCGCTACCAGAAGCGCACGGTGCGGCTCGAGCGCGGGCAGATCGTCTCGGACGAGGACGGCGTGAAGGCGGCGCGGCGCATGGTGGGGCTCGAGTGAGCGCGGCGGCCAAGGCGCGCTACTTCCTGCGCTCGGCGGCCGGCGGCATCCGCCACGCGCCCTTCGTGCACTTCATCGCCGTGCTCACCATCGCCATCGCGCTCTTCGCCGCGGGGCTCGCGCACGTGGCGGCGGACCGCGTGCAGGGCCTGCTCTCGAGCCTCGGCGGCGAGGTGCAGCTGACGGTGTACCTGGCGCCGGGGCTGGATGCGCAGGGCGTGCAGCGGGTGCGCGCGGAGCTGCAGCGGCGCTCGAGGGGTGAGGTGCGCCTCGTGCCTCCGGAGGAGGCGCTCGCGCGGCTGCGCCGGGAGCTCGGCGACCTGGGCGAGACGCTCTCGCAGCTGCCGGAGAACCCGCTGCCCGCCTCGCTCGAGCTGCAGGTGCCTCCCGAGAGCCGCACCCCCGGCGCGCTGCGCACGCTCGCGACCGAGCTGCGGGCGCTGCCCGGGGTGAGCGGCGTGGACTACGGCGAGGAGGCGGTGGAGCGGCTCAGCGCCATCGCGCGCGCGCTCACCTACGGAGGCTGGGTGGCGGCGCTGGTCGTGGGCCTCACCACGGTGATCATCGTCGCGGCCACGCTGCAGCTGGCCATCTACGCGCGGCGCACGGAGATCGAGATCCAGAAGCTGGTGGGCGCGACGGACCGCTTCGTCAAGGCGCCCTTCCTCCTCGAGGGGCTGCTGCAGGGGCTGCTCGGGGCGGGCGTGGCGCTGGGGGCGCTCGCGGCGTTCGGGCACCTGGTGGGCCCCTCGCTCGCGCAGCTCCTCTCCTTCCTGCAGGCGCCCGGAGGCTCCGCGCCCCTGGTGCAGACCTCGCTCGCGCTGGAGCTGCTCGCCGGCGGGTGCGCGCTGGGGCTGGGCGGCAGCTTCGTGGCCGTGGGGCGCTTCCTGCGGGTATGAGCGCGCGCAGGGGTCCAGTCCTGCTCGTGCTGCTGCTCGGGCTCGCGCTCGCGCTGCCCGCGCACGCCACGGACGAGGCCACCGAGCGCGAGGTGGTGCGCGAGCGGCTGGAGGCGCAGCGCGCCGCGCTCGCGCTCATCGCGTCGAAGAAGGTCTCGGTGCTCGCCTCGGTGGAGCTGCTGCAGCAGTCCGCCGCGGCGAGCGCGCAGCGGGTGCGCGCCCTCGAGCGCGACCTCGCCACCTCGCGGCGCCGGCTGCAGGTGGCCGAGCGCGAGGAGGCCCTCACCGGAGCGCTCTTGCACGTGCAGCTGCAGCGCCTGGGGCCGCGGCTGTGGGGCTTCTACCGGCTCACCCGGCGCCAGCCGCTCGAGGCGCTGCTCAGCGCGCAGGACTTCGCGGGGCTCATCTGGCGCAGCCGCGCGCTCAAGGCCACGCTCGCGAGCGACCTCTCGCTCTTGCAGAGCGCGCGGGCCGCCGCGGCGATGCAGCGGCGCGCGGTGGGGGAGCTCGCGCGCCTTCGCGATGGGCTCTCCGGCCAGCTCGCCTTCCTGCGCGCGCAGGCGGCCCAGGCGGAAGGGCAGCGGCTCGCGCTGCAGGACGTGCTGGAGAGCCTGAGCAGCGAGGCGAGCCAGGCGCGGCGCGTGGTGCGCGAGCTGGAGGAGGCCGAGCTGGAGCTCACCCGGCTGCTCGAGGACATGGAGGAGCGCCTGCCCACCAGCGGCTTCGGCGCGCTGCGCGGCAAGCTCCCGTTCCCCACGCCGGGGCTCGTGGAGGTGGGCTTCGGCAAGGTGGTCAACCCGCGCTTCAACACCGTCACGGTGCAGAAGGGCATGGACATCCGCGCGCCCCTGGGCACGCCCGTGTACGCGGTGGCCCCGGGGAAGGTGGCCTACGCGGGCTGGCTGCGCGGCTACGGCAACCTGCTCATCCTCGACCACGGGGACGGCTACCACTCGCTCATGGCGCACCTCGCGAGCGTGAGGCCCGCCCTGGGCGCGAGCGTCGCCGCGGGCGAGCCCGTCGGGGCGGTGGGGGACACCGGCTCGCTCAAGGGGGCCTACCTCTACTTCGAGATCCGCAAGCGCGGCGACGCGGTGGACCCGTCCGTATGGCTTGCGGGCGGACGTTCCCCGCACTGAGCGACTGCAGCTTCGACGCGCTGCGGCGTAGAGTCGTCCCCGTTAGCCTTGGCGAGAGAGGCTCGAACGGGAAGGACTGAAGTCGTGGATCTCCTCGGCAGTCTTCAGAAGGCCCTGCGGCAGATGCTGGTGGCGCGCGGCGTGGAGTCGGTGTTCGTGCGCGCGGGCGGCCAGACGCTGCACACCTACCGGCTGAAGGGCGAGGGCTCGGGCCCTCCGGTGGTACTGGTGCACGGGCTGGGCGGCACGGCGAACGGCTTCTCGCGGGTGCTGTTCCCGCTGGCGAAGCGCTTCCGCCAGGTGCTCGCGGTGGACCTGCCGGGCCACGGCTTCTCGCCCGAGCTGTGCGGCGGCCCCATCTGCGTGCGCTCGCAGTTCGAGGCGCTGCAGGCCTTCTGCCGCGAGGTGGTGGGGGCCCCCTCGTACGTGGTGGGCAACTCGCTGGGCGGAGCCATGGCGGTGGAGCTCGCGGCCGAGTCGCCCGAGCTCGTGCGGGCGCTCGCGCTGGTGGCCCCCGCGGGAGCGGACCTGCCGCCCGGCCGGCTCGACCAGGTGCTGCACGACATGATCGGGGTGCGCACCGCCGCAGACGCGCGCGCCCTCACCCGGCGCCTCTTCCACGCGCCGCCCGCAGCCCTGCTGCTCTTCGCGCACGAGCTGCGCAAGTTCTACGGGACGCCCACCGTGCGCGCGATTGCCCAGGAGGCGCTGGAGGCGCGCGCCGCGCTCGCACCGGCGGTGCTCGGCGGCCTGCAGATGCCCACGCTGCTGCTGTGGGGCGCGAGCGAGAAGCTGCTGCCCTACGAGAGCCTCGACTACTTCCGGGCGCACCTGCCCTCGCACGCGGAGATCCAGGTGGTGGAGGGCTTCGGGCACATCCCGCAGATGGAGCGTCCGGCAGAGCTCGTATCCCACCTCGTCGCCTTCGCGGACGCATCGGGGCTGTAGCGGCGGGTGCTAGAGTCCTGCGCCGTGACTCCTCTCGCCCCCCGCCTGCGCGCGCTCTGCTCCGCGGCCCTGCTGCTCGCGGGGCTGCTCGGTGCGCGCCCCGCGCTCGCGCAGCCGGACGAGCGGCCGCCGCACTCGGAGGAGACCTACCGCCAGCTCGAGCTGTTCTCGCGCGTGCTCTCCTACGTGGAGAACAGCTACGTCGAGGAGCCGGACCGCAAGAAGCTCGTGTACGGCGCCATCCAGGGGATGCTGGACACGCTGGACCCGCACACGGTGTTCCTGCCCCCGGACGTGTTCCGCGAGCTGAAGATGGACACCTCGGGCGAGTTCGGCGGCCTGGGGATGGAGATTGCCCGAAAGGGCGACAAGCTCGTGGTGGTGGCCCCGCTGGACGATGCCCCCGCGGCGCGCGCCGGCCTCCGCGCGGGCGACGAGCTGGTGCGCATCGACGGGGAGAGCACGCAGGGCATGGACCTGGCCGTGGCGATGCGCCGCCTGCGCGGCCCCGCCGGTGAGCGCGTGACGCTGGGCATCCTGCGCGAGGGCTTTCGCACCCCGCAGGACATCCCCGTGGTGCGCGAGCACGTGCGCGTGGTGTGCGTGGAGGGCGCGCTCTACGAGGGCATCGGCCACGTGCGGGTGAAGAACTTCCAGGACCACACGGACCAGCAGCTGCGCAAGGAGCTGGAGCGGCTGCGCGGGCTCAACGGCGGCAAGCCCCTGCGCGGGCTGGTGCTGGACCTGCGCAACAACCCGGGCGGCCTCCTGGACGAGGCGGTGGCGGTGAGCGATCGCTTCCTGCCCGGCAACCTCACCATCGTGAGCACCCGCGGGCGAAACGGCCGCGGCGCCACCGTGGAGCGCAGCCGCGACCGCGACACCGAGCCTCCGTACCCGCTCGTGGTGCTGGTGAACGCGGGCAGCGCCTCGGCCTCCGAGATCGTCGCCGGCGCGCTGCAGGACCACCACCGCGCCGTGGTGATGGGCTCGCAGACCTTCGGCAAGGGCAGCGTGCAGACCGTCATCGAGCTCGAGGACGGCTCCGGCCTCAAGCTCACCGTGGCGCGCTACTACACGCCCTCCGGCCGCAGCATCCAGGAGAAGGGCATCACGCCGGACTACCTCGTGCCGGACGCCGACGAGGCGAAGGGCGCGGTGTACGAGCGCGACCTGCAGCGCCACTTCAAGGCGGAGCCCGCCGTCGCCGCGCGCAGCACCCCGGTGCCCATCACCCCGGCGGAGCACAGCGTGCCGGAGTGGGCGGCGACCACGGGCATGAAGGACCTCGCCCTGCGCACGGCCCTGGACTACCTGCACGGGGTGCTGGAAACAGCGCCTGCCGCGCCCATGCGCGTGGGCCAGGCGAAGTAGCGTCAGGGGTGGGTGCTACGCCGGCTTCCGGGCCCTGAAGTGCGAAGGGGTGGGGCCGGGAGGGTGGCGATGGGCGGGAGCAGGGAAGGCGCGCCGCGTGCGGCGCTGGCCGGAGTGCTGGTGGGCTGGCTCGCAGCGGGGCCGGCCGTGGCGCAGGGGAGGGCGTGGAGGCCTGCGGTGCAGCCCGCGCGCCGGGCGGACGCGGGACCGTGCGCCGCAGAGGTGCGGGCTTCTTCCGGTTGCGCCGCGCTCGAGGAGGCGCGGCGCGCGTACGACGCCCTGGACATGGACGCTGCGCTCGCGCACGCGCGCCGGGCGCGCGCGGCGTTCGCCCTCGAGCGTCCCTCGCGGCGCGGTGAGGCGGAGCGCGAGGCGTGGGAGCTGGAGCTGGCGGCGCAGTGGGCCCGGGGTGAGGAGGACGAGGCCCTGCGCGAGGCGCAGCGGCTGCTCGCCGTGTACCCCTCCGCGTCCTTCTCGCAGAACCACTTCCCGCCCGAGGCGCTCGCCGCGCTCGAGCGCGTGCGGGGCCGCGCCCAGGAGGAGGGCGCACCGGAGCTCGTGCGGGCGCCGCCCGTGCGACGGGTGTGGATCTCCTCCCTGCAGCTCGCTCCGGAGGAGGCGGCGGACGCACCCTGGGCGCCCGCCCCCCGCAGCACGCCCGCGCCGGGCACGGAGGCTCGCGGGATAGGGCTTCGCCGGGGCGTCGGCTTCGCGCTGGTAGCCACGGGCGCGCTGCTGCTCACCGGCGGGGTGCTCTTCGCGCACGAGGCCTCGAGCCGCGAGGCCGCGGGACGGGTGCTGCCACCGGACTCCGCGCTCGCGGGAGAGCTGCGCGCCGGCAGCCGGCGCTTCACGGTGATGGCGGACGTGGGCGTGCTGGTGGGGCTCGCGTGTGCGGGCACGGGCGGCTACCTCGCGCTCTCGAGCCCCCACCCGCGCTCCGGGAAGCGCGACGAGCCGCCGCGGGAGAGGCCGTGGCCCGCGGATCCTCCGGGCGGAGCGGACGTGACCGCGGGGCGCGAGGAGAGGACAGGCGCGGGTGAAGAGAGCTCCGCCGCGCGTGCGGACGCGGTGGCCGTGCGCGTCGCCTACCCCGCGCGAGCGACGGGCCCGTCCACGCGCGAGGACGTGCCTGCTGCGCGGACCGCCGAACCTGCGCTGCGTCCGCCGGAGCGAGCCTCGCGCGCCATCGCGCCTGCGGCCGCGTCCGTCCGCACGCCGGCGCCACCGCCAGAGCCCCCGGCCGCAGTGGAGGCGCCGGCGCCGCAGCGCCGTCCGCTCGACGAGGACGACCTGAGGGACGACTGAGTGAGGCCCAACTGCTCAGGACGCGAGGAACTGGACGAGGGCGCGGTTGAACTCGTCGGCATGCGAGACGTTGAAGCCGTGCGGGCCGCCCTTGATGACGACGAGCTTGGCGTTCTTGATCGCCGCGGCCGAGCGCTTGCCACTCACCTCCACGGGCACGATGCCGTCGGCGTCGCCGTGCAGGACGAGCGTGGGCACGGTGACCTTCTCCAGGTCCTTGCGGAAGTCGGTGCGCCCGAACGCGGCGATGCAGTCCAGCGTGCCCTTCGGCGAGGCGAACGCGGCGATGTCGCGCGCGTACAGGCGCATCGGCTCGCTCACCTTGAGCTCGCCGTTCGCCGAGAAGAAGTTGCGGGTGAACTGGTCGAGGAAGACGAGCCGGTCCGCCTTCACGCCCGTCTCGAAGCCCGCGATGCCCGCGTCGTCGAATCCTCCCTCGGGATTGTCCTTCGACTTGTGCAGGTAGGGCGGCACCGCGCCCGCGAGCACCGCGCGGGAGACGCGGCCCGTGCCGTAGCGGCTCAGGTAGCGCACCACCTCGCCGCCGCCCATGGAGAAGCCCACCAGCGCCGCGTCGCGCAGGTCCAGGTGCTCGAGCAGCGCGTGGAGGTCTGCGGCGAAGGTGTCGTAGTCGTAGCCCTGCCACGGCTGCGAGGACTGGCCGAAGCCGCGGCGATCGTAGGTGATGACCCGGTAGCCCGCGTCGATGAGCGCGGGCAGCTGCTTCTCCCAGGAGCGCCCGCTCAGGGGCCAGCCGTGGATGAGCACCACGGGTCTCCCGGTGCCATGGTCCTCGTAGTACAGCTCGATGGGAGTGCCGTTCTCGGTGCCGACTTTCACGTACGCCATCTGCGCGCCTCCAGTGGGGGAAACCGGGAACGGATAGGGAGCGCCGAGGGGGGCGGCAAGGCGTGCCCTGGTCGCTGCCCGGAGGGCTCGTCCGGAGAGGGGGCGGGCGCAGGGCCTGCGGCGAGGCCTTCGGCCCACGGGCCCACATGGGCGCGAGGCCGCGAGGCCGCAGGGGGGCGCTGTGGGCGCAGGCGCCTGCGCTCGGGGACGCGCCGCGCGGGGTGTGGCCGGCGGGACGCGCCGGAGGCTGGCACCGCGCATGCTCTGTCCCCACGCCAGGAGGCGTGACGACATGGGCAAGCGAGTCGGTGTGCTGATGGGCGGGTGGGGCGAGGAGCGGGAGATCTCCCTCAAGACGGGCGAGGCGGTGGTGGCCGCGCTCGAGGCGCGCGGGCACGCGGTGACGCGCGTCTTCGCCGGGCCCGGGCTGGACCGGGCCCTGCGCGGCGCGGAGCTGGACGTGGCCTTCCTCGCGCTGCACGGGCGCATGGGGGAGGACGGGCGGGTGCAGGGGCTGCTCGAGCTGCTGGAGCTGCCCTACACGGGCTCGGGCGTGCTCGCGAGCGCGCTCGCGATGGACAAGCCCGTGGCCAAGCGCCTCTTCCGGCTGCACAACGTGCCCACCCCGCACGGCTACAGCACGCCGGCAGCCCCGGCCACGCAGCTGCTCGAGCGCCACGGCGACCTCGGCTTTCCCTGCGTGGTGAAGCCCGCGCGCGGCGGCTCCTCGGTGGGGCTCGCGCGGGTGTGCGAGCCCGGGGCGCTCGCCGCCGCCATCTGCGAGGCCGCGCGCTACGGCGGCGAGGCGCTGGTGGAGCGCCTCGTGCGCGGCCGCGAGGTGACGGTGGGCATCCTGGACGACGCGGTCTTGGGCAGCTGCGAGGTGGAGAGCCCGCGCGAGGGCTTCGACTTCGAGGCGAAGTACCGCGGCGGCGCGCGCTACTTCCTGCCGCCGCGCCTTTCGCCCACGCGGCTCGCCAACGCGGAGGCGCTCGCGCTCGCGGCCTACCGCGCGCTGGGCTGCCGCGGCTACGGGCGCGTGGACCTGCTGTGCTCGGAGGAGGAGAACGACGTGGTGCTCGAGGTGAACACGCTGCCCGGCCTCACCCCCGTGAGCCTGCTGCCGCGCATCGCCGCGCAGGCCGGCCTCGGCTTCCCCGAGCTGCTCGAGCGCGTGCTCGCCCTCGCCACCCACGACCGGGCCGAGCCCTCCGGGCCTGCCGGGCCCGCCGCCCCCCTGCCGCTCCCTGTGCCGCGCCGCGCCGCCGTCTAGTGGGGCCTGCGGTGCAGCGGCTCCTTCGGCCCGTGTGCGCGAGGGGAGGGTGGAGTTTGACAGGGCCCTGACGCGTCTCTATTGTCCGGCGCCAACCTGCGCCTGGAATGGGAAATCCTTGTCATTCCAAGTAATTAGCGGGGCGAGGGGCTGAGCGACACCGATGACGACCGTCGAGATCATCTTCCTGGGCGTGTACTTCACCGTCCTCTGCGTGCTCGCGATGTACGGCTCGCACCGCTACCGGATGGCGTACCTGTACTACCGGCACAAGTTCAAGCTGCCGACGCCCAAGGGAGTGCTCGCGGCGCTGCCGAAGGTCACCATCCAGCTGCCCATCTTCAACGAGATGTATGTGGTGGAGCGGCTCGTGGACTCGGTCTGCAAGATCGATTACCCGCGCGAGCTGCTCGAGATCCAGCTGCTGGACGACTCCACCGACGAGACCTGCGCCATCGCGCGGGCGTGCGTGGAGCGCAACCGGCAGAAGGGCCACAACATCGTCTACATCCACCGCGAGAACCGCGCGGGCTACAAGGCGGGCGCGCTGGAGCACGGCCTCAAGAGCGCGAGCGGCGAGTTCGTGGCGGTGTTCGACGCGGACTTCGTTCCGAGCCCGGACTTCCTCAAGCGCACGGTGCCCTTCTTCGCGGACGCGAAGGTGGGCATGGTGCAGGTGCGCTGGGGCCACCTGAACCGCGAGTTCTCCATCCTCACGCAGGCCCAGAGCATCCTGCTGGACGGCCACTTCATCATCGAGCACACCGCGCGCAACCGCGCCGACTGCTTCTTCAACTTCAACGGCACCGCGGGCATCTGGCGCCGCGAGACCATCGGTGACGCGGGCGGCTGGCAGCACGACACGCTCACCGAGGACCTGGACCTCAGCTACCGTGCCCAGCTCAAGGGCTGGCAGTTCATCTTCCTGCCCGAGGTGGTGTCCCCCGCCGAGGTGCCGGTGGACATGAACGCCTTCAAGAGCCAGCAGCACCGCTGGGCGAAGGGCTCCATCCAGACGGCGAAGAAGCTGCTGCCCACCATCCTCAAGAGCGACCTGCCGCTCGCGGTGAAGCGCGAGGCCTTCTTCCACCTCACCAACAACGCGGCCTACCTGCTGCTGGTGCTGCTCAGCGTGATGATGCCGCTGAGCATGGTGGTGCGCTTCCAGCACGGCCTCTACGGCACGCTGTTCCTGGACCTGCCCTTCTTCCTCACCGCCACCGCGAGCGTCGCCTTCTTCTACTTCGCGACCCAGCGCGAGCAGGGCTACAAGGGCTGGGACCGGGTGAAGTACCTGCCCTTCCTGATGAGCCTCGGTATCGGCATGGCGATCAACAACGCCAAGGCCGTGATGGAGGCGCTGCTCAACCAGCAGTCCGGCTTCGCGCGCACGCCGAAGACCGGCAGCGAGGGCAAGGCGCAGAAGGTGGTGAAGAAGGCGTACAAGGGCAGCAAGACGATGATGCCCGTGGTGGAGATGCTCTTCGCGCTCTACTTCACCGGCGCGCTCTGGTTCGCCATCGACGTGAAGATCTACACCTCGGTGCCCTTCCTGCTGCTCTTCCAGCTGGGCTTCCTCTACGTGGGCGTCTCCAGCCTCGTGCAGGATCGCTTCAAGTTCCTGCGCCGCGCCTCGAGCGCGCCGGCGCTCCCGGCCGCGGCCGAGGAGCAGGCCCGCCGCGCCGCCTAGCCGGCTCCCCGCACGGTGCCTCCCGCGCGCCGCCCGCCTCCCGAAGGGGAGCGGTGCGGCGCGCAGCCGTTTCGGGCGCCGCTACGGCGTGCCCGCGTCCGGCGCGCCGCGCACCAGCACCTGCTCGGTGCGCGTGGGCGCGGGGCCCTTGGCCGCGGGCGGCGGGGGCTGGCACTGCTCGTCGAAGAGCGCCTTGTCCGCGGCGCGCAGGGTGAGGGCGCGCTCGCTGCAGGAGACCACCTCGGTGGGGAAGCGGATGGGGCACTCGGCGCCCGTCTGCGTGTAGCCCACCGCGCGCGTCTCGCCGACGAAGCCCTGCTCCGTGCGCTCGAGGTGGATGGCGAGGCTCGCGCTGCTGCCGCTGCTGCCTCCATCCGGCGTGGCCTCCGCGCGCACGCCGCCGTCCTCCTGCGCGCGCAGCACCGAGAGCACCAGCGTGCCGCCGTCGTCCTCGCCGCGGTAGCGGAAGGCGGGGTTCTGCGCGTGGTAGTAGTCGCCCGCCTGGCTCTTCTCGCAGCCCTTGGGCACGTGGAAGACGCGGGGGGCAGGGCCCTCGCCGCGCGGCGGCGCCTTGCCGGGACAGGCGAGGAGCGGCGCGCAGAGCAGGGTGACGGCGAGGACGGGGCGGGCGCAGGGCATGGCGGCGCTTCCTTGTACCAATCGGCAGAGCAGGCGGTGGTCCGTTTGACCCCCCTCTTGTGACTCTCTAACCTTTGGCCCGCCATGGCCCTTCCGCGCGCCCCCCTTGCAGCGCTGTTGACCGTCCTCCTCCCGCTGCAGGCGTTCGCCCAGGCGCCCCGGGCACCGGCCTCCGCAGGCGCGGACGACGACGGCCTGCTCGCCCCCCTCACGCCCGCGAAGAAGCCCGCCCGGGCCGCAGCGCCGCACCCCAAGGCCGCTCCGGCCCCTGCGGCGCCCGCCGCCGAAGACGACGACGAGCTCATCGCGCCGCTGGTCACCCGCCCCACCTTCCTGCGCGTGCGCCTGCCCGCGGGGCTGAAGGGCGCGCGGCTGCTGGTGGACGGGGACGATGCGGGCGCGCTGCCTGGCGCGGAGGTCTCGGTGCGCCCCGGCACGCACCACGTGCTGGTGCGCCGGCCCGGCTACCGCGACTTCAGCACCCGGGTGCGCACGCCCGAGGGCAAGACCACCGAGGTGGGCGCGCAGCTGGTCGCGGTGGCGGGCGTGCTCGCGGTGGGGGCGGACGTGCCGGGCGCGCGCGTGCGCATCGACGGCAAGGCGGCCGGCACCGCGCCGCTCGCGGACGTGGTGCTCACCCCGGGCGCGCACGAGGTGGTGGTGAGCCGCGAGGGCTACTTCGAGGAGCGCTCGCGCCTCAGCGTGAAGGCCGGCCGCGACTACCGGGTGGACGCGCAGCTGCGCCCGGACGGCAGCCTCCCGGTGGCCGCGAGCGACCGCCCCGAGGCCGCCGCCGCGGGGGGCGCCATCGCGCTCGCCCCGCGCGCGCTGCCGCAGGAGCCTGCCGCCGGGGCGCTCGCCCCCACGCCCTCGCTCGCGGCGCCGGCGCCCTGGTTCAAGCGCTGGTACGTCTGGGCGGGCGTGGGCGCGGTGGCCACGGCCGCGGTGGTGGGCACGGTGGCGGCCACGCACGGCGGCGGGACGGCGCAGCCCTTCACGCCAGGCGAGGTGTGCGGCGGCAACTGCGACGCCGTGCTGCACGCCCAGCCCGCGCGGCGCTAGGCGGCCCGCGGCTCCGGGCCCAGGGTTCGGAATATGGCACCGGAGTGCAGGGCCCTATCGGTCCAGTCGATAGGAGCGCCCTGCATTACCTCGTCGCGCGCGGAGGGCCGGGGACTTACCTCTAGCGGGTCGGGCCGATGGGCGGCCCTCCACCTTCCCGCGAGCGCACGTTCATGGAGATCCACAGCATCGGCAGCCCGGGCCTCTGGGCCGGCTTCATCGCCTTCGTCCTGGCGATGCTGGCCCTGGACCTGGGCGTGTTCCACCGCAAGGCGCACGTGGTGAAGGTGCGCGAGGCGGCGGTGTGGAGCGCCATCTGGGTGGGCATCTCGCTGCTCTTCAACCTCGGGGTGCTCTGGCGCTTCGGTGCGCAGCCGGCCACCGAGTTCCTCACCGGCTACCTCATCGAGAAGAGCCTCTCGGTCGACAACATCTTCATCTTCGTCGTCATCTTCGGGGCGATGAAGATCCCGGCGATCTACCAGCACCGGGTGCTGTTCTGGGGCATCCTCAGCGCGCTCGTGCTGCGCGCGGCGATGATCTTCGCGGGCGTGGCCCTGCTCGAGCGCTTCCACTGGCTCATCTACGTCTTCGGCGCCTTCCTGGTCGTCACCGGCGTGAAGCTGTACCGGGACTGGCGCAAGGGCGCGGAGGCGCACCCGGAGGAGAGCCGCGTGCTGGGGATGATCCGCCGCGTGCTGCCCTCCACGACCCAGCTGCACGGCCCCCACTTCTTCGCCCGCGAGGGCGGCCGCTGGCTCGCGACGCCGCTGTTCATGGCGCTGCTGCTGGTGGAGCTGACGGACGTGGTGTTCGCGCTGGACTCCATCCCCGCCATCTTCGCGGTGACGCGCGACCCCTTCATCGTCTTCACCTCGAACATCTTCGCCATCCTCGGCCTGCGCAGCCTCTTCTTCCTGCTGGCGGGGATGGTGGACCGCTTCCACTACCTCAAGGTGGGGCTCGCCGGGATCCTCGCCTTCGTGGGCCTGAAGATGGCGCTGGTGGACGTGGTGCACGTGCACCCCTTCGTCTCGCTCGCGGTCATCGCGGCCATGCTCGTCGCCTCCATCCTCGCCTCGTTCTCGTACGCGAAGCGCCACCCGGGCGCGGCCGCGTCCGCCCCGGCCGAGCGCGAGGCGCGCGAGGTGGCGGCGCACCGCGGGCAGCCGGTGGAGGAGGCCTGAGATGCCGTGACCTCCAGCAAGCGTTTCTTCATGCGGTACCTCCTGCTGCGGCGAGTGGCGCAGCGGGCAGTTGCGGGATGAAGGGGCGGCGGTGCTTGGCGACGAAGTAGATGGCGAGCAGCAGCTTGTGCATGCAGGCGGTGAGGGCCAGCTTCGGGGGCTTGCCGCGCGACAGCAGCCGCGCGTAGTGGGCCTTGAGCCAGGCGTTCCTCTTCACCGCGGTGAGGACGGGCCTCCACAGCGCGGCACGCAGCGCCGCGTGGCCAATGGGGGAGAGGGACGCACTTGAGGACGTGCGCTTGCCCGACTGGCGCAGGCCCGGTGCGAGGCCCACGCAGGCCACCAGGGCGGCAGGAGACTCGAAGCGGGTGATGTCACCCAGCTCGGCCACCCGCTTGGCGGCCGAGCTGGGTGCCCACGCCGTCGATGGTGGTGAGCAGCGTGCCCACCTCGTGCGCTTCCAACGTGCCCGCGATGTCGCGGTCCAGCTCGCGGATGCGCGCACGCAGCACGTCCAGGTCCTGGCAGGCGTGCTTCACCTGGAGGCGGTAGGCGTGCGCGTGGTGGGCGCCCACGGAAGCCCCCGCCGCGGCAATCAGCGTCTGGGCGAGCTCGAGGCCGACGAAGTGCCGCCCGTCGTACTTGAGGTGCGAGACGGCGCGCGGCCGGGCAGCGGCGAAGGCGCGGGCGGTGGGGTACTCCGAGAGAAGCGCGGTGGCCAATTCCGAGTCCAGCCGGCGCCCGTGGCGGGTGAATTCGGGAAAGCCCAAGTCGACGAGGCGGTGCAACTGGCGCGTCTTGTCCCCAAACTCCTGCACGAGGCGGTCGCGGTGGCGCACCAGCTCACGCAACTCCTCCGTGGCCGACTCCGGCAGGCGCGTGGGAGGCGGGCGCTTTTGCTGGGCGAAACGCGCCAGGCCCAGGGCGTCGACGGCGTCCGTCTTGGTGCGCTGCAAGTCCTCCTCGGCGAAGCGCCGGGTGCGCAGCGGATTGACGAGTGCCACCGCAAAGCCGTGGGCGGCGAGCCAGGCGAAGAGGTTTTTCCAGTAGTGCCCGTCGCCTCCAGGACGAGAAGCACGTCCTCGGGGGAGGCCAAAAGCTCCAGCAGCTTCTGGTACCCGCCCGCGTCCTCGCCGAAGGCCGTGGGCTTGAGAAGCACCTCGCCTTGCGCATCCACTGCCGCCACCACGTGCCGCTCCGACGCGACGTCCACTCCGACGTAGCGCATACCGCCTCCCCCTCTGACGGAGGGTGCCCGAGAGCCTCGCAGCCGGCGTCCCTGCCCACGCTTGTCCATGCGAGGACTCGGCTTGAGGGCCGGCCTCCCGATGCCGTCCGGGCGCAAGACGCCGGAGGAGGGCGCCACTCTCAGGCCCGAGGACACCGCCTCAGCGCGCGCACGGCGACCCTCTCCCGGTTTCCGTCCGCTCCTCTCTACACCTCCTGCAGTGCGACCGGCTCTTGCCCTGCGGGGACCCGTGGTGGAGGAGATACAAGCGCCGGGCGGTGAACGTAGGGCTGCGCCGCGAGCAAGGCGCCCGCACGCTCGGAGGGGAACAGCCTCGGCGCTGGGCGCAGCGCTCACCCCGCGTGAGGGCGAAGGCGCTCAGGGCGCCTTGCCCTCGGCCTCCTTCGCGAGCCGCTCGCTGAGCCCCTGCTCCGCGCGCTCCGCGTACGCGCGGCAGGCGCCGGCGTCGAGGAAGGCCGCGCGCCCCCCGCTCGCACTTGCCTTCCACTGCGCGAAGAGGCGGCTGGCCGCGGGATGCGTGGGAATCATCACGTCACAGGGCAGCTCGCGCACCGTGGCGATGCTGCGCCGCAGCTGCGCCACGCGCGCCGCGTCCGCGCTGAAGCGAAAGTGTGGCGCGGCGACCGCACTGAGGCTCTCCGCGTACACCACGTCCGCGCAGCGCTCCCCCTCACAGCTGCGCCAGGTCCAGGTGACGCCGCCCGGCGTGTGGCCCGGCGTGTGGTGCGCGGTGACGACGACGTCACCCAGCCGCACGCTCTGCCCGTCCGCCACGGGCGTCACCTCACGCACGGCGGGGAAGTGCCTGAAGGCGACGAAGCCGACCTGCGGGTCGTCCGGGGCCACGGCTCCCGCGCGCAGCGCCGCCGCACCCGCGGGGCTCGCGGCCACGCGCGCGCCGCTCAGGCGCTGCAGCGCGGCCAGGCCCCCCGCGTGGTCGGAGTGGGCGTGCGAGTTGAGCAGCCACTTCACGTCCCGCAGCGAGAAGCCCAGCGTGCGCAGGCTCCGGGCGATGCGCGGCGCGGACTGGGGCAGCGCGCCGTCGAGCAGGATGAGCCCCCGCCCTGTGTCGATGAGCACCGAGGAGAGCCCCGCCACGCCGACGTAGTAGGTGTTGCCGTACACGCGGAAGGGCGCCTGCGGCGCGTTCCACGCGGCGCAGGCGTCGCAGCGGATGGGCTTCGTGTCGGAGGAGGGGGGCAGCGACGCAGGCGGCGAGGCGGCTGCGGCGCAGGGCAGCAGGAGCAGCAGGGCGAGCAGTCTCATGCGCGCTGGACCTAGCCGCTAACGTGCCGTGCCGCGCGAGCGCCCCGGTGTGGCCCTCTTGCCGCACCCGGAGCTCAGTCGAAGAGCGCCTGCACGAACTCGTGCGGCTCGAAGCGGCGCAGGTCCGCCACCTTCTCGCCGACGCCCACCCACACCACGGGCAGCTTCAGCTCGTCGCAGATGCCGATGATGACGCCGCCCTTGGCGGTGCCGTCCAGCTTGGTGAGCGCGATGGCGGTGACCCCCACCGCCTCGTGGAACTGCTTCGCCTGCTGGATGGCGTTCTGGCCGTTGGTGGAGTCCAGCACGAGCAGCACCTCGTGCGGCGCGCCCGGCAGCGCCTTGTCCAGCACGCGCTTCACCTTGCGCAGCTCCTCCATCAGCGGGGCCTTGGTGTGCAGGCGGCCTGCGGTGTCCACGATCACCACGTCCGCGCCCGCGTCGCGCGCGCGCTTCACGCCCTCGAAGGCGACTGAGCCGGGGTCTCCGCCCTCGGGGCCCTTCACCAGCTCGGCACCGGCGCGCTCGCTCCACACGTCCAGCTGCTCGCTCGCGGCAGCGCGGAAGGTGTCGCCCGCGGCGAGCACCACCTTCTTGCCCGAGTCGCGCAGCTTCGCGGCGAGCTTGCCGATGGTGGTCGTCTTCCCGGCGCCGTTCACCCCCACCACCATCACCACGTGCGGGGGGCCGCCGCCCTCGAGCGAGCGGGGCACCGGCAGCGAGACGATGCGCTGCACCTCCTCGCGGATGACGTCCTTGATGCGCTCGGAGTTGGAGAGCTCGTTGCGCTTGAGCCGCTCGCGCGCCACCTCCACCAGGTTGCTCGCGGTGCGCACGCCGATGTCCGCGGTGAAGAGGATCTCCTCCAGCTCCGCGAGCACGCTCTCGTCCATCGGGCGGCTCTGCCCGAAGAGCCCGTTGAGCCGCGCCATGAAGCCCTGGCTGCGCGTCTTGTCCAGGCCGTAGGCGAGCGTGTGGCCCGCCTCCGCCTCGACCTTCGCGCGCGCCGCGGCCTCCTCGGCGGCGCGCGCGGCCGCGGCCTCGGCCTCGGCGCGGGCGCGGGCCTCGGCCTCCTGCCGCTCGGCCTCCTCCTGCTCGCGGCGGCGGCGCTCGCGCGCGTCCTGCTCCGCGAGCTTGCGGATGCGGTACTCCTCGCGCTTCGCCTCCTCCTCGCGCGCCTTGAGCGCGCGCGCCTCGCCCTCCAGGCGCAGCCGCTCGGCGGCGTCGCGGGCCGCGCGGGCCTGCTGGGCGAGGTCCACGCGCTCGCGGGCGAGGCGCTCCACCTCCGCGTGGGCGCTCTCGGCCTGTCTCAGGTGCTCGGTCTCCTGGGCGCTGGGCGGCAGCTCCACCCGCAGCCGCGGGGCGGGCAGGGTGGGCTGCTGCGGCGCGGCCTCGGGGCGCGCGGCCGGGGGCGGCGCGGCGGCGCGCCGGCGCGTCACCACCTTGCGCAGGGCCACCAGCATCAGCGCGGCGAGCAGCGCGACGCCCGCCACCCCGACGACGTCGCCCACCGGGAAGTTGTCGCGCACCGGCTGCTCCGTGCCCGGGCGCCCCTGGGTGGGGGGCGGGGCGATGGGAGAGGGCGGGGGCTGCGCGAGCAGCAGCAGGTGGGCAGGAGGCGTCGTCATGGGCCCGTCCGCATACCTCAAGAGCCCCCCGGGCGTCCCAGGGCCCGTGCAGCGCGCCATCCGGCGGTGGACGGCCCCGCGCGCGCCCCGCGTCGGGGCGGTGGATGCCGGCCCGCCGGGCCGCTAAGAATGCGGCCTGCCATGGCCCCCCGCTCTCCGCACCGCCGCGCGCTGCTGCCCCTCACCCTCGCCGCCTGCGGAGGGCTGCTGGGCGCGGGCTGCATCGTGGAGGCGCCGGGCGGGGCGAGCCCGGCCGAGCGCCGCGCCGCCACGGTGGCGAGGGTGCCCCCGGTGAGCGTGAAGAGCGGGGCGAACTTCGAGGGCAAGGTGGAGGTGGTGGGCGCGAGCCTCGAGCCGGGGCGCGCGGTGCCCGGCGAGCCCGTGCGGGTGACGATGTTCTTCAAGGTGCTCGCCCCGCTGAGCGAGGACTACTTCGTCTTCGTCCACGTGGAGGACGCGTCGGGCCGCGGCGAGCGGATGAACGTGGACCACAAGCCGGCCGGCGGCCTCTACCCCACGTCGCAGTGGCGGGTGGGGGAGACGGTGAAGGACGAGTTCACCTTCACGCTGCCCACCGGGGGCGCCACGCCCTCCGCGGTGAACCTGCTCTTCGGCTTCTGGCAGCCGGAGACCGACACGCGCCTGAGGCTGAGCAACCCCCAGGCGGTGCGCAGCGACGGCAAGGACCGCGTGCTGCTCGCGCAGGTGCCCGTGGCCAACGCGCGCTAGCGGCAGGGGACGAAGGGACGAAAAAGCCGGAGCGGCCCTGTAAGCCGAGTTCTGTCCCCACCCCTCTCGGAGTGGGCGGTGAACATTCGTCTAGGGCCCTGGTTACCCAGTGCCTCGTCAGCGAGCAGACCCGAGCGCGTCGGACGGGCCATCCTTGTCCTGTCTTGCGACAGGACGCGCTCCTATTGGCTCTTGCTCCAGGTGGGGTTTGCCGTGCCGCCCGACTCACGCCGGGCGCGGTGCGCTCTTACCGCACCGTTTCACCCTTACCGGTCCCTCGCGGGCCGGCGGTCTCTTTTCTGTGGCACTTTCCTGCGGGTCGCCCCGACTGGCCGTTAGCCAGCACCCTGCCCTGTGGAGCTCGGACTTTCCTCCCGCCGCCCCGTCCTGCAGCGACCGGCGTTCACCCGAACCGCTCCGGCGCCCCGGGCTCTAACCCAAGCCCGGGGGTGGAGCAAGGGGCCCTTGCGGAGCTCCGGAGCCCGCGCCCGCGCCCGCCTAGTGGCCGGGCTCGGGCTGCGGCGGGTGCGCGGGCGGCGGCGTGCCGCCGTGCGGCTCGCTGCGCTCGGCGGCGTGGCGCGGGGCGCGCCGCAGCCGCTGCACCGCCACGTACAGCGTGGGGATGAAGACGAGGTTCACCACCGTGGACACCAGCATGCCGCCGAACACCGTGGTGCCCAGCGAGTTGCGCGCGCCGGAGCCCGCACCCTTGGCGAGCATCAGGGGCACCACGCCCAGGAGGAAGGCGATGGAGGTCATCAGGATGGGGCGCAGGCGCACGCTGGCCGCCTCGATGACGGCGTCCAGCGCGCCCTTGCCCTGGGCGCGCAGGTGCTCGGCGAACTCCACGATGAGGATCGCGTTCTTGCTCGCGAGGCCCACGAGCATCACCAGGCCCACCTGACAGAACACGTCGTTGGGCAGCCCGCGCAAGCCCTGCAGCCCGAGTGCGCCGAGGATGGCGAGCGGCACCGAGAGGATGATCACGAAGGGCAGCACGAAGCTCTCGTACTGGGCCGCGAGCACCAGGAACACGAACACGATGCCCATGGCGAAGATGACCAGGGTCTGACCGCCGCTCTCCTTCTGGTCGAGGCTCACGCCGGTCCACTCGCCCGCCATGCCCTCCGGCAGCTTGCTGGTGAGCCCCTCCATCGCGCTGATCGCCTCGCCGGAGGAGGTGCCGGGGGAGGCCTGGCCGTTGACCTCGACCGAGCGGAAGAGGTTGTAGTGGCGGATGGTCTGCGCGCTGGTGGTGGGGCGCACCTTCACCAGGGCCTCGAGCGGGATCATGTCCCCGCTGTCGCTGCGCACGTAGAAGGAGCTGATGTCCGAGGGCGCGTCGCGGAACTGCTGCTCCGCCTGGACGTACACGCGGTACGTGCGGGCGGCGTAGTTGAAGTCGTTCACGTACTGGCTGCCCATGAAGATCTGCAGGGTGCCGAAGACCTGGTCCATCGGCACGCCGAGCGACTTGGCCTTCTGGCGGTCCACCTCCACGTCCAGCAGCGGCGTGGCCGCGCTGAACGAGGTGAACACGCCGCGCAGCTTGGGCTCGTCCGCCGCCGCGCCGATGAGCGCGTTGGCGCCCGCGGACAGCTCGTCCAGCGAGCGCGTGCCGGAGCGGTCCTCCACGATGAACTGGAAGCCGCCGGTGCTGCCCACGCCGCGGATGGCCGGGGGCTGCAGGGGCAGGGCGCGCGCGGCGCCGAGCGAGCCCAGCGGCGCGCGCAGGCGCTCCACCACGGCGGACACCGTGTGCTCGGCGCCCTCGCGCTCGTCCCACGGCTTGAGCATGGCGAACACCTGCGCGGTGTTGGGGCCGCTGCCCTGGGGGCTCGTGCCGCCCACCGCGAACATGCCCACCACCTCGGGCTGTGCGCGCAGGATCGCCTCCACCTGCGCCATGGTCTTGTCCGTCTGCGCGAGGCTGGTGCCCTCCGGGCCCTGCACGCTGACGATGAGGTAGCCCTGGTCCTCTTCCGGGATGAAGCCGGTGGGCACCACCCGGAACAGGAGCACGGTGCCGCCGATGAGCAGGAGGAAGGCGCCGATGAGCAGCACCGGGTGCTTGAGCAGCCGCTTGAGCGAGGCCGCGTAGCGGTCGCGCGTCCAGTCCAGCAGCTGGTCCATCTTGCGGAAGAACACCCACTTCTGCTTCCCGTGCTCCGGCTCCTTGAGCAGCAGCGCGCTGAGCGCCGGGGTGAGGGTGAGGGCGCAGAAGGTGGAGATGGCCACCGAGGCCGCGATGGTGAGCGCGAACTGGCGGTAGATGGAGCCGGTGATGCCGGGGAAGAAGGCCACCGGGAGGAACACCGCGATGAGCACGATGGAGATGGCGATGACGGCGCCCGCCACCTCCTTCATGCCCTCGCGCGCCGCCTGCAGCGCGGAGAGCTTCCGCTCGTGCATGATGCGCTCGATGTTCTCGATCACCACGATGGCGTCGTCCACGACGAGGCCGGTGGCCAGCGTGAGGCCGAACAGCGTCAGCGTGTTGATGCCGAAGCCGAAGGCCTTCACGAAGGCGAAGGTGCCCACCAGCGAGACGGGCAGGGTGAGCGCGGTGATCAGCACGCTGCGCCAGCCGTGCAGGAAGAGGAAGATGACGAGGATCACCAGCGCGATCGCCTCGACGAGCGTCTTCACCACCTCGTCGATGGAGGCGCGCACCGCGAGCGTGGTGTCCGTGGCCGGTCGGTAGGTGAGCCCCGGCGGGAAGTCCTTGGACAGGCGGTCCATCTCCTTGAGCACCGCGTCGCGCACGTCCAGCGCGTTGGCGGTGGGCAGCTGGAAGATGCCGATGCCCACGCCCGTGCGGCCGCTGAAGCGCAGCAGGCTCGAGTAGTTCTCCGCGCCCAGCTCCACGCGGCCCACGTCGCGCAGGCGCACCACGCGCCCGTCCGCCGAGCGCTGCACCACCATGTCCGCGAACTCCTCGGGCTCGGCGAGGCGGCCGCGCGCGCGCACCGCGATCTGGTAGGGCTGGTCCTTGTCGCTCGGGGGCTGGCCCACCTGGCCGGCCGCCACCTGGAGGTTCTGCTCCTGCAGCGCGCGCGTCACGTCCTGGGCGGTGAGCTTGCGGCGCGCGAGCTGGGTGGGGTCCAGCCACAGGCGCATGCTGAACTTGCGCTCGCCGAAGATGCGCACCTCGCCCACGCCCTTCACGCGCTTGAGCGCGTCGCGCAGGTTCACGTCCGCATAGTTGGAGAGGAAGCTCGCGTCGTAGCGGTTGTCCTCGCTGAACAGGCCCATGCTGAGCAGCAGCTGGGTAGAGGCCTTGTTCACCACGATGCCGGCCTGGTTCACCTGCGCCGGCATGCGCGCGGCGGCGCGGCCCACGCGGTTCTGCACGTCCACCGCGGCGATGTCCACGTCACGCGTGGGCTCGAAGGTGAGCGTGATGGTGGAGGTGCCGTCGTTGCCGCTGGAGGAGCTCATGTAGCGCATGCCCTCCACGCCGTTGAGCTCCTGCTCGAGCGGGATGGTGACGGCGCTCTCCACCACGTCCGAGCTCGCGCCCACGTAGGTGCTCGTCACCGTCACCGTGGGCGGGGCGAGGTCCGGGTACTGCGCGATGGACAGCGTGGGGATGGCCACGAGCCCGGCGAGCAGCACCACGATGGAGCACACGGCCGCGAAGATGGGCCGGCGGATGAAGAATTCGACGAACACTTGTGAGTCCTCAGTTCCCGCCCGCGCCGGGCGTCCCGCTGCCGCCGTTGCCGCTCCCACCGCCCGCATCCGGGCCGCGCTGGGCCTCGGCCTGCGGGGGAGGAGCCACCGGCTTGGGCTTGATGGCTGCGCCGTCCCTCAGGCTCTGCAGGCTGGACACCGCGATGCGGTCTCCGGGCGCGAGCCCCTTCTCCACCACGAAGGAGGAGGTCCCCAGGGGGCCCAGGGTGATGGGCTTGCGCGACACCGTGGTCTTGCCGTCCTTGTCCGCCACCGCCAGCACGAAGGCCTGGCCGCTCTGGCGGATCACCGCGAGCGCCGGCACCTGCAGCGCCTGGCGCACGCCGTAGACGATGCGCGCGCGCACCTGCTCGCTGGGGCGCAGGCCGAGGGTGTTGCGGAACACCGCCTTCACGTCCACCAGCTGGGTGCGCGGGTCCGCGAGCGGCGCGACGAAGTACACGCTGGTGCGCACCAGCACGTTCCCCTCGCTGTCCAGCAGCTCCACCGGCGTGTCCACGCGGATGGCGCGCGCGCGCTCGGTGGGCACCGCGATGCTCGCCTCGAGCACGTCCGCCTGGGCGATGCTGGTGGTCACGGTCTGCGTGGTGGCGAAGTCGCCCAGGCGCACCAGCACGTCACCCACCGTGCCGGCAAAGGGCGCCTTGAGCACGGTGTAGGCCACCTGCACCGCGCGCTCGGACACGTTCGCGCTCGCGCTGCTCACCGCCGCCTCCGCAGCGTCCGCAGCCGAGCGCGCGCGCTCGAGCTCCTGCGCGCTCACCAGGCCCTCCTTGTAGAGCGCCTCGGTGCGGGTGCGCGTCTGGCGCGCGAGCTCCAGGTTCGCCGCGGCCGAGCGCGACTGCGCCTGCGCGCTGCCCAGCGCGGCCGTGGTCTGGCGCGCGTCCAGCTCGATGAGCGGAGCGCCCGCCTCCACCTTCTGGCCGGGGCGCACGAGGATCTTGCGCACGTAGCCGGCCGTCTGCGGCTGGATGGTCACGTTCTGGCGGCTCACCAGCGTGGCGAGGTACTCGCCCGTGTCCCGCACCTCGGAGGGCTGCAGCTGCACCACCTCCGTCTCGCGCGGGGGCGGCGCCTTGGGCGCCTCCTTCTTCGCGCAGGCGCTCAGCCCCAAGGTCAGCGCCACCGCGCCCACGAGTCTCACCAGTTGCACGTTGCCTCCGTCAGCACTGCATCGAGCCGCGCCTGGACGAGCTCGAACTCGCGCGTCGCGAGTGTGATGTCTGCCTGCCGCAGGGCGGCGGCCGTCTGCACCAGCTCCAGGCTGCTGGCACGGCCAATCTCGAAGGAGCGGCGGGTGAGCTGATCCGTCCGCTCGGCGAGCGCGCGGGCCTCGCGCGCGCTCTTCAGGAGGCTCTCCGCCACGGCGACGCCGCGCCGCGCGCGCGCCACCTCGAAGGACACCTGGCGCCGCGTGCTCTCGAGGCTCTCGGCCGCCTGCGTCTCGAGGCCGGCGCGCTCGCGCACCAGGCCCGCGCGCGCTCCGCCCTCCCAGATGGGCACGCTGAGCACCGCGGCGATGTTCCAGGTGGCCACGCGGCCGAAGCCCGGGTCCGCGGTGTAGCCGAAGAGGCTGCTGGTGAGGCCCAGGGTGGGCAGGTAGCCGGCGCGCGCCTGGCTCCTGCTCGCGCGCGCAGAGTCGAGGTTCTCGCGCGCGGCGACCAGGTCCTGGCGCTCGGCGGGAGAGGACAGCGGGCTGCACTGCCCGCGCGCCTGCTGCTCGAGCCCCTGCAGCGCGAAGGCGGGCTGCACGCCCACCTGCTCGTCGAAGCCCAGCGCGAGCCCCAGCGCCTCGCGGGTGCGCAGCACCTGCTCGTCTCCGGAGATGAGGGTGCCGCGCGCGACCTCGACGTCCTGGCGCACGCGCACCACGTCCAGCTGCGTCGCGGCGCCCAGCTGCGCGGTGCGCTCGGTGAGCTGCGCGCGCTCCAGCGCCTGGCGCAGCCCCAGCCGGTTGAGCTCCGCCACGCGCTCGGCCGCCACCACGGCGACGAGGCTGCGCGCGAGCCCCTGGGTGAGGCGGCGGCGCACGTCCCCGAGGCTCGCGGTGGCGCTGCGCTGGGCGGCCGAGGCCGAGCTCACCCCGCGCCAGCCGCCCACGTCCACCAGCGACTGGCTGAGGGACACGGTGGCGGTGCCGGTGGGCGCGGTGGGCGTGCGGCCGCCGGTCCCCGTGCCCACGCCCACGCCGGTGCCCGTGTTGTTGCCGGTGCCCAGGGTGGGGTTGTCCGGATGCAGCAGGTCCGAGGCCACGCCCGCGGTGAGCCGCGCGTTGGGCAGCAGCGGCGCGAGCGCCTGCTGCCAGCGGCCCTGCGCCCGCTCCACGCCCGCCTGCGCCGAGCGCTCGTCCGTGGAGCGCTCGCGCAGCAGCCCCAGCGCCTCCTCCCAGCGCGCCACCTGGCGCGGGGCGGGCGGGAGCGGGGCGAGCATCGGGTCGCTCACCTGGGGCTGGAAGGGGGTGGGGGCCGCGAGCGGGGCGTCCTCCGAAGGCTTCTGGGCGGCAGGCTTCTGGGCCGGGTCGGAGGCGGGGGCCTGGGCCTGGGGCGCAGCCGGGGCCGGCGGGGCCGCGCGCGCGGCCGGCGCGGCGCTCAGCAGCAGGGCGGTGGCGAGGGCGGGAGTGAGCACGGGAGGGCGGGGCACGGTCAGTTGGACTCCAGGAGGTGGATGCCTGTACTTGACAACTGTTGCCAACGTCAAGCATGTAGGCATGAATGACCCTCGCCGAACAGGTGGCCTCGGTGCGCCGCACGCTCCAGCGGGTGCTCACCCGTCATCTCGCCCATAAGACGCCGCGTTCCTTCCTCGAGCTGCGGGCGCTCAAGGCGATCGAGCACGAGGACATCCGCACCCAGGTCGCGCTCGCGGACCGGCTCCTGGTGGATACGGCCGGGGTGAGCCGGATGGTTGCGAAGCTCGAGCAGGAGGGGCTGCTCGAGCGTCAGCCAGGCGACGACCGGCGCTGCGTGCGCCTCGAGCTCACGGCAACCGGGCGGGCGCAGGCCCAGGTGCTGCTCGACGAGCTGCAGAGCCTGGATGCCCAGGTGCGCCGCCACCTCTCGGAGCGCGAGGTGGAGACGCTCGGACGGCTGCTCGCGAAGCTGCACGTGGGGCTCAACGCGCTCGCCGAAGAGGCCCGCCGCCCGGGCACCCCGCGCGGCGAGGCCTAGGCGCTACATCCGCTCGTCGATGGCGCGGTTGCTCATCTCGTCCGCGAGCGCGTTCTGCTCGCGCGGCACGTGCACCAGCTTCACCTTCGCGAAGCCCTTCAGCAGCCGCACCGCCTCGTCGAAGAGCGGGCGCAGGGTGGGGCTCTTCACCTGGTAGCGGCCGCCCAGCTGGCGGATCATCAGCTCGCTGTCCGCGTACACGTCCACCTCGCGCGCCCCCAGCTCGCGCGCGTGCTTCAGGCCGATGATGAGGCCCATGTACTCGGCGTAGTTGTTCGTCTGGCGGCCGAGGTACTTGCCCACGCGGGCGAGCACCGTGCCGCCCCCGGCGTCCGTCACCACCGCGCCCGCGCCGCTGGGGCCGGGGTTTCCGCGCGCGGCGCCGTCCGAGTAGACGCGCACGCGCCCGAGGGCCGCCCCGTCTGTGGCGGCTGCAGGTGGTGGCGGAGGAGGTGCAGCAGGCGCGGGCGGGGAGGCGTGCGGGAGCTCGGCCTCTGGCCCACCGGGCTGCTGGGCGAGCGTGTCCGCGAGCTGCTCGAGCAGCTGCCCGAGGCGCTCGCGGGTGAGGCCGCGGAAGGCCCGGACGGTCTGGGTGAGGGGCTCCTCGCGCGCGATGTGGCGCAGGAGCTCGGCCTCGGAGGGAAGCGGCATGGGAGGAGGAGGGCTCTCGAGAGCGCTCCCGCGCGCCTAGCTGGCGGCGGGCGCCTCGAGCGCCTCGACGGCGTAGATGATGCGGTGGCAGGAGGGGCACACGTCGGTGCCCAGGCCGGTGCGCAGCTGGTTGTAGAGCTGCGGGGGCACGTTCATGTTGCAGCCCATGCAGGTGCCCGCGACCACGCCCACCAGCGCCGGCAGCTTCTTCTTCTTCACCGAGTCGTAGCGGCGCAGCAGGTTGGGGTCCACGTTGGCGGCGACGCCGGCGCGGCGGCCCTCGAGCTCCTTCACCTGGCCCTCGGCGCTGCCCAGCTTCTGGCGGATCTCGCCCATGCGGCCGGCGAGCGAGCCCTGCTTCTGGGCGAACTCGAGCTCCTTGCCCTTGATGGCCTCGCGCGCGGCGGCGAGCGTCTTGGTCAGCTCCACGAGCTGCTCGGCCATGGTGAGGTTCGCCTTCTTGGCGATGTCGATCTCACGGGCGAGGGCGCTGTACTCGCGGGTGGAGCGCTGCTCGGCGAGCCGCGCCTCCCACTTCTTCACCTTGTCCTTCTCGTCGGTGATGTTCTGCTCGAGGGCGGCCTTCTGGCGCTCGATGTCGAGCACCCGGTTGCGCTCTGCCTCGATGGCGCTTCGTGCGGCGCCCAGCTCCCGCTCCAGATCGGCGATCTGCTTGGGGTGGATGTCCGCAGCCTTCCGGAGCGCGGCGACCTCGAGGTCCACCTTCTGCAGCTCCGCCAGCGCCTTCAGTTTCTCCCGCAAGTTGCTGCCTCCCGAGACCCCGCCAGAGAGGGGGCTCCGACCAGGGGGCCCTCATACCAACAAGGGTGTGCGCGGTCCAACGCCCAAATGCACCCGTGTAAGTCCCGCCCCCCGCTCGCGCTTCTGGGCCCGATTGCCAGGGCGCGCAGCGGCCGCTACACCGGGCTGCGCCATGCTCCCGCGCTCACGCCTGCTCGCTCCCCTCGCGCTCGCCACCCTCGCCGCCGCCGCCTGCCGCGCGAAGGAGCCCGCCGCGCCTGCCGATGCCGCCGCACCCGCTGCCGCGCCGGCGGCGCCCACCGCGCCGGGCACCGCGCTCGGGACCGTCGAGGGGACGCTCCAGGTGGAGGGGCCGGTGCCCGCGCGCCCGCCGCTCGCCACCTCGGGCGCGGCGCTGCAGGTGTGCGGCCCCAGCGTGCCGGACCGCTCGCTGGAGCTGGGGGAGGGGGGCGCGCTGGTGGGCGCGGTCGTCTCGGTGCAGGACGGCGCGCGGCTGCCCGAGGCGCCCGCGCACGCGCCGTCCGTGCTGGACCAGCGCGGCTGCAGCTACGTGCCCGCGGTGCTCGCCGCGCGCGCGGGCACGCCGCTCGAGGTGCGCAACTCCGACCCGCTCGTGCACACGGTGCGCGCGGGGCCGAGCGAGGCGCCGCTCTTCAACGTGGCGATGCCGCTGGAGGGGATGAAGCTGCAGCGCCCGCTGCCGCCCACCCCGGGCGTGCTCGCGCTGCGCTGCGACGTGCACCCGTGGATGCGCGCCACGGTGCGCACCTTCGACCACGGCTACTTCACGTCCACGGACGCGGCCGGGCACTTCCGGCTGCAGCTGCCCGCGGGCACCCACACGCTCGTGCTCTGGCACCCGCTGCTGCCCGAGCGCACCGAGCGCGTGGAGGTCAAGGCGGGCCAGACGGTGCAGCTCGCACAGCGCTGGCCCGCCGCCGCGCTCTCCGCGCAGCCGCGCTAGGGAGGACTAGATGTCCTCGTCGTCCGCAGCGGCGGTCTCGGTCTCCTCGTCGTCGAAGGAGTCCAGGTCCTCCTCCTCCTCGGCGGCGGCCTCGGGCTCCTCGGCGGGCTCGATGGGCTCGATCACCTTGGGCACCGCCGCGAGCCGGCCGCGCCGACCCTCGGACGCCGGCTTGAGCGCCGGGCTCTCGCGCTGGTCCGCGCCGCACTTGGGGCAGATCGGGTCCGGCTTCTTCATGTCGTAGAACTTCGTGCTGCACTTGAAGCACACGAACTTGTTGCCAAGGTCCTTCGCCGGCATCGGGCCACCTTCGCTGGGCAAGAATGAGAGAAGCGCGCGGCTCTCTAATTGGCGCGTCCGGCGGAGTCAACCCACCCGGAGCCCCGGTCTGGCCTCCGGGTGGGCAAGGAGGCGGAGGGCGCCCCCATGGGGCCCTGCGGCGCCCCCTACGGCGGGGTGAGCGTGGAGAGCTGGCGCGCGTCGAGCCGCTGGGCCCAGCGCGAGACGAAGGAGCGCTGCAGCACCCGCCCCGAGGCAAAGCAGAAGTACGCCTTGCGGCTGAGGAAGGAGAAGGTCATCGAGTAGCGGTCGCGCCCGGTGGGCGGCGAGGCGCGGTGGAAGCAGCGCGCGGTGTCCGCGAACACCGCCGTGAGGCGCGGGCCCGTGCAGCGGGTCCACTCGGCCTCCGGCACCACCTCGGGCAGCCGCTCGAGCTTGTGGTCGCTGCTCCAGGTGTAGCGCAGCGTGCGCCGCACGTGGTCGCTGCGCGGCGCGTCCACCGCCTCGAAGGGGCCCGAGCGGTCGTCCACGTCACTCAGGTAGACGATGATCTTGAGCATCCGGTCGTCCTCGGGGTCCGCGTGCCACTTGCGCGTCCCCACGCTCAGGCCGTTGGCCACCTCGCGCTTGATGTTCACGCCCAGGTAGTCCACCGGCAGCCCGAGGTAGCGCTCCGCGAGATCCAGCAGCGGCTGCTGCAGCCCGAAGGCGAAGGGCTCGGCCGTCTGCACCAGCTCGTCGTCGTCGATCAGCGCGTACGCCGTGCCGGGCGCGAGGGTGCGCGCGCGCAGCCTCTCCACGTAGCCGTCCGCGGCGCTCAGCGTCGCGTCGAGCGGCAGCCCCAGCTGCGCGAGCGGGCGCTGGGCGAGGCCGCGCTCGCGCAGCTCCTCGTAGATGCCCTGCATCGTCGGGCTCAGCGCGGGCAGCCGGTGCACGTGGGCTCCGCGCGCGAGCTGGTGATCGAGCTGGTAGAGGTTCTCGACGTAGGGGACGCGGCGCAACCGGCGCTCGACTGCCTGGCGCAGGCGGGAGCCGAAGGTTTCCTGCAGGTCGTACGGCATGTGTGGGGTCCCCCCCTCCAGAGGTGATGCTGGGGGAGAACCTTAGGAGGAAATGTAGGTCCCGCCCTCGGGGACTTTCGGACGAGCCGACTGTCCGCTTCTCCTCAGCTCAGAGGTCGAAGCTCCCGGAGGGCGGCGGGGGCTTGCCCTTCTGGGCCCGCGCGCGCGCCTCGCGCACCTCCTCGCGCAGCGCCTCGGTGGCCTCCGCGTCCACCCGCAGCGTCTCGAGGTCCACGACGTCTCCCTCTCGGGCGCCCTCGGGCAGCTGGGCGCGCGGCACGTGGCGCTCCTCGTCCGGGCCGCCCTCCTCGCCGTGGACGAGCAGCACGGCGACGTCGCCCTCGAGCCGGTCGATGCTCGCGTGGCGCTCGGGCGCCGGGGCCGCAGCGTGCTTCGGGGGGGCGGTCTTCTTGCGTCGGGTCACGGGTGGCAGTCCTTGGCGGGGCGGCGCTCGCGAGCGGCCGCCTCGCGCGTGGGGTAGTAGGTGCGCCCCTTCGTGGAGGCGTGGGCGAGGCTGGGACAGTCCGCGCGGTGGAAGACGGGACTGCCCTTGAGCCCCACGTAGGGCGCCTTCGCGGAGGGCACCGTGGTGGCGGGCGCCGCGGTGGCAGGCGCCGGGGCGGAGGCTGCTCGGGCTGGAGGCGCGGGCGCGGCGGAGGGCGGGCGCGCGGCGCTCACCGTGAGCTGCGTGCCGTCGCTCTGGGCCGTCACCTCGCCCTGCAGGTCCGTGCGCAGCACCTCGGCGCCCACGGCGCGCAGGCGCGCGAGCGTCTCGGGGGAGGGGTGGCCGTAGTCGTTGCCGGCGCCGCACGAGATGACGGCGAAGCGCGGCCGCACCGCCTCGAGGAAGGGCACGGTGGAGGAGTAGCCCCCGCCGTGGTGCGCCACCTTGAGCAGCGCCGCGGAGAGGTCGCGGTGCTCGGCGAGCAGCCGCTCCTCGGTGTCCTTCTCGGCGTCTCCCACCAGCAGCATCGCGGTGCGCCCGTAGGTGAGCCGCACCACGATGGAGTTCGAGTTCGCGTCCGAGCGGGTGTGCGCGAGGAAGGGCTCCACGGGGACCCGCGGCCAGAGGATGCTCAGGCTCACGCCGGCGCCCAGCCCCACCTGCACCGGGACCTCGGGGTGGAGCGGATCCGGCGTGGGCGTGAGCACCTGGCCCACGCGCGCGCCCACGAGCGTGAGCAGGTCGCGGTAGGCGCGGCTCGGGTGATCGAAGCCCGGGTCCATGTAGCGGCGCGCCCCCACCGCCTCGAGCGCGTCCGGCAGCCCGCCGAGGTGGTCCAGGTGCGGGTGCGTGAGGATGACCAGGTCCAGCGGCCCCTTCACCAGCTCCTTCAGGCGCCGGGCGAGGGCCGGGCCCGCCTCGGGGGGGCCTCCGTCGATGAGCACCGTCTTGCCCGAGGGCGAGACGATGAGCGCCGCGTCTCCCTGCCCCACGTCGAAGAAGTGCACGGTGAGGGGAGGAGGCGGCGGGGTCGCGGGAGCCGCTGCGGCGAGCGGGCCCGACGCGGCGGCGCTGCCCGCGAGCAGCAGGGCGCACAGCAGGGACAGGAGCCGGGAGGGGGCCAGGGTCACCCCCCGAATCTAAGTCCGCCGGGCCCGCGCTGCGGTGGGCGCTTTTCGCGGCGGGTCAGCTGCGGTACACGCGGGGGCCATGTCCCACGCCCCAGAGATCCTCGAGGTCGTCACCCGCCTGGCGGAGCAGCTGCGCCGCAGCACGCCCGCCGAGCAGCCGGCCGCGCGCCCTGCTTCCGCTGCAGCACCTCTGACGGCGCCTGGAGTCGAGTCGCTGCGCCCGCAGGACCTCGCGCCCTTCCTCGACCACACCCTGCTCAAGCCCGAGGCGAGCGAGGCGGACGTCATCCGGCTCGCCGAGGAGGCGCGCACCCACGGCTTCGCCACGGTGTGCGTGAACGCGGGCCACGTGGCCGCGGCGGCGCGCGTGCTCGAGGGCAGCCGCACGCTGCCCATCGCCGTGGTGGGCTTCCCGCTCGGCGCCACGCTCAGCAGCGCGAAGGCCTTCGAGGCGCGCGAGGCGGTGCGCGCAGGGGCGCGCGAGATCGACATGGTGCTCAACGTGGGCGCGCTCAAGGGCAAGGACTACGCGCGCGTGGGCGAGGACATCGCCCAGGTGGTGGAGGCGAGCCGCCCCTACCCGGTGAAGGTCATCCTGGAGACGAGCCTGCTCACGCGCGAGGAGAAGATCGCCGCGTGCGTGCTCTCGCGCGCCGCGGGTGCCGCCTTCGTGAAGACCTCCACGGGCTTCTCCACCAGCGGCGCCACCGTGGAGGACGTGGCGCTGATGCGCGAGGTGGTGGGCCCCACGATGGGCGTGAAGGCCTCCGGCGGCATCCGCTCCGCCGAGGATGCGCTGCGCATGCTGCGCGCGGGGGCGAACCGCCTGGGCACCAGCGCGTCCGTGGCCATCGTGGGTGGGCAGACGTCCAGCGCGAAGTACTAGCCCCGCAGCCCGGAACCCGGAACCCGGGAGGACCCGCACCGTGAACGCGAAACAGCGCGAAGCCTTCCTGCAGCGCCTGCTCTCCCTGCACGCGGAGCTCACCGGCAAGGCGCCGCTGCGCATCGAGCCCAACCGCACCGACGACGCGAAGGTGGGCGGCGACGAGGACGAGCAGCCGCTCAACGAGATGATGCAGGCCATCGCCTCGAGCCGGAACCGCAACACCGACGGCGTGCTCAAGCGCGTGGTGAAGGCGCTGGGCAAGCTGCGCGAGGAACCGGACAGCTACGGCGAGTGCGAGGAGTGCGGCGACGCGCTGCCGCTCAAGCGGCTCGAGGCCATGCCCTACGCGGAGTACTGCGTCACCTGCCAGGGCAAGCGCGACGCACCCAAGGGCGGGCCCACCCGCAAGAAGCTCACCGACTACACCTGAGCCGTCTCTCCCCCGACGAGAGGACCCACCGGATGACCACCGAGCAGCTGCTGCAGCAGGCCACCCTCTGGCGCAGCGAGGACCCGGACCCGCACACCGTGGCCGAGCTGGACGCGCTGCTCGCGCGCCGCTCGGGCGAGGACCTCGCGTCGCTCGCGGACCGCTTCGCGGGGGCGCTGGAGTTCGGCACCGCGGGGCTGCGCGGGCTGGTGGGCGCGGGGCCCAACCGGATGAACCGCGCCGTGGTGCGGCGCACCACGGCGGGGCTCGCGCGCTACCTCAAGGCGCAGGTGCCGGACGTGGCGGCGCGCGGCGTGGTGGTGGGGCGCGACGGCCGGCGCATGAGCGCCGAGTTCGCCGAGGACACGGCGCGCGTGCTCGCCTCCGAGGGCATCCCTGCGCGCGTGTTCACCGCGCTGGTGCCCACGCCGCTCGTGGCCTTCGCCGCGCTCGAGCTGAAGGCGGCCGCGGCGGTGATGGTGACCGCGAGCCACAACCCGCCCGAGTACAACGGCTACAAGGTCTACTGGGGCAACGGGGCGCAGATCATCCCCCCGCACGACAAGGGCATCGCGGCGGCCATCGCGCAGGTGGAGCCCGCCAACGCGCTCCGCCTGCTCACCCCGGAAGAGGCGCGCGCGCGCGGGCTCTGGGAGGACCTGGGCGAGGCGCTGGGCGAGCGCTACCTCGAGGCCATCGCTTCCTTGCGCGTGCACGGCCGGGGCTCGCCCACGCTCTCCATCGTCTACACCGCGATGCACGGCGTGGGCGGCGTGTGGGTGGAGAAGGCGCTCGCGCGCGCAGGCTTCGAGCGGGTGCAGGTGGTGGCCGAGCAGCAGCAGCCGGACGGCGCCTTTCCCACCGTGCGCTTCCCCAACCCGGAGGAGCCGGGCGCGATGGACCGCAGCACCGCGCTCGCCGAGCGCGTGCGCGCGGACCTGGTGCTCGCCAACGACCCGGACGCGGACCGGCTCGCGGTGATGGCGCGAGACGCGCAAGGGGCGCTGCGCCAGCTCAGCGGCAACGAGGTGGGGGTGCTCCTGGGCCACTACCTGCTCACCCAGGGCACGAAGCGCGCGCGCCCCTACGTGGTGACCACCATCGTCTCCAGCACCCAGCTGGGCGAGCTCGCGCGCGACCTGGGCGCCGCGTACGACGAGGTGCTCACGGGCTTCAAGTGGATCGCCAACCGCGCGCTCGAGCGCGAGCAGCGCGAGGGGCTGCAGTTCGTCTTCGGCTACGAGGAGGCGCTCGGCTACACCGTGGGCACCGTGGCGCGCGACAAGGACGGCATCGGCGCGGCGCTGGTGTTCGCGGACCTGGCGTCCTGGTGCGAGGCGCGCGGCAGCAGCGTGCTGGGCTACCTGGAGGAGATCCAGCGCCGCCACGGCCTCTTCCTCGCCGCGCAGAGGAACTTCACCCTGCCCGGCGCCGAGGGCGCCCAGCGCATCGCGCAGATCATGGAGGCCTTCCGCGCGCAGGCCCCCGCGCGCATCGGTGCGCACGAGGTGCAGCGCACCCGCGACTACGGGCGCGGCGAGGGCGGGCTGCCGCGCTCCAACGTGCTCGCCTACGAGCTGTCCGGCGGAGGCCGCGTCACCCTGCGTCCCAGCGGCACCGAGCCCAAGATCAAGTACTACTTCGAGCTGAAGGAGACCCCCGCCGCGGGCGAGCCCATCGCCGCGGCCCGCGCGCGCGGGGAGGCCCGGCTCGAGGCGCTGATGCAGGCCTTCGTCGCCCTCGCCCACGAGCGCGGCCAGCCCCCGACCTGAGGGCTGCCTGCCCGTTCTCCAATTGCTGGAGTTTTTCAGCCTGTCTGAGATCGGTGGAATCGCGGGGCGGGGCAGGGCATGAAGGCGCCCGTCAGACTCCAAGAGTCGAAAGGAAAAGAGAGTTCATATGCGTCTACTGAACGTGGTGGGAGCGGCGCTGGTGGCGCTCGCGGTGGCGGGGGCCGGTGAGGCCCAGGCCCAGCGCACGACCGCGTCCGCGGGCTACAGCAGCCGCGGCCAGGGCTGGAGCGTGCTGTCCGGCGAGACCGTGGGCCAGGGCAACAACGTCTTCAGCGCCCAGGTGGGCTGGCCGGGCATCAGCGCCTCGCTGCTGCACGGCGGCACGGACCGCTTCGACATCGGCGGCCGCTTCGCCTTCAACTGGGGCGTGCAGAAGATGGTCGAGTTCACGCAGCCGGGCATCTCGCTCTCGGCGCTGATGAAGCTCAACCTGCTGGACACCGGGCGCTTCAACCTGGGCATGACCTTCGAGCCCGGGCCCTTCTTCATCTTCTCGGACTTCAGGAGCGACGTGGGCCTGGACCTGCCCGTGGGGCTGCAGCTGGGCGTGCCCGTGGGCAACGCGCTGATGCTCAGCGGCGGCATCGACCTGCCGCTGTGGGTCACCTTCGGGGACAACGGCGGCCTCTGGGTCCCCGTGCTCTTCGGCGGCGGGCTCGAGTACTTCATCGACCGCAACCTCAGCGTGAACTTCAAGGTCCGCATGGGCCCCACCTTCTCGCCGAACTACGGCAACCGCAGCGACAGCTTCTTCTCGCTCGAGTCGCTGGTCGGGATCGCGGTGAAGCTGTAGTCGCATCTTTCGCGCGCCCGGGGGAACCGGGCGCGCGGGCGGCACGAGAGGTCGTCCTGGAAGGTGACGCGGTTCGGGTCGTGCGTCGCCTCTGGCACCCCTCGCCCGGCTAGCGCGACTCCTGCTCGTAGGGCACGCCGAGCGCCGCGGGCGCGTGCGCCTTGCCGCCGCGCAGCGCGAGCAGCACCAGGGTGAGCACGTAGGGCAGGGCGAGCAGGAAGCCCTGGGGCACCACCTGCAGGAGCCCCGGCGCGCTCGAGGCGAGCCCGATGCGCAGCGCGTTGCCCGCCGCGAAGAAGAGCGCCGCGCCGGCCGCGCCGCGGAAGCTCCAGCGCCCGAACACCATCGCCGCGAGCGCCATGAAGCCCAGGCCCGCCGGCATGTGCTGCTCGAAGCGGTCCAGCACCGCGCAGCTCAGCGCCGCGCCGCCCAGGCCCGCGAGCAGCCCGCCGCCCAGCACCGCGCCCCAGCGCAGGCCCAGCACGCTCAGGCCCAGCGTGGCCACCGCGTGCGGCCGCTCGCCCACCGCGCGCAGCCGCAGCCCCAGCGCCGTGCGCTGCAGGAGCGCCTGCAGCGCGAAGGGCAGGAGCAGGGCAAGGTAGGTGAGCAGCGAGTGCCCAGAGAGCGCGCGCAGCAGCGGCACCGCGTCCAGCCCCGGCAGGCTCCAGGTGCGCAGTTGGGTGATGGAGGGCGTGCCGCTGGGCGAGTACAGCGACTCGAGCACGAAGGTGCCCCCGGCGAGCGCCACCAGGTTGAGCGCCATGCCGCTCACCACCTGGTCCGCGCGCCAGCGCAGGCTGAGGTAGCCGTGCACCGCGGCCATCACGGCGCCCGCGCCCATGCCCACCAGCACCGCGAGCCCGGTGGGCATGTACAGCGCCGCCACGGCCGCGCAGAAGGCGCCCGCGCGCATCATCCCCTCCACGCCCACGCTCACCACGCCCGCGCGCTCCGAGAGCGTGGCGCCCAGCGCGGCGAACACCAGCGCGGGGGCCGCCTCCAGGGTGGAGTGCAGCAGCGCCTCGAGCACCTCAAGCACGGGGCACCTCCGTGCTCGCCACCACCGCCGAGCCCGTCACGGCGCTGCGCCGGCGCACCAGCGTGAGCCAGGCGAGCCGGCCCGCCACCAGCAGCAGGGCGAGGCCCTGGATGAGCTCCGGGAAGCTCTTGTGCACGCCCAGCAGCTGCATGCGCGTGCCGCCCGCGCGCAGCACGCCGAAGAAGAGCGCCGCGGCCGCGGTGCCTCCCGGGTGGCTGCCGCCCAGCAGCGCGATGGCGATGCCGTCGAAGCCGTAGGGCGCACCGAGGCTCGAGGGGTACTTGAGCTCCGTGCCCAGCACCAGCACCGCGCCCGCGAGGCCCGCGAGCGCGCCCGCCAGCGCCATGGTCTCCGTCACGCGGCGCGCCACCGGGATGCCGGCCGTGCGCGCGGCCTCCGCGCCCTGGCCCACGGCGCGCACCTCGTAGCCCACGCGCGTGCGCAAGAGCCACAGCCACACCAGCGCCGCGGCGAGCAGCGCGAGCGGCAGGCCGAGGTTCAGGCGCGAGAGGCTTCCGAGCAGCCGCGGCAGCTCCGCGGTGGCGAGCACCTCGTCCGTGCCCGAGCGCGAAAGCTCTCCGCTCGCGCTCGCGCGCAGCGGGCCCACCACGAGCCAGTTGTCCACGAGGCTCACCGCCACCCAGTTGAGCATGATGGTGCTGATCACCTCGTGCACCCCGCGCCGCAGCTTGAGCAGCGCGGGCAAGAGCGCCCACAGCCCACCCGCGACGCCCGCGGCGAGCAGCGCGAGCGGCAGGTGCAGGAAGGCGGGGAGGGAGAGCTGCGCGCCCACCACGGCCGCCACCAGCGCGCCCACCACCATCTGCCCCTGCGCCCCGATGTTGAAGAGCCCCACCCGGAAGGCCACCGCCACCGAGAGCCCGGTGAAGGTGAGCAGCGCCGCCTTCGTGCCCGCCTCGCCCCAGGGGCGGGTGAGCAGCGTGAGGGGCCCGCCCTCCAGGTACGCGCCCCAGTCCCCGATGCCCCCGGCGAGCATCTGCCCGTAGGCCTGCAGCGCCGTGTCCAGGTCGCGCGTGAGGGCGATGGCGAGGAAGCCCAGCGCCAGCGCGAGCGCGATGGACAGCAGCGACGGCAGCACCGCGCGAAGCCGCTCACCCATGCTGCGCTCCCAGCATGCGGCGCCCCAGCTCCTGCACGTCGAAGGCCTCGCGCGCGAACTCGCCGTTCACCTTGCCCGCGTACAGCACGTACACCCGGTCGCTCAAGGCGAGCACCTCGTCCAGGTCCAAGGAGAGCAGCAGGATGCCGGCGCCGCGCGCGCGCGCCTCGCGCAGCCGCGCGCGCACCTGCGCCACCGCGCCGATGTCCAGCCCGCGCGTGGGCTGCATCACCACCAGCAGCCCGGGCCCCGCGTCCAGCTCGCGCGCCACCACCACCTTCTGCTGGTTGCCGCCCGAGAGCGAGCCGAGCTGCGCCCCGGGAGCGCGCGGCCGCACGTCGTAGGCCACGAGCAGCTGCTCCGCGTGGCTGCGCCGGCTCGCGAAGTCGACGAAAGGCCCGCGCGCGAAGGGCGCCTGGGTCTGCCGCCCCAGCGCCACGTTCTCCTCCACGCTCATGCTCTTCACCACGGCGCGCGCGAGCCGGTCCTCCGGGATGTGGCCCACCCCGCGCGAGCGCGCGAGCGCGGGCGTGAGCCCCGCGAGCGGCCCGCCGAGCAGCGTGCCCGCCCCGCCCGAGAGGGGGCGCAGGCCGGTGAGCACCTCGGCCAGCTCGCGCTGCCCGTTGCCGTCCACGCCGGCCACGCCCACGATCTCCCCCGCGCGCACGCGAAGGCTCACGCCGCGCAGCGCGGGCCTGCCCTCGTCGTCGCGCGCCTCGAGCCCCTGGGCCTCGAGCACGGTGACACCAGGCGCGGAAGGCCCGGCCGGCGAGGGCTCGGCCGGAGAGGTCGCGGTCGGAGAGAGCTCCGCGAGCAGGGTCTCGGCCGCGCCCGCCTTCGCGCGCCCGTTGCCCACCATCAGGTCCGCGAGACGCTCGGCACTGGCCTCGCTCGCGCGCAGCTCGGCGACGAGGCGGCCGCGGCGCATCACCGCGATGCGGTCCGCCACCCGCAGGACCTCGGAGAGCTTGTGGCTGATGAAGAGCACCGTGCGCCCCTGCGCGGCGAGCCCCCGCACCACGCCCAGCAGCTCCTCGGCCTCCTGCGGGGTGAGCACCGCGGTGGGCTCGTCCAGCACCAGCACCTGGGCGCCGCGGTACAGCGCCTTCACGATCTCCACCTTCTGCTGGCTGCCCACGCTCAGCGACTCGACGGGGGCGCGCGGGTCCAGCCGGAAGCCGTAGCGCTCGCACACCTCGGCCACCTGCGCGTACGCGGCCTCCAGGTCCAGGAGCCCGCGGCGGCGCGGCTCCTTCCCCAGCACCACGTTCTCCGCCACGCTGAGCGAGGGCAGGAGCATGAAGTGCTGGTGCACCATGCCCACCCCGCGCGAGATGGCGTCGCGCGGGCTCTTGAGCCGCACCGGCTCCCCGCCGAAGCGCACCTCGCCCGCGTCCGGGTGGTACAGCCCGTACAGCACGTTCATCAACGTGGTCTTGCCCGCGCCGTTCTCGCCCACGATCGCGAGCACCTCGCCCGCGCGCACCTCGAGCGACACGTCGTCGAGCGCCTTCACGTTGGCGCCGCACACCTTGTGGATGTGGTGGAGCGAGATCAGGGCTGGGCCTTGAACGCAGCGAGCGTCTGGAGGTTCGCGGGCACCTGGATCTCCCCGGCCGCGATCTTCTTCGCCAGGGCCTCCACGCGCGCGAGCGCCTCGGCCTTGCCCGGGAAGTCCAGCGTCACCGGCACGTAGCCCACGCCGCCCTCCTTCAGGCCCATCACCTGGTCACCCGCCTGGAAGCGGCCCTCGGTGAGCTCCTTCGTCGCCGAGTACACGGCGAGGTCCACGCGCTTCACCATCGAGGTGAGCACCGCGTCCGGCGCCACGTGGCTCTGGTCGCTGTCCACGCCGATCACGAACACGCTCTTGCCCGCGGCGCGCGCCTCCTTCACCGCCTGGATGACGCCCAGCCCGTCGCCACCGGCCGCGTGGAACACCACGTCCGCGCCCTTGGCCAGCAGGTCCTGGCCCACCTGCTTGCCCGCGCTCACGTTGTCGAAGCTGCCGGTGTAGCTCACCAGCAGGCGCTCGGCGGCCTTGGGGTTGGTGGTCATCACGCCGGCGCGAAAGCCCGCCTCGAACTTGCGGATGAGCGGCACCTGCATGCCGCCCACGAAGCCCACCGTGCCCGTGCGGGTGGCGAGCCCCGCGAGCGCGCCCACCAGGAAGCTGCCCTCCTCCTCGCGGAACACCACCGTGTGCACGTTGGGCAGGGTGAAGGGCTTGCCCCGCGCGTCCAGCAGCGGGCTGTCGATGAGCACGAAGCGCGCGTCCGGGTTGCGGCGCGCCACCGCCTCCATCGCCGGCTCCAGCAGGTAGCCCACGCCGATGGTCAGCGCCGCGCCCTGGTCCACCAGCAGCTGCAGGTTGGGCTCGTAGTCCTCGGGCGCCTTGCTCTGCAGCACCAGCGGAGTCACCGGCAGCAGCTTCACCTCGGGCAGGCCCGGCGAGAGGCTCGCCGCGCGGGTCTCCGGCGTCGCATCCAGGTAGCGGCCGCCCACGTAGCGCTTGCCCGCGGCCCACAGCTCCAGGCCGCGCAGGGCCGAGTCGTTGAAGGACTGGTCGCCGCGCCCGGCGATGTCCGTCACCAGGCCCACCTTCTGCGTGGCGCCTGCCTTGGCGGCCTGGGCCTCTGCCGAAGGCGCAGACGGCGGGGCGGCAGGGGAGGAGTCGTCCTTCTTCTTCGCGCAGGCGCAGAGCAGCGCCGCCAGGGTGAGGGCCGGGAGCAGGGTGCGGATCATGGGGCGCTCCTCATAGCAGGGTTCAAGGCCGGTGCGCTCTCTGGTATGGGCCCACCACCGTGCAAGCCTACGAGATCATCAAGACGAAGCGGGACGGCCGGAAGCTCACCGCAGACGACATCCGCGCCTTCATCGCCGCCTACACCGCGGGCAGCGTGCCCGACTACCAGATGTCCGCCCTGTGCATGGCCGTGTTCTTCCGGGGCATGGACGCGGAGGAGCTGGGCGCCTGGACGCGCGCCATGCTGCACTCCGGCGAGGTGCTGGACCTCGGGGACGTTCCCGGAGTGAAGGTGGACAAGCACTCCACGGGTGGGGTGGGGGACAAGGTCTCGCTCAGCCTCGCCCCGCTCGCGGCCGCCTGCGGGGTGCCGGTGCCCATGATCTCCGGGCGCGGCCTCGGCCACACCGGCGGGACGCTGGACAAGCTCGAGAGCATCCCCGGCTTCAACGTGAACCTGCCGGTCTCGGCCTACCGCCGCCTCGTGCGCGACGTGGGCTGCTGCCTCATCGGGCAGACGAAGGAGATCGCCCCCGCGGACAAGAAGCTCTACGCGCTGCGCGACGTGACGGCCACGGTGGACTGCATCCCGCTCATCGCCTCGTCGATCATGAGCAAGAAGATGGCCGAGGGCATCGACGCGCTGGTGCTCGACGTGAAGGTGGGCTCGGGCGCCTTCATGAAGACGCGCGAGGACGCGCGCCTGCTCGCGCGCACCATGATCGGCATCGGCCGCGAGATGGGCCGCAAGGTGACCGCGCTGCTCACCGACATGGAGCAGCCCCTGGGGCGCACCGTGGGCAACGCGCTCGAGGTGGTGGAGGCCGTGGAGATGCTGCGCGGCAACGCTCCCGCGGACTACACCGAGTGCACGCTCGCGCTCACCGCCGAGATGCTGGTGCTGGGGAAGAAGGCCGCGAGCGTGGCCGAGGCGCGCACGCGCCTGCAGCGCGCGGTGGCGGACGGCAGCGCCGTGGAGAAGCTCAAGGAGATCGTGCGCGCGCAGGGAGGAGACCCGCGCAGCATCGACGACCTCTCGCGCCTGCCACAGGCGCGCGCCACGCAGGAGGTCCTGGCCCCCGCGGACGGCTTCGTCACCGCCATCCACACCGAGGCGGTGGGGCTCGCGGCGGTGGCGCTGGGCGCGGGGCGCCAGCGCACCGACAGCCCCATCGACCCCGCCGTGGGCTTCACCCTGCTGCGCAAGGTGGGTGAGCCGGTGCGCAGGGGCGAGCCGCTGGTGCGCGTGCACTACAACGACGCGTCGAAGCTCGAGGACGTGCAGGCCCGGCTGCTCGCGGCCTACCGCATCGGCGCCGAGGCTCCGGCCGAGCGCCCCCTGGTGCTCGAGCGCCTGGAGTAGCGAACAGGGGCAAAAAAGCCTCCTGCTCCAGGCCCCGCCCGCAGGTAGAGTGAGCCCCTTCATGGGGCTCTACGAACAGGTACAGGAGACGGTGCAGGCCATCCGGGGGCGCGCCCCCGGGCTCGCGCCGAAGGTGGGAATCATCCTCGGCAGCGGGCTGGGCGACTTCGCGGACGGCTTCGCGGACAAGGTGGTGCTGCCCTACGCGGAGCTGCCGCACTTCCCGCACTCCTCGGTGCCGGGCCACGCCGGGCGCCTCGTGCTCGGGCGGCTCGCGGGCGTTCCGGTCGTCGCGATGCAGGGGCGCGTGCACGCCTACGAGGGCTACGCGCCCGCGCAGGTGGCCTTCCCCGCGCGCGTGCTCTGCGCGCTCGGCATCCAGGCCCTGGTGGTGACCAACGCCGCGGGCACGGTGAACACCGCGTACGCCCCCGGCGACCTGATGGCGATCACCGACCAGCTCAACCTCTCCGGCTGGAACCCCCTCACCGGCCCCAACGACGACCGGCTCGGGCCCCGCTTCCCGGACATGAGCCGCGCCTTCTCGCCCGAGCTGCTCGCACTGCTCTTCGCCTCGGCCAAGCGCACCGGGGTGGACCTCAAGCGCGGCGTGTACAGCATGCTCGCCGGGCCCACCTACGAGACGCCCGCGGAGATCCGCATGCTGCGCATCCTCGGTGCGGACGCGGTGGGGATGAGCACCGTGCCCGAGGTCATCGCGGCCGCCCACATGGGCGTGCCGGTGGCCGGCGTGAGCTGCATCACGAACCTCGCCGCGGGCATCGGCGACAAGCCGCTGACCCACGCCGAGGTCGCCGAGGTCGCCCACCGCGTGAAGGACACCTTCGGGCGCCTGCTCGCGGACTTCCTGCCGGCCATCGCCCACGGCGCTGGCCCGGGCGCACAGTCTTGAGCCTCGAGCCTTGAGCCGCACCCACCCACACCACGAGACGGGAGACACCATGGCCGGACAGGGAGCGCAGCGCGGCGGCAGCATCAGTGACGCAGAGGACCGGCGCGACTTCCCGCGCGTCCCCATGCGCTTCCTCGTGCGCAGCCTGGACCGCGGCGGCGACTTCGAGCCGCGCGAGGGAGACCTCTCGGTGGGCGGCTTCTCCTGCGTGGGCGCCGCGCTCTCGGACGTGGAGAGCGTGGAGGTGCGCTTCAGCCTGCCGGGCCTCCCGGAGGCGCTGCAGGCGCGCGGGCAGGTGGTGCGCCTGAGCGAGGGGCCCCAGGGCCGCACCGCGCACGTGGCCTTCGTCAACCCGCCGCTCGCGCTCGAGCTCGCCGTGGCGCGCCACCTCGAGGGCCTGCCGCCCGCCGGAGCCCGCTCGCCGTGACCGGGGCCGCGGACACGATTCCCTGGGAGCGCCTCTTCGAGGTGGCCACCGAGGCGCGCACCCGCGCGCACGTGCCCTACTCGAAGTTCCCGGTGGGCGCGGCGCTGCTCTACGCGGATGGCGCCGTGGTGGCCGGCTGCAACGTGGAGAACGCCTCGTACGGCGGCACCCTCTGCGCCGAGCGCACCGCCATCGTGCGCGGCGTCGTCGAGGGGCACGGCGAGCCCGTCGCGCTCGCCATCGTGGTGGACACGCCCACCCCATGCCCGCCCTGCGGCCTGTGCCGCCAGGTGGTGGCCGAGTTCGCCAAGCCCTCGCTCCCGGTGCGCAGCCGCAACCTGAAGGGGGACGAGGCGCGCTACAGCCTCGAGCAGCTCCTGCCCTTCGCCTTCACCGCCGACTTCTTCTAGGCCCTCGACCCCCGGAGCCTCGTGGACCTGCTCCTCACGCACGGCACCGTCGTCACCATGAACCGCGAGCGCGAGGTGCTCGCGGACACCGACGTGCTCGTGCAGGACGGGCGCATCGCGCGCGTAGGGAGGCGCCTGCGCCGCCGGGGCAACACCCGCGTGGTGGACGTGAGCGGCCAGGTGGTGCTGCCCGGCCTCATCCACGGCCACCTGCACGCGTGCCAGACGCTGTTCCGCAACCGCGCGGACGGGCTCGAGCTGCTGGACTGGCTTCGCGAGCGCATCTGGCCCTTCGAGGCCGCGCACGACGCGGAGTCCATGCGCGCCTCCGCAGACCTCACCTTCGCCGAGCTCATCCGCTCGGGCGCCACGGCGGCCCTCGACATGGGCACGGTGCGCCACTACGACGCCGTCTTCGAGTCCGCGCGCGACGCGGGCTTCCGGCTGGTGGGTGGCAAGGCGATGATGGACGCGGGGCAGGGGCTGCCGGCGGGCCTGCGCGAGAGCACCGAGGCGAGCCTGCAGGAGAGCCTCGCGCTGCTGCAGCGCTGGCACGGCCAGGCGGACGGGCGCCTTCGCTACGCCTTCGCCCCGCGCTTCGTGCTCTCGTGCACGGAGAAGCTGCTGCGCGAGGTGGCGCGGCTCGCGCGCGAGCACGGGGTGCGCATCCACACCCACGCGAGCGAGAACCCCACCGAGTGCGACGTGGTCCGCCAGAAGACGGGCCAGGACAACGTGGCCTACCTGCACGGGCTCGGGGTGAGTGGGCCGCACGTGACGCTCGCGCACTGCGTGTGGCTCACCGCGGGCGAGCAGCGCCTCCTGCGCGACAGCGGCACCGTGGTGTGCCACTGCCCCAGCTCCAATCTCAAGTTGGCGAGCGGCATCGCCAAGGTGCCCGAGCTGATGGACGCAGGGGTGCGGCTCGCGCTCGGGGCGGACGGCGCGCCCTGCAACAACAACCTGGACCTCTTCACCGAGATGCGGCTCGCGGCGCTGCTGCACAAGCCGCGCGTGGGGCCGCTGGGCATGCCGCCCGAGCGCGTGGTGGAGATGGCCACCCTGGGCGGCGCGCGGGCGCTGGGGCTCGAGGACGAGGTGGGCTCGCTCGAGGTGGGCAAGCGCGCGGACGTGACGGTGGTGGACCTGCGCGCCCTGCACGCGACCCCCGCCCCTGACGAGCGCCCCCAGGACGTGCTGGGCCCGCTCGTCTACGCCGCGCGCGCGAGCGACGTGGTGCACGTGCTCATCGACGGGCGCCCCGTGCTGATGGACCGGCAGCTGCGCACGCTGGACGCGGACGACGTGGCCGAGCGCGCCCGCACCCACGCCCGGCGGCTCGCCGAGCGCGCCGGCTAGCCGGGGTCCCCTCTCCCTCTGGGAGAGGGTCAGGGTGAGGGATTGCCACCCCCGGCGCGCCTTGCGCACCTCGAGCGCTGCTTTACGGTCGTCGATGGCGGACCCGCGGTGCGGAAACGCCGCGGGTCCCTCTCTCGAGACACATCTCTCAAGGAGGACATCGTCATGGCTGACCTGAGTGTTCGTCACACCCCGGGCGCCCTGCCGCAGCGGCGCCAGAGCTGGGATCCCTTCCAGCAGATGCAGGAGCTGATGGGCCTCGACCCGCTGGAGGAGTTCGGCCGCCTGCTCTCCGGGCGCGCGGAGGGCGCGCGCTTCCTGCCGGCCTTCGAGGTGAAGGAGACGAAGGACGCCTTCCTCTTCAAGGCGGACCTGCCCGGCGTGGACGAGAAGGACCTGGACATCACCGTCACCGAGGACCGCATCACGGTGAGCGGGAAGCGGGAGAGCGAGCAGCGCGAGGAGGGCGAGCGCTACTACGCCGTCGAGCGCCAGTACGGCGCCTTCAGCCGCGCCTTCACGCTGCCCGAGGGCGTGAACGCGGACGGCGTGCAGGCGGAGCTGAAGGACGGGGTGCTCAGCCTGCGGCTGCCCAAGCGCCCCGAGTCCCAGCCCCGGCGCATCAGCGTGAGCAAGGGCGGGGGCGGCGCGAAGGACAAGGCGCACGCGTAGTCCCGCACGGCGGCGCGCGCCCCGGCCCCGGGGCGCGCGCGCGGCCCACGTCGCATTGCCTTGCCCTCGGGCCCCCCCCTCTGCAATCACGGGGAGGACAGTGCGTACCTTGGCAGGGAGCGCACGGGCCCTCGGCGGTCCCGGCCTTCGTGTAAGGTCGTCTCACAGCGGTGACCCGTTCGGCGGAAGGAAGGCAAAGACGGCCATGTGGAACCGGTTCAGGCGGGCAGTGCGCAGCTTCTTCGGCTTCTTCGTGTCCTCCATCGAGGACCCGGAGCTGATCCTCGAGCAGAACGTCCGGGACATGAACGACCAGGTCCCGAAGATGAACGAGTCCATCGCCATGGTGCGGGCGAACGTGACCCTGCTCGAGAAGGAGAACGCCAAGTACAAGACCGAGGTGACGCAGCTCACCGCCAAGGTGAAGGCCGCCATCCAGGCGGGCCGCGACGACCTCGCCGCCCAGTACGCCACGCGCCTGCAGACGGAGAAGGGCGCGCTCGAGCGCAACGAGATGCAGCTGTCCACCGCGCGCGCTGCCTACGAGAAGGCGCTCAACGTGAAGAAGCTCTTCATGCGCGAGAAGGAGCGCAAGACGCAGGAGGCCATGGACGCCATCCGCGACGCGCGCCGCGCCAAGTGGCAGTCCAAGGTCGCTGACGCCATGGAGTCCTTCGAGGTGGCCGGCATCGACGCCACCCACGGCGAGATGCTGCGCAAGGTGGAGGAGCGCACGGCCATCAACGAGGCGCGCATGCAGATGGCGCTCGAGAGCGTGGACCACCAGACCCTCGCCATCGAGGAGGACGCCGAGCGCATCCAGGCCAACGAGCTGGTGAAGCAGTTCAAGATGGAGATGGGGCTGGAGAGCCCCGCCCCCGTCTCGGACGTGGCCAGCGGCCCGGAGAAGACCATCGGCAAGAAGGTGGAGATCAAGTAGCCCCGCGTGCGCCCGGCTCGGGCGCACCGGGCCTCTCCCATGAAGCTGCGCGGCACCGGACTGCTGCTCTTCGCAGCGCTGCTCCTCTGCGGGGTGGGCTACGCGCTCGCCTCGCGCCTGGGCTACCTGGACCGGCTGCAGGCCCGGCTCTTCCCCCAGACGCGCGAGGCGGTGCGCCTGTCGCCCGGTGACTTCCCCGCCGGGGTCGCCGCGCCCGTGGGGGACCTGGCCTCGGTGCCCTTGCGCCCCACGCTGATCGGCTTCACCCCGCGCGGCTCCTCCGCCGCGCTGCTGCTCGCCACCGGCGGGGCCGTGAGCGCCGAGAACGCGGCCGCGCCCGCCCCGGGCGAGGGGCTGCTCAAGACGGGCTACGCGCTGGATGCGCGCGCGGTCGTCTTCGCGCGCGAGGAGGAGCTGCGCAAGGCGCTGGCCATCGGCGGGGAGAGCGGCGGGGTGGACATGGCGGCCATCTCGGTGGACCGCCTCGCCGCGTGGGGCGCGCTCCTGCGAGACGCGGCGCCGCGCACCGTGCTGCTCTTGGGGCGAAGCAAGGGCCAGGAGGCGCTCGCGGCGGTGGGGGTGAAGGAGCTCACGGGCCTGCGGGGAAAGCGGCTCGGGGTGTACCCGCACAGCAGCAGCCAGTACTTCGCGCTGTGGCTGCTCGCGCGCGCGGGCCTGCGGGTCACGGACGTGAAGTGGGTGGACCTGCCCTCCACGCTGGACGCGGGGCGCGCGCTGCGCGAGGGGCGGGTGGATGCGGCGGCCGGCCTCTGGGGCGACGTGGAGCTCGCGGCGCGAGACCGCGAGGGCAGCGTGCTCGCCACCACCGTGGACGCGCCGCACCTGGTGGCCACCGTGCTGGTGGTGCGCGGCGAGTTCGCGGCCCGCTACCCGGACGCGCTGCGCCGCGTGCTGCGCGGGCTCCTGGATGCGGCCAGCGCCGTGAAGAAGGACCCGGCCGCCGGTGCGCGCCTGCTGGGCGAGGTCGCCCCGTACCTCGGCGACCCGGTGGCCGCCATCGAGAGCGCGCCGCCCGCCACGCTCGCGGACAACCGCGCCTTCTTCGGGCTCTCGGGCGAGGCCCCCGTCACCTACGACGAGCTCTTCCAGAGCGCCGCGGCGCTCTACGGCAAGCTCAACCGCACGGGCGCCGCGCCGGACGCCGAGGACACGCGCGACCTGGGCGCTCTCAAGTACGTCTCGGAGGCACGCGGCCCGTGAGCAAGCCCAACTACATCAAGGCGGCCTTCTTCGTTCCGGCCAACCTCATGGCCATCGGCACGGCGGCCCTCTCCTCCGTCGTCACCCACGACGCGCTGCCCGCGCTCATCGGCCTCGGCGCGGAGGGCCTCTACCTGGGCGTGCTCTCCGCCTCCAAGCGCTTCCAGCGCGCGGTGCGCGCGAACAACCCCGAGGACGAGGAGGCGCACCGGCTCGCGCTCGAGGGGCTGCAGAAGGACCTCGCCCCCTCGCAGCGCGAGCACTACCAGGCGCTGGTGGGGCTGAAGGAGAAGATCCTCGGCAACTACCGCCGCCTCCCGGGAGGCCGGGTGCTCGCGGCCTCGAGCGAGCCGCGCCTCGATGCGCTGCTGCAGTCCTTCTTGAAGCTGCTGGGCACGCTGAACCAGTACCGCACCTACCTCAACGCCACGGACCGCAAGCAGGTGGAGACCGAGGTCTCGGCGCTCCAGGCGGAGCTCACGGGCGAGACGAACCCGCGGCTGCAGGAGGTGAAGGGGCGGCGCGTGGACATCCTGCAGAAGCGCCTCGCGCGCTTCCAGCAGGCCGAGGAGAGCCGCGAGGTGGTGAGCCACCAGCTCGCGAGCATCGAGGACCTCCTGCGCCTCACCCACGAGCAGTCCATCGCCATCCGCGACCCGGCCTCGGTGAACCGCCAGCTGGACGCGCTCGCCGCCGAGGCCGAGGCCGGCGACGAGACGGTGCGCCAGATGGAGCGCTTCATGGAGTTCAGCGACGAGATGGGCAGCACGGGGCCGCTGGGCACGCGGGTGCGCTAGCGCTATACCCGCGCGCGTCCATGCCCTGCCTCCTGCCCGTCCTGCTCCTCGCGCTCGGCGCGAGCGCGCCACTGCCCGCCCCCGGGGAGGGGCCGCAGGAGGTGCACCTCAGCGCGGACACACTCGCGCTGGACGGGCTCACCCAGAAGGCCGAGGCCAGCGGCCGCGCCACCCTGGAGGGGCAGGGCGTGGTGATACGCGCGGACACCCTGAGCTGGGACCGCGCCGCCGGGAAGGTGGAGGCCCGGGGCAACGTCACCCTGGTGCGCGGCACCCTCGCCGTGGTGGCCGAGCGGCTCACGGCGAACCTGCTCACGCGCGAGCTCGCCGCCGAGGGCGCGCTCTTCATGCAGAAGGAGGGGGTGAGCCCGGAGCAGCTCGCCCAGGCCCCGAGCACCGAGGCGCTGCTGCGCGCGGGCCGCACCACGCTCACCTTCACCGCCACGCGCTTCCAGCTGCTCGAGGGCGACAGCTACGTCGTCGAGGACCTCGAGTTCACCCCCTGCGACTGCGACGCCACCCACCCGAGCTGGCACGTCTCCGCGTCCTCCGCCCGGCTGCAGGCGGGAGGCCGCGCGCACCTCAAGAGCCCCACCATCTTCGTGCACGGGGTGCCCATCTTCTGGACGCCCTACCTCTCGCTGCCCCTGAGCGACCGCGCCACCGGCCTGCTGATGCCGCTCATCACCACCTCCAGCCTCAGCGGCTTCTCCGTGGACCAGCCCTTCTTCCTCACGCTGGGGCGCAGCTGGGATCTCACCCTCACCCCGGGCTACGCGTTCGGCTCCAGCGCCAACGGCAGCTTCGGCCTGGAGGGGCCGCGGCTGGGCACCGAGCTCAACTACGCGCCGAGCGCGGGCACCCGCGGGCGCATCTCGCTGCGGCTCCTGGACGACCTGCGCCAGCAGCGCGACCCGCGCAACCCGGACCCGGCCTTCGCCCTGGACGAGCAGCGCGGCCTGCGCTGGAACCTGCGCGTGGACCACGCCCAGGACCTGGGCGGGGGCTTCCACGATCGCCTCGATGCCTCGCTGCTCTCCGACGGCTACCTGCTGCGCGACGGCACGGTGGACATCGTCGCCTCCGCCGAGCGCTACATCCGCTCCACCGGCAGCCTCTACCACCGCAGCGACGACCGCTACGTGGGCCTCGGCATCACCTTCGTGCAGGACATCCGCTACGGCTTCAGCTTCGCCGGCGGTGACCACGACCGGGCCGGCAACTCCGTGCCCGGTCCGCGGCCCCTGCAGCGGCTGCCCACCGTGCTCTACGCGCTGCCCGAGCGGCACCTGGGCGCGGGGCTCTTCGGCAGCCTCGGCGTCGAGTACAGCCGCATGGCCCCGCTGCTGGGCGGCACGGAGGACACCGGCACGGACGGCATCTTCCTTCCGAACGACCCCGCCGAGCTCGCGAAGGTGGGAATCCCGGGTGTCACCCCCATCCTGCTCGCGGACCCGGACGGCACCCAGAGCAACGGCCGCTTCGACCCGGGCGAGCGCGAGGCGCGCGACCGGCTGGACCTGCGCCCGCAGCTGAACCTCCCCCTGGCCGTCGGCTCCTTCCTGCGCGTCACGCCCTACGTGGCCGCGCGCGAGAGCCTCTACGTGGGGGAGGTGACGGGGGCGCGCTCGCACCGCGGCTACGCGCTAGGCGGCGTGCAGCTGGACAGCGAGCTCGGCCGCACCTTCCACGCAGGCGCTTCGCAGCTGCGCCACACGCTGCACCCCGCGCTGGACCTGCGCGCCGCGACGCCGGTGGTGCAGGGCGGGACGCCGGGGCGCTACGACGCGGTGGACGTGGCCACCCCGGACGCGGGCTTCCTGCAGGCGCGCCTGGAGCTGCGCCAGAGCCTCGCGCGCAAGGACGCGCGCGGCGCCGTGAGCGAGCTCGCGCGGCTCGAGCTCTCCCAGGGGATGGACCTGCGCACCGGCCGCCTCGGCACCCTGCTGGGCCGCCTGCGCACCGCCCTCGGCCCCGTCTCCGGCGGCGCGGAGGCGGAGCTGGACCCCGAGGCCCAGCGCAGCTCCGAGCGGCTCGCGCGCGTGGGAGCGGACGCGCAGTGGCAGGTGCTGCGCCCGCTCACCCTGCGCGGCAACTTCGAGCGCACCTTCCTCAGCTCGGAGCGCCTGCGCCGCGGCCTCGATGCCCTGGTGGGCGAGCCGCTGCCCCCCTGCAGCGAGGTGGTGCGCGGCACCCAGCCCTGCGCACAGGAGGGCCGGCCGCTGCTGCTGGGCACCCGCGCGGGCGCCGGCGCGAGCCTGCGGCTGGGCTTCGGGCTGGGCCTGGACTACGGGCTCTCGCTGCTGCGCCGCCCTCCGAAGGACGCGCCCGGCGGCCCGGGGAAGCTCTGGCTCGAGTACCAGACGGTGGGCGTCTCCTACAGCCCCTCCTGCGACTGCTGGCGCGTGGACACCCGGCTCACGCTGCGGCCGGGCGTGCCGCGCCCCGAGTTCGGCTTCACCGTGACGCTGGCGAAGTTCGGCTCCTTCGGCAGCTAGGCGCGCCCCTCAGCGCGTGGGCAGCTCGGAGAGCAGGGTGCGGTCCGCGGAGCTGAGCCCGCTGCCCTCGGTGATGTGCCACAGCGCCTCCTGCACGCGGCCGCGCTCCTGCTCCACCTCCTTGTCCTCGAGCAGCCGGCACAGCTCGAGAACGTCCGGGTCGTCCGTCACCGGCCCGAGCACGTAGCGCGCGCTGGGCGAGGACGGGGTGCGCAGCTTGTTCGCGCAGAAGGCCCAGAGCGGGAAGGTGCGCTGCGAGGCGGCCGCGAGCGGCAAGAGCACGCGCTGCAGCAGCAGCCCGTTCTGCACCGCCTGCGTCTGCGACACGAGCACCGTGCCGCACGGCAGCTCCAGCACGTCGTCCGTGTCCTTCGCATGGCCCACCGGCAGGCACACCGACACGTCCGCGCCCAGGCCGAACTGCTCCGGGTCGTCCGTGTCGCAGAACGCATCCTGCGCGCCCGGGAAGGGGCTCTGCACGCTCACGCCCGCGGGCAGCACCAGGGCGCTGCCGCGCGGCGCCGCCGTGGAGGCGCCGAGGCCGGGCCGCACGGGCGCCTCGCCTCCGCCCCCGCCGCCTCCGCCGTCGTCGCCTCCGCCACCGCAGCCTGCTGCCGCCGCAGCGAGCGCTGCCATCAGCCACACCGCCCCGCGCGCACGTGCCATCCGCATTCGCAACCCCCTCCAGAGTGAAGCGTTGTGCGCGCCAACCTGCCGGGCGCTTTGCGGGCAGGCAAGCCCTCCCGGTGCGACAGGCGGCCCACGAATAGATTGACTCCGCCAGCACTGGCGAATTGCACTGCGCCCATGCTTCGCCGCGCTCCCCAGGTTCTGCTCCTCACACTGCTCGCCCTCGCGGTGAGCTGCTCGCGCTGTGGCAAGGGGGCGCCCGGTGGGCGCGCCGAGCTGCGCCGCTTCCTGCCGCGCGCCGCCCAGGCGGTCATCGTGGTGCCCGAGGTGGGCGTGCTGGGCGAGAAGCTCGCGCGCTTCCAGCAGCTGAAGCTCACCTCGTTCGCCGCGCAGCTGGAGGGTTTCCCCAACGCGGAGTCGTACGTGAACGCGGCCATGCGCCAGCTGGGCGTGGACGTGCGCAGCCGCGCGGCGCTCGAGGCCGCGGGCATCGCGCCCGAGCGCGGCGCGGGCGTGGCGATGCTGGGCCCCGGGCGCACGCTCAGCGTGCTGGGCGTGAAGGACGCGAAGGCGCTGGAGTCCACCTTCGCGTCTCTCGCGCGCAACCGGCTCGGGGCAGGGGAGCGCGCCGAGGTGAAGGTGGACGGCCACTCGCTCGTCACCTTCCGCCGCCGCGGCGCGGCGCTCCCCGTGCTGGGGCTGCTCTTCGTGGAGGACTACGCGCTGGTGGGCGCGGGCGCCATCGTGGGGGAGCTGGGCAGGCTCGCGGCGCTGCCGCCCGAGCAGAGCCTGCTGCAGGAGCCCGTCCTCTCGGACTCGCTCTCGCGGCTCCCGAAGGAGCTGGACCTCTACGCCTTCCTGCCGGGCGGAGGGGGCCTCTTGCCGCAGGGCACGGTGCAGGGGCTCACCCTCACCGGGCTCATCACGCCGGACGCCGTCACCGTGCGCGCGGACGCGCCGTGGCCGGACCGCGAGGCCACGCTCGCGGTGCTGGACGTGCAGAAGGGGCCCGAGCTGCTCGGGTACCTGCCCGCGGACAGCTTCCTCGTGGCGCGCTTCGCCGGGGACCCCGCGGGCCTGGACGGCGTGTGGCCGTACATCGTGGGCGCGCAGGTCACGCGCGCGGTGCAGGAGAGCGGCTTCGACTTCAGGGGCGAGGTGCTGCAGAACCTCAAGAGCGGCGCGGTGGCCGGCGTCTCGCTCGCGCCCACCGTGCAGCTGGGCGCGGGCGTGCCGGCGCTCGACCTGCGGCGCACCAACCCCTTCCGCTTCGTGCAGCTCGCGGTCATCACCGAGGTGAAGGACCCGAAGCGCGCCGCCGCCACGCTGGAGAAGCTCCCGCCGGTGGCCGAGCGCTTCGGCGCGCAGGTGCGCCCCGCGGAGCTGAAGGGACAGCGCGTGTACCTCACGAGCTACCGGCAGGGAGAGGGCGCGCACCTCGCGCAGGTGGGCGAGCGGCTCGTGCTCGCCGCGCCGCAGTCGCGCCTCGAGTCCCTGCTGGGCACGCTCGCGGGCAAGCCCGGCGCGGGCGCCGTCGCGCCCGAGCTCGCGAAGGCGCTCGAGGAGCCGGGCCTGGGCGTGGTGCTGGACCTGCGCCGCTTCGCGCAGGCGGTGAAGGACCTGCCCAGCGAGGCCTGGGGCCTGGGGGGCTTCGCCATCAAGGACACCACCGTGCGCTGGCTCGAGGCCACGGACGACCTGCGCGCCGTCACCTTCGGCCTCTCGCGCAAGCAGCGCGCGCTGCAGGCCGAGCTCAGCCTGAAGCTCGTGCAGCCCCAAGCTCGGGACCCGAAGTGATCCGCGCGCGCGACATCGTGAAGCGCTACCGCGACGGCGAGGGGCCCGAGGTGCGCGTGTTGGACGGGCTCTCGCTGGACGTGGAGTCGGGAGACTTCGTGGCCATCGTGGGCCCCTCGGGCAGCGGCAAGAGCACGCTCTTGCACCTGCTGGGCGGGCTGGACGTGCACTACGAGGGCAGCGTGGAGGTGGCCGGCACGCGCGTCACCGGCCTCTCGGACGCGGCGCTCGCGCGCTTTCGCAACGCGAAGGTGGGCTTCATCTTCCAGTCCTTCCACCTGGTGCCCAACCTCTCCGCGCTGGAGAACGTGCTCCTGCCCAGCCACTTCGGCGCCTCGGCAGAGGGCGATGCGCGCGCGCGCGCCGCGGCGGTGCTCACCCGCGTGGGGCTGGGCGCGAAGCTGGACCGGCCACCGAGCCGGCTCTCCGGCGGCGAGCGCCAGCGCGTGGCCATCGCCCGCGCGCTCTTCACCGGGCCCCAGGTGCTCCTGTGCGACGAGCCCACGGGAAACCTGGACGCGGCCACCGGCGCGGGCATCATCGAGCTGTTCCACGAGCTGCACCGCGAGGGGCTCACCCTGCTCGCGGTGACGCACGAGGAGCGCATGAGCAGCGCGGCGCGGCGGGTGCTGCGCCTCAAGGAGGGCAGGCTGGTGGAGGAAGCGCGATGAGGCTCGGCTCGCTCGGGCGCCTGGTGCGCCTCTCGCTCGCCCGCGAGCGGCGCGGGGCGCTCTTCAGCGCCTTCGGCGTCTCGGTGGGCGTGGGCGCGCTGGTGTTCTTCCTCGCGCTGGGGCTGGGCGTGGGGCGCACCATCCGCGAGCGCGTGTTCCCCACGGACGCGCGGCTGCTGGACGTGGTGCCTCCGCAGGTCTCGCTCGGCGCGCTCTTCGGCGGCGGCAAGCTGGACGCGGCCATGGTGGAGCGGCTCACGGGCTTGCCCGGCGTAGAGCGGGTGTACCGCAAGATGAACGTGCGCGTGCCCGCGGTGACCCGCTACGAGGGCGCCTTCTTCGGCTCGCGCCTGCGCATGGGCCTGGAGGTGCTCGCGGTGGGCGTGGACGCGGGCTTCGTGCAGGAGGACGTGCAGCTGGGGCGCTTCGAGGACCCGGGCGCAGGTGCGCCCATCCCCGCCGTCATCTCCACGCGGCTCCTCGAGATCTACAACAAGACCTTCGCCCCGGCGCGCAAGCTGCCGCAGCTCTCGCCGCAGATGCTGGTGGGCTTCAGCTTCCCCATCGAGTTCAACCGCTCCTACGTGGCCGCGACCTCCGGCGGGCCCGTGACGGCGGCGAGCGCGAAGGTGGTGGGCGCGAGCGAGCGCGCGCTGCTCGCGGGCGTCACCATCCCGCTCGCCACGGCCATCCGCGTGAACCGCGAGGCGGGCGTGGACGCGGACACCTTCACCGGCGTGACGCTGGTGGCGAGAGATCCCTCCGAGGTGCCGCGCCTGGTGGACGAGGTGAAGGCGATGGGCCTGGAGATCGACGACCAGGAGCGCCGGCTCGCGGAGAACGCGGGCGCGGCCGTGGCGCTCACGACCTCCGCGCTCGCGCTGCTCTCGGTGCTCATCTGCCTGCTGGCCGCGGTGAACATCACTCACGCGCTGAGCGCCTCGGTGCGCGCGCGGGCGCGGGAGATCGGCGTGATGCAGGCGGTGGGCGCGAGCCGCTCGGACGTGCGCAACATCGTGCTCGCGGAGGCCGGCGTCATCGGCCTGCTCGGAGGCCTCGCGGGGACCCTGGGCGCGCTCGCGCTCGCGCTCGGCGTGGACGCGCTGAGCAGCCGCCTCCTGCCGCCCTTTCCCTTCAAGCCCGAGAGCTTCTTTTCCTTCCCCGCGTGGGTGGTGCTCGGAGGGGTCGCGCTGGGCCTGCTCGCGGCGCTCGCGGGTGCCTACTTCCCGGCGCGGGCGGCGGCGGCCACGGATCCGGCGAGGACGCTCGCCGGATGAGCCGTCCCGCCACACGGGCCTGGGTCGCGAACGCGCTCTGCCTCGCCGCGCTGCTCTGGCTCTACGCCGGAGACCTGCGCAATGCGCTCGCTGCGAGGAGCGCCGAGGTCTCGGCCTTCCAGGAGCTGCCCTCGGTGCTGCAGCCCGCGCTGGTGCTCGCGGCCACCGCGCTCGCGCTCGGCTTCGCCCTGTACGGGCTCGCGCGCCGCCGCGGCCCGGAGTTCCGCGGCTACCGGCTGCTGCCCATCGTGCTGGTGAGCGCGCTGTTCGTGGACCTGCTCTTCTCGGAGAGCGAGGTGCCGGTCTCCAGCGCGGGCGCGGCCACCTTCGCGCTGCAGCACTTCGCCGCGGGCGCGCAGGAGCTCGCCTCCGGGGGCCGGGTGCCCACCCGCCCCGAGAAGCTGCAGCCGCTGCTCGAGCAGCTGGGGCGCCCGCCCTACCTCGTGCGCGGTGCGCCCGCGAGCGCGTACGGGCTGCAGGTGCGCGAGGGCTGCGAGGGGCCGGTGACCGAGTCCCCCGGCGCCGAGGTGGGCACGCTGCTGTACTGCGTGGGGCCGCTCGCGCAGGTGGCCTGGGTGACGCTGGTGGCGCTGCCCACCGAGCGCACCTTCGGCGCGCCCGAAATACTCTCGTCCGGAGGGCGGCCGCGCGTCGTCACCGTGATGCCGGAGGCCGAGGCGGGGGAGGGGAGCGCCGCGCCCCCTCCGAGCGGCGCGTTCCTTGAAGCGCCCGAGCCGCCACCGGGGCCCGTTCCAGCGCCGCTTCAGGCTCCCGGTGACGGCGGAATGCCTGCGCGCGAAGGGGCGGGGCCGGGTTGACCCCCCGCAGAGCGCATCGCTAGGCTCGAAGTCACCTCTGAGCCCGGATGCTCCCCTGACGCTCCCTTCCGCACCCCGGCAGCCGCTTCCCTTCGGCAACTACCTGCTGCTGGACCGCATCGGCGTGGGCGGGATGGCGGAGGTGTGGCGCGCGACGGCGAGGGACCCGAGCGGCCTCGAGCGCCTGGTGGCCATCAAGCGCATCCTGCCCAGCCTCGCGCAGGACCCGGACTTCCTCGCGATGTTCCAGGACGAGGCGCGCCTGGGCGGGCAGCTCGTGCATCCCCACATCGCGCGCGTGCACGAGCTGGGGCAGTGCGAGGACGGCTCCTTCATCGCGATGGAGTACATCCCGGGCAAGGACCTGCGCGCGCTCTTCGAGCGGAACCGGCGCAACGGCGCGCCCATGCCGCTGCGGCTCGCGGTGTACGCGCTCGCGCAGCTCGCGGACGGGCTGGACTTCGCCCACCGCCAGTGCGACGCGCGCGGCGAGTCGCTGCAGGTGGTGCACCGGGACGTGTCCCCGCAGAACGCGGTGGTCTCGTACGCGGGCGAGGTGAAGCTCATCGACTTCGGCATCGCCAGGGCCGCCGGGATGGGGCCTCGCGGACGCTCGGGGGCGCTCAAGGGGAAGTTCTCGTACATGAGCCCCGAGCAGGTGCGGGGCCAGCCCGTGGACGCGCGCTCGGACGTCTTCGCGCTGGGCGTGTGCCTCTACGAGCTGCTCACCGGTGAGCGGCTCTTCAACGGCGAGACGGACTTCGTGGTGCTGGAGCAGGTGCGCGAGGCGCAGGTGGAGCCGCCCTCGCGGCGCAACCCGCGCATCCCGGCGGCGCTGGAGCGAATCGTGCTGCGGGCGCTCGCGCGCGAGCCGGAGGCGCGCTACGCGAGCGCGGGCGAGGTGGCGGGCGACCTGCGCAGCTTCCTCGCCGCGCAGCCGCCGTACCCCACGCGCGCCGAGCTCGCAGCGTACATGCAGGCCACCTTCGCCGAGGAGATGGCGCAGGAGCAGGAGCGCCTCGAGGCCTTCCTCGCGGCCCGGGTGGACCCCTCCACGCTCCCCACGCAGCTCGAGGTCCCTGCTTCCCGTGTCCTCCCTCTCCCCCTGGGAGAGGGTCGGGGTGAGGGAAGTGAGCCCGCACCCGTGCACCCCACGCCCACCGCTGCGCCGCTGACGGCCGGTCCCCGCGCCAGGCCCGCGAGCCGCCGCCGCGCCCTCCTCGCCGCCGCCTCGCTCGCGCTCCTCGCGGCTGCGGGCGCCGCCGGCTACCGGCTGCTCCCCCGCGAGCCCGCGCAGGGCTTCCTCCTCGTGGACGTGCCACCCGAGCTGCGCGGCCTCGCGCGGGTGAGCGTGAACGGCGAGGACCTGGGCGCGCCCATGCAGTGGCCGCTCCTGCGGCGCGTGGCCGCAGGCCCTGCGCTGGTGCAGGTGACGGCGCCCGGTCGCGAGCCCTTCCGCACGCCCGTGCGGGTAGATCCGGGCACCCTGCCCACGCGCGTGGACGCGCTGCCCCGCGCGCGCGAGGTCCAGGTCCCCCTCGTGGTGCGCACCGAGCCCGCAGACGCGCAGCTGCTGCTGGACGGGCGCGTGGTGCGCGAGGCGGGCGAGTCGCGCGAGTACGTCGGCGCGCTCGTGGCGGGCACCCGCGCCCGGCTCGAGGCGCGCGCGCCGGGCTACCGGCCGCTCGTGCAGGAGCTGGCGCCGGAGGAAGGCCGCCCGCTGCAGATCTCTGCCCGCCTGGAGTCCGAGGCAGTGGCGCAGGAGCAGATTCGCTAGCGTCCTGGCCCCGGGCAGGGCAGAGGATCCAGAGCAATGACGCCGCCGTCCCGCGCGTAGGGTCAGGACACGGCAGCGACGGCGCGTACACCGAGGGAGAGCGAACACGATGAGCCGAGGGCGCAAGCTGAACAGCACCGACGACGCGCTGGCCGGACTGCCTGGCTGGGCGCAGAAGCTCGCGCGCAAGTACTACACGCGCACCGTGAGCACCTTCCTGCTCTACGGCGCGGTGCGCGACCTGCAGCCGCTGACCACCGAGGAGGGCGCGCGCGCCTACGGGCCCCTGCGCAGCTTCCTCACCGAGGAGCTCTTCGGCGGGCGCGACCACGTGCTCTTCTACGACCGCTCGAGCGGCGTGCGCTCGGCCTCGCCCGAGACGCAGAAGGACCTCGCGCGGGTCATGAGCGGCTACGACGCGATGTACGGGACGGACTACGCGAAGAGCCTGCCGAGAGACCCGGGCCGCGCGCTCCAGATCCTGGAGAACTACCTGCGCATGCGCCTGAGCGAGGGCAAGAGCCTCGCCCTGGTCATCGACTTCGCGGAGACCCTGGTGCCCGGCGGCGAGCTCAGCCACCTCTCGGCCGAGGACCGCTTCGTGCTCGCCACGCTGGAGAAGTGGAGCCACGACCCGCAGTTCCTCGCCGGCGACGTCTCGGTGGTGCTGCTCGCCGAGAACCTCGCGGACATGAACCCGCGCCTCGCGCGCAACCCCTACGTGGCCACCATCGAGCTGCCCCTGCCCAACGAGGAGGAGCGCCTGGACTACGTGCGCTTCAAGCTCGAGGGCAAGCGCCTGCAGTCGCTCTCGGACGTGCCGCTGCAGGGGCTCGCGCGGATGACGGCGGGCCTCTCGCGCATCCACCTGGACCGCATCCTCACCGAGGCGCTCGAGCACGGCGCGCGCATCACCCCGGAGCTGCTCAAGGAGCGCAAGAAGGAGATCATCCAGGCGGAGTGCCACGGCCTGCTCGAGTTCATCGAGCCCGCGCACACCCTCGATGCCGTCGCCGGCCACGCCAAGGCGAAGGAGCGGCTGCGCCAGGCGGCGCGCGCTCTCAAGGGCGGCCACCAGGACGTGCTGCCCATGGGCTACCTGCTCGCGGGCCCCGTGGGCACGGGCAAGACCTTCCTGGTCAGCTGCTTCGCAGGCGAAATCGGCATCCCGGTGGTGAAGTTCCTCAACTTCCGCAGCCAGTGGCAGGGCGTGACGGAGGCGAACCTCGAGAAGATCTTCAACCTGCTCAAGGCGCTGTGGCCCGTGGCGGTGATGATCGACGAGGCGGATACCTTCCTGGGCAACCGCGACAGCAGCGGGGACTCGGGGACCAGCAGCCGCATCTTCGGCTCCATCGCGGCCTTCATGGGCAACACCCAGTACCGCGGGAAGATCGTCTGGTTCCTGATGACGGCCCGGCCCGACCTGCTGCCCATCGACCTCAAGCGCCAGGGGCGCGCCGAGGAGCACCTCGCGCTCTTCTACCCGCAGACGGACGCGGAGCGAGACGAGCTGTTCCGGGTGGTGAGCAAGAAGACGGGCGTCTCGGTGGAGCTGCCCTCCTTCGCGAGCCTGCTGCCCGAGAGCGCCAAGGGCTTCAGCGGCGCGGACATCGAGGCGGTGCTGGTGCGCGCCCGGTTCCTCGCGCTCGCCGAGGGGCGCAGCGCCGTGAGCGAGGCGGACCTGAGGGCGGTGCTCGCGGACTTCGTGCCGCCCAGCTACCCGCTGGAGATCGAGCTGCAGAACCTCGCCGCGGTGCAGGAGTGCACCAGCCGCGAGCTGCTGCCCGAGGCCTTCCGCTCCCTGGACCGCGACGCCGTCACCCGGCGCATCCGCGAGCTCAAGGCGCTGCTCGAAGAGGGGTAGGAGACGGGGAGCTCAGGGCGCGCTGACCACCAGCATCTGGCCGGGGCGCACGGCGCGGTGGTTGGAGATCTTGTTCCACCGCTTCAGGTCCTCGACGCTCACGTTGTAGCGCTGCGCCACGTTCCACAGCGTCTCCCCGGAGGCGAGCGCGTGGCGCTGCACGCGGGCGCCGGCGCTGCCGGCCGGCGCCTTCTGCGCCACCACGGTGCCGCCGCGCTCCTGCACGCTCGGCTCCGCCTTGCCGGCCGGCCACACCAGGAGCTCGCTGCCCACCTTGAGGCTGCGCTTGCGCGGCCCGAGCGAGTTCCAGCTGCGCAGCTCGTCCACGCTCACGCCGAAGCGCTGGGCGATGGTCCAGAGGCTGTCGCCGTCCTGCACGGCGTAGCTCACCCGGGTGCGCCCGTTCACCGTCTGGGTGCGGGTGGCGCCCTGCGCCACCTTGCCGCTCGCGGTCCCCGCGGGCACCTCGTCCTCGGGGCGCACGGCGGTGAGCCCGCTGCGGCGCGCCTGGGCCACCTTGCGCGCGAGCGCCGCGTCGCCCCCGGCGTCGCCGCCGCGCTTCCCGTTGGGCACCGGGATGACCAGCTCCGCGTTCACCTTCAGCGCGCGCGCGGCGCGCAGCCGGTTCACCTGGAGGATGGCCTCGGGCGCGCTGCCGTAGCGCTTGGCGATGCCGCTCAGCGTGTCGCCGCGCTTCACCTTGTGCACCTTGAAGGTGAGCCGCTCGTGGGGCGCCACCTTCGCGAAGTTCTGCGCGAAGCGCTCGCTCGAGCCCTTCGGCAGGCGCAGCACGTAGGGCTTGCTGCTGCTCGCGGGCGGGGTGCACCAGCGCTTGAGCTCGGGGTTGAGGTCCTGCACCTCCTTCACGCTCACGCCGGCCGCGCGCGCCACCACGTCCAGGTCGGTGGCGTCCGGGAGCTTCACCTCGTCGTACTGGAACACCGGCTCCTGCTGCAGCTCCGCGTCCGTGAAGCCGAAGGCCTTGGGGTGCTTGGCCATCAGCGCGCACGCGATCAGCTTGGGCACGTAGTGCTGCGTCTCCTTCGCGAGCCCCTTGCCCTCCTCGCTCAGCTGCCAGAAGTCGCTGGTGTTGTACTTGGTCATCACCCGGCGCACGCGCGCGCTGCCGGTGTTGTAGCCGGCCCACGCGAGGTACCAGTGGCCCAGCTCGTCGTGCAGGTCCTTGAGGAAGCGCGCGGCGGCGTGCGTGGCCTTGATGGGGTCACGCCGCTCGTCCACCCAGAAGTCCTGGCGCAGGCCGTACTGCTTGCCCGTGGCCTCCACGAACTGCCACGGCCCCGCGGCGTGCGCCCACGAGTAGGCGTGCGCGCTGAAGCCGCTCTCGATCATCGCGAGATAGACGGTGTCCTTGGGCAGCCCGCGCTCCTCGAGGATGGGCTGCATCACCGGCAGGAAGCGCGTGGAGCGCGCCATCCAGCTGCGGAACCACTTGCGCCCCGGGCCGCGGAAGAACTGGATGTACTGCGCCACCAGGGGCTGCATCTCCACCGGGATGTCGTAGCGGTCCTGGATCTGCTTCACGTCGAAGGTGGCCAGGTCCGTGATGGTGGGCAGCTCGCCCGGGGTCGCGTCCTCGCGCAGCGCGGGCTGCTGCAGGGCATCCAGCATCCGCTGGCGCAAGGGGTTCGCGAAGCCCAGGCGCCGCAGCGTCTGCATCACCTCGGCGCCCACCACCGCGCCCGGGTCCACCGTCGCCGCCTCCAGCGCGCGCAGCTCCTCCAGCTCCGCGCTCTCCTTCTCCACCTCCTCGCTCTCCTCGTCGTCACCCGGCTCGGAGGCGGAGCCCGAGGCCCCCGAAGCAGCCGGGGCGGCAGGGGCAGGGGTGGCCGAGAGCAGCAGCGTCTTCTCCTCGCGCGTCAGCTCCCGCATGCCGGGCGGCGGCGGGGGCATCTCCAGCTCCACCGGCTTGGGCGCGGCGGTGGAGAGGGCGAGGAGCAGGAGGGAGAGAGACGGCATGGAGATCCGGTCGGCTGCGGCCAGAAGGCCAGGAGGGCGGGAGTATTCGCCGGATTGCTAGCGGGTCAAACAGGCGACCAGCCGAGCCATTCCTGGTTCTACCGCTGCTGCCGGAATGAAAGAAGTGGACCCTGGGCGAACTCAGGGGCGCTTCGCCGCCGGCTGCCCATGGCCAGGTCCGAGCACGCGCGGCAGGTAGGTGGCGAAGTCGAAGTGCGGCGAGTTCTCCGGGTTGTGGCAGGTGACGCACACCTCCCTACCCGGGCGGCCGCGGATGTTCTGCGCCGAGGGGTCCTCCGCGTGCAGCGAGCCGGGCCCGTGGCAGCTCTCACAGCCCACGTCCTCGCGCCCCTTCACCTTGTCCAGCCGGCACACGCCGCCCGGTTGGCCCGAGCCCGTGACGTGGCAGGTGACGCAGTTGAGGTGGAACTGCTTGCCCTCGGCCTCCAGCGTCTCCCACGCGTGCGCGTGCTTGCTCGCCGTGTACACGCTGAAGGCCTCTGCGTGGCAGCTCTGGCACTCGGCGTTGCCCACGAAGGCGGCCTGGCCCTTCGCCGGCCGGGGGCAGTCCTCGCCGTGCGCCTTCGCCCAGGCGAGGTTGAGCTGGCCCACCTCCCGGTCGTACGCGGCCACGAGCGCCGCCACGCCGGCTTCCGAGGGCAGGCTGGACTCGAGCGGCAGGAAGCGCAGGGTGAAGGCGTTCTGCCCCTCGGGCCGCGGCGGCGGCTGGGTGAGCAGCTGTTGGCGGCGCTGCACCAGCTCCGCCACCTTCGCCTGCTTCAGCTTCTTCAGCTGCGGGTCCACCCCGGGCTGGTTCACGTCCGCATCCAGCAGCTCGATGCGCTGGGCGAGCCCCGCCACCTCCCGCTCCACGTCCTCCTGGCCCTTGAGGGGGCTGAAGGGCCCGCGCGCAGGGCCGTAGCTCAGGTCCACCCGCAGGAGCGAGCGCCCCTTGCTCTGCAGCTGCACCACCGGCACGCGCGCCGCCGCCCGCCGGTTCTCCTCGCCCTTGAGCTCGTCCTCGGTGTGGGTCGCGAGCACCAGGTCCGCCCGGTGGCCGGGGGCCGCCGCCGCGCGCGCCGCCGCCTCGAGCGTGCCGTGGAAGAGGGCCACCACGAAGTCCGCGCCCTGTGCCCGCGCCTGCACGGTCGACCGCTCGAGCTGCGCCGCGCTGTCCGCGCGCACGAAGGCGAGCTGCCGCCCGCCCGCGGGCAGGAGCTTCACCCCGCCCGGCGCGAGCTCCGGCAGCTTCAGCCCCTGGCGAAACGCGGCTCCCCGCGCCTCGTCCAGCTCGCCGCCCGCGCGCACCGCGAGGCCCATGCGCCGCATCGCCTCGGCCAGCGTGCGCGCCTTCTTCTCCTCCTGGGGCACCTGCGCGGGCGTGAGGCGCGCGCTGCCGAAGAGGCTGTCGCCGCCGTCCACGTAGAGCACCGGCAGGGGGCCCTTTCGCGCGTCGGCCACCTGCTGGGCCGCCCGCGCGATGCCCCCGCGCATGTTCTCGCTGCAGCCGCAGGGGGCGAGGTAGCCGCGCAGGTCCGCCGAGAGCAGCAGCACCGCGCCGGGAGCAGGGGAGGGCGGCTTCGGCGCGCTCGCCGCCAGCGCCATCCCCACCCCCAGGGCCAGCATGGCTCCGAGCCCGAGCCCGAGTGCCAGCCCCGGGCGCCTCACCAGATGATGCTCTCCACCAGCTCGTCGATCTTCTCGCCCATCGCCTCCAGGCCGTTCGCCTTGGAGAGCGAGCCGTCCGCGCCCACCTGCTCGGCGAGCCGGGTCAGCTCGTCGTCCGGCAGGCTGGAGAAGAGGATGATGGGGATGTCCTGGGTGCCGTACTCGTTCTTGAGCGTGCGGCAGATGTCCGTGCCCTTGGCCTCGGGCATGTGGATGTCCGTGAGGATGAGGTCCGGCCGCCAGCGCTGCAGCGTCTGCTCGAACTCCATCAGCGTGGACGTGGCGATCACCTCGTAGCCGCGGGCTTCGAGGACGGCCTTCTCCATGGCCAGCGTGATCTCGCTGTCGTCGATGAGCAGAATCTTGCGCTTCTCTTGCACGTCAACCTTCCTTGGCCGCCCTTCTAGCGTACCCGGCAGGGGCGCACCAACGCTTTGTGCCCGGACGCCGCGCGGGCCGCCGCCCAGTCCACATCCCGCGCGGCCTTCCCCCGCAGCCGTGCGCTTCGCGGTTGACGCGCCCCGAGCCCCCGCGCGAGGAAGCCCCCCATGCGCAGGTCCCTCCCGCTCCTCCTCTGGACGCTCCTGATCGCCCCCCCGGCGGCGCTCGCCCTCAACCCCGGCCTGGGCGAGCCCCCGGCCTCGGTCGACCGCTCCACGCCCTACGCCACCGTGACCGGCTTCAGCGCCGCCGCGCACCTGGGCGACTACGCGCGCGCCGCGCACTACCTGGACCTGGACGCACTCCCGGCCGCCGAGCAGTCGACGGAGGGGCCCCGGCTCGCGCGCCGGCTGAAGTTCGTGCTGGACCGCAAGCTGCGCGTGGGGCTCGAGACGGTGAGCAAGGACCCCGCGGGCGATCCCACCGACCCGCGCTTCGACCTGCTCGGCGCCATCCCCTTGGGCAGCAGCACCCAGGCCGTGCAGCTGCGGCGGGTGCCAGTGGCGGGCAGCGCGGGCGCGTGGGTGTTCACCGAGGACACGGTGAAGGCGATCGACGCGCTCTACGACGCGTACGGCCCTCCCTTCGGCGAGCACCTGCCCTCGGTGCTCTTCCGCACCACGGTGCTCGAGCTGGAGCCCTGGCAGTGGCTGGGGCTCGCGGTGGTGCTGGTGGGCGCCTTCGTGCTCGCGCACCTGCTCGAGCGCATCGCCATCGCCATCGCGCTGCGGCTCGCGCGCCTCACCCGCTTCACCTGGGACGACGCGGTGGTGGCCGCCGGCCGCGGCCCCCTCAAGCTGCCCTTCTTCGCGCTGCTGCTGGCCATCGGCACGCGCTTCCTCCTGCTGCCGCCCGTCTACCAGGGCGGCTCGGACCTGCTCTCGCGCTCTCTCACCATCCTCGCGGTGGCCTGGTTCGCCCTGCGCTTCCTCAAGGTGAGCGCCGAGTACGTGCAGACGCGCGTCTCGGACGAGAGCGCCGTGAAGGACCCGGGGCGCGCGCGCGGCCTGCGCACGCAGATCACCGTGCTGCGCCACGTGTTCGAGGCGGCCATCTACCTGGTGGGCGCGGCGCTGCTGCTGATGCAGTTCGAGGTGGTGCGCAACGTGGGCGTGAGCCTGCTCGCCTCCGCCGGCCTCGCCGGTCTGGTGCTCGGCCTCGCGGCGCAGAAGTCCATCGCCACGCTGCTCGCCGGCATCCAGCTCACCGTCACCCAGCCGGTGCGCCTCGGCGACTCGGTGGTCATCGAGGGCGAGTTCGGCACCGTGGAGGAGATCACGCTGAGCTACGTGGTCATCCGCATCTGGGACGAGCGCCGGCTCGTGGTCCCCATCACCCAGTTCCTCGACAAGCCCTTCCAGAACTGGAGCAAGGGCAGCCCCGGCATGCTCGGCACGGTGAACCTGCAGGTGGACTTCCAGGCGGACATCGAGGCCCTGCGCAGGGAGCTGCGGCGCATCCTCCAGGAGGAGGCGAAGGGCCTCTGGGACGGGCGCGCGCAGAGCCTCGTCGTCACCGAGGCCCTGGACCGCACGCTCACCGTGCGCGCCCTCGTGAGCACCGCCCAGGCCGGCAACAACTTCGACCTGCGCTGCCTCGTGCGCGAGCGCCTCGTCGCCTTCGTGCAGCGCCACCCCCACTGGCTGCCCTTCACCCGCACCGAGGGCCGCCAGGCCGTGGTGCCGGCAGGGGGCAGCGCACCCGCGCCGGCCGCGCCCGGCACCCCTGCGCCGCCGCGGTCCTGAGCGACCCGGGGCGCCCGGGGTGGGGGAGGGTGGGCAAGCCTTGCCCTCCTACCGCCATCCGTGAATATTGCGCACGCCTCGGACGTCGGGGGGCCGGACATCTTCGGAGAGAGAGCCACATGAACCGTGTCGCCAAGCTGGTGGGAGCCGCCCTGCTCGTGGGTGTGCTCGCCCCCCTCACCGCCGCCGCCCAGGAGCGCGGCCGCACCGACGGCCCCGAGGGCTCCGAGTACGGCAAGGGCGGCTACTCGTCCTATCGCGCCGAGGGGCCCTTCTCGGTGCGGTTCGAGTGGGGCGCCGGCGTCACCCCGAACGTGAGCGACCGCTACGACGGCCCGCCGCTCTACCTGGGCGGCACCCTCAGCTACTGGAGCGAGGACTGGATCTCGCTGGACCTCTCGGGCGCCTACCTCTTCGACGGGCAGCGCTTCGACCTCGTGGCCGGTCCCAGCTTCCACACCTGGGGCTACCGCGTGCGGTTCCACTTCGCGCTCAAGGCCGGCATCATCACCGTGCCCGACGAGAAGTTCACCGGCGACAACGGCACGCTGCGCTTCGGCATCGTCCCCGAGGTGGGCACCGACTTCATGGTGGACGAGCACGAGCACGTGTTCGTGGGGCTCGCCTACTCGCCCGACATCCCCATTGGCGGGGGCGAGGTCGCCCACCGCATCGGCCTGAACGTCGGCTATCGGTTCTAGTGAAGGGGGAGGCCCTGCCATGATCCTTCAAGCCCTCACCGTCGCCCTCGCGCTCGCGAGCAGCCAGTCCCCCCGCGTGGACACCCACGGCGCCCCGCCGCTCGAGGTGCACGCCGGCGTGCCCGTGTTCCCCAACGGCAACGCGGCCACCATCAACATCGTGCAGTGGGACGCCAACGCGCTGCCCCCCATCTACGAGCGCTCGGACCAGCTCCCGCTCACGGACGAGGAGGTGGCCAAGCTCAGCCGCGCGGGCTTCGGCGTGCCCCAGCTGGTGAAGATGATCGAGCAGCGCCGCTGCGCCTGTGACGCGAGCGCGGACGGGCTCATCCGCCTGAAGCAGCAGGGCGTGGCTCCGGACGTCATCCACGCCGTCAGCACCCACGCGCTCGCGCCCAACCGCTGGCTGGACCTGCTCGTCACGCTGGACTTCACCGGCGAGAGCCGCATCGCGCGCGAGGGCTTCCTCTACTTCTTCCTGGACGACGGCGACATCACCCGCGTCTACACCGCCAACATCCCGGAGCTGCTGCGGCGCAGCAACGCGCACGACACCATGATCGACCGCAGCGACATCATGATTGCCCACACCGTGCGCCGCATCGAGCTGCCGGGCCGCGTGCCCCTGCGCATCTACGGCAAGCACCAGCTGCTCGTCGCCGCCTCCGCGAACCCCACGCTCACCCATCCCTCGCAGCTCACCGCTGCCGAGCGGGCCAAGAGCCAGCTCTACACCTTCGACTACCCCCGCTCGAGCATCACCAGCCTGTGCCGCATCACCGCCGGCTACCGCCGCGACGAGGTGCTGGTCTACCAGTGGCACTTCAAGGGCAGCCGCCTCGAGTGCGAGTGGAACTAGGAGCAGAACGAACCATGAAGACCCGAATCCTCAGCGCCTCCTTCGCCGCCGCCGTCGCCCTCTCGCTCACCGCCTGCGGAGGCCCGCGCGCCTACACCCGCGGTACCTACGAGGACCCGAACACCATCGAGATGCTCTCGGATCAGTTCAACGAGAACGATCTGCAGCTCATCGCCAAGAAGATGGTGAACTCGCTCACCAGCTCCCAGCGCTTCGCGCAGGACGCCTCCCGCCCCATCGTGGTGGTGGGCCGCATGCGCAACAAGACCAGCGAGCACATCGACATGAGCTCGCTCGCGGACAAGATCCAGACCCAGCTCCAGCAGTCCGGCCGCTTCCGGCTCCTGGACAAGGCCGCCCGCGAGGACATCGCCGAGGAGTACGAGTACCAGGGCAGCGGCTACGTGGACCCCAACGCCGCCAAGGGCCCCGGCGCCCAGGTCAGCGCGGACTTCATCATGACCGGTGAGATCGCCTCGATCGTGCAGGAGGTCGGCCGCGACAAGCTCGTCTATTACAAGATGACGGTGAAGCTGAACGACATCAAGACGGGCATCGTCGAGTGGACGGACGAGAAGGAGATCCGCAAGAAGTTCGAGAAGAAGTCCATCGGCTACTAGCCGCCAGCCCCCCTCCCGAGCCCCCGCTCCCCATGCCGTCTCTCCCCAGCCTGCGCCGCCAGCCCCCCTGCTGGCGCGCGCTCGCGCTCGCTCTGGGCACGCTGCTGCTCTCGGGCTGCGCGGGCAACTACGTGTCCCGCACGGCCGGGGTGCGCCAGGCGTACGAGCGCGAGGACTACGCGAAGGCCATCCAGCAGCTGGACGACCTGCAGGCGAAGGAGAAGGAGAGCCCCAAGCAGCAGGACCGCCTGCTGCTCTTGATGGACCGCGGGATGGTGCTGCACGCGGCCGGCAGGTGGGCCGAGAGCATCCAGGTCCTCGCCGAGGCGGACCGGGTGGCGAGCGAGCTGGACATCACCTCCCTCTCCGAGGAGGCGAAGACGCTCGTCGCCAACGAGCGCGAGCGCGCCTACCGGGGCGAGGACTTCGAGAAGCTGATGATCTCGGTGCTCCAGGCGCTCAACTACGCGCAGCTGGGGCAGGACGAGGACGCGCTCGTCGAGGTGCGCCGGGTGAACGAGCGCCTCGAGAAGATGGTGCGCGACGAGAAGAAGCCCTACCAGCAGCTCGCCATCGCGCGCTACCTGGGCGGCATGCTCTACGAGGACCAGGGCGAGTGGGACTCCGCGTACATCGACTACGCCCGCGCGCTCGAGCTCGAGCCCGGCCTCGGGCCCCTCGCCGAGCCCGTGCTGCGGCTCGCGAAGCGGACCGGCCGCACGGACGAGTACGAGAAGCTCGTCGAGCACTTCCCCGACCTGCCCCACGCCCCGCTGGGGCCCGACGAGGGCCAGGTGGTAGTGGTGGTGGAGACGGGGCTCTCGCCGGAGAAGCAGTCCCAGGACCGCAACGCCAACGGCAGCTCGGGCGAGGGCGAGCTCATCGCGGTGCCGGTGTACGTGGACCGCGGCCTGCCGCCGCGCGCCCAGGTCTCCGTGGTCGATGCCGATGCCGGTGCCGGCCGCGGCAACGCCGAGGCGCAGACCGCCACCACCGTGACCTCCATCTCCAGCGTCGCGAAGGTGAACCTGGAGGACCGCGTCGGGCGCATGCTGCTCAAGCAGGTGGCAGGCGTGGCGGTGAAGGCGGGGCTCGCGGGCGCCGCGGGCGCGGCGACGAAGAGCAAGGAGGTGGCTGCGCTCACCTTCCTCGTGCTCAACGCCTTCAACGCCCCGGACCTGCGCTCCTGGCTCAGCCTCCCGGCCGAGTTCCAGCTCGCGCGCTTCCGCCTCCCCTCGGGAAAGCACACCCTGCAGGTGGACGTGGGCGGCCGCACCCGGAGGGTGGCGGTGGAGGTCAAGCCCCGCCGCGTCGCCACCGTCGTCGTGCGCCGGCCGTAGGCGGCGCGCTGCGTCACGCAGCCGATTGGGAAGCGGTGTCGATCTCGGGCATCGTCGCGCGTCGTCAGGGGGCGCGCGCCCCCATCGGCGCGCCCTTCCACCTGGAGCCGCAATGCACAAGCAGATCATCGTCAACCTGCCGGTCAAGGACCTGGCGAAGTCCAAGGCCTTCTTCTCCTCGCTCGGCTTCGGGTTCAACCCGAACATGTCGAACGAGCACGCGGCCATGATGGTCATCGCGGAGGGCAGCATCAGCGTGATGCTGACGAAGGAGGGCTTCTTCGAGTCCCTCACCCAGAAGCCCGTCGCGCGGGCGAAGGAGGCCAGCGAGGTGGTGGTCTGCCTGGTCTGCGAGCGCCGGGACGAGGTGGCGAGCCTCGTGGCCAAGGCGGTCGCCGCGGGCGGCCGCACCCCGCATCCGCTCGAGGATGAGGGCTTCATGGTCAGCCAGGGCTTCGAGGACCTCGATGGCCACCTCTGGAACCTGGTCTGGATGGCGCCCCAGGCCTGACCCGTTGGACTCGAGTCCAGGGTCCGCCCCCGCCGGGCCCCGGCCCCTGCCTGTCCTGCGCGCGTAGGACCTTTGGGACAGCTTGTGGCGGACCGGTTTCGTCGTGACCGTGTCCATCTCTGGACGTGCCGAGGCCCTGCCGCCGGGCCTGGCGGCGGGGTCACCGAATGGCGCGGGTGGTCGTGATCGGCGCAGGAACGATGGGGCTCGCGGCGGCCTACCAGGCCGTGCGCGAGGGCCACGAGGTGCACGTCCTCGAGGGCGCCGCTACGCCCGGCGGGATGGCGGCGCACTTCGACTTCGGCGGCCTGTCGATCGAGCGCTTCTACCACTTCGTCACCCGCGGTGACGCCGCCACCTTCGAGCTGCTGGGGGAGCTGGGCCTGGGCGACCGGCTGCGCTGGGTGCCTACGTCGATGGGCCTGTACTGCGACGGCCGGCTCCACCCCTGGGGTGACCCCCTCTCGATGCTGCGCTTTCCCGGCCTCGGGCTCATCTCGAAGCTGCGCTACGGGGTGATGTCCTGGCTCTGCGTGCGGCGCGAGCAGTGGCCCGGCCTGGACGCGCTCAGCGCGCGGGAGTGGCTCACCCGCTGGTGTGGCGCGCGCGTGTACGAGAAGCTCTGGCGGCCGCTGCTCTCGCTCAAGTTCCACGAGTACCAGGACCGCGTCTCCGCCGCCTGGGTGTGCGCGCGCATCCAGCGCGTGGGCCGCTCGCGCCGCAGCCTCATGCAGGAGGAGCTGGGCTACATCGACGGCGGCTCCCAGGTGCTCATCGATGCGCTCGTCGCGGCCATCGCCCAGGGCGGCGGCCAGCTCCACCTCTCCACGCCGGCCCGCCGCGTGGAGGTGGCGCAGGGCCACGTGCGCGCGGTCTTCACGCCGCAGGGGACCTTCGCCGCGGACGCGGTCATCTCCACCGTCCCCACGCCGCTGGTGTCGCGGCTCGTGCCTGCGCTGCCGGAGGACTGCAAGGCGCGCTACGACCGCATCCTCAACATCGGGGTGTGCTGCCTCGTGTTCAAGCTGGCGCGCCCCGTCACCCGCAACCTGTGGACGAACATCTCCGAGCCCGGCATCGACGTGCCCGGCATCATCGAGTTCTCCAACCTGCGGCCGATCTCGCCGCACATCGTCTACGTCCCCTACTACATGCCCATCACGCATCCCCGCTTCGCCTGGCCGGACGAGGCCCTGCTCGACGAGGCCTTCGCCTACCTGCGCCGCGTCAACCCGGCGCTGCGCCCGGAGGACCGGCTCGATGCGCGGGTGGCCCGCCTGCGCCATGCGCAGCCCGTGTGCGAGACGGGCTTCGGCGCGAGGCTCCCGCCGGTGCAGACCCCCATCGGGGGGCTGCAGGTGGCCGACACGAGCTTCTACTACCCGATGGACCGCTGCATCGCGCTGAGCGTGCAGCTGGGCCGCGAGATGGCGCGCGCCGTGCCCCTGGGCCTGCGGCGCCCGGAGCGCCCGGACTGGCAGGCGCCGCCGCCGCCGCGCGCGGAGGCCGGAGGCCTTTCCGCCCATGCGCCCTAGGACGCCTTACTGCGCGGAGCGCGCTGCCGCCGGCGCCAGCGCCTGCGCGCGCGGGTGCACGAGGAACAGGTACTGCTGGCGCAGGTCGTCGTGGTGCCTGAGCTCGATGGGCCTGCCGTCCGCCTGCACGCCGTCCAGCAGCCAGGTGAAGTTCGGGAGGAAGGACCCGAAGACGTAGAAGCGCGGGTGGGCCTTCATGAAGGTCTCGTAGTCCTCCACGCGCGCCCCGAAGCGCGGGCCCACCAGTGTCAGCACCCCCCGCTCCATGCTCGTGTGCCCGAGGATGCGCCGCGCCTCGCCGACGTCCGCGAGGTAGGTCAGCCGCCTGCGCAGCTCCGGCGGCGCGTAGTACGTGAGCTCCAGCAGCAGCGAGGGGTGGTTGGTGACGATGGGGATGGGCTCGCGCGCCTCGGCCTGCAGGAGCGCGAGCGCCACCTCGTTGTCGCGCTGGATCTGCCGCGCGCGCAGGAAGGAGGCGAGCTCGCGCACGCACGCGGCGCCCAGCACCAGCAGCGCGAGCACCAGGCCGGGCCGGGCCGCGCCGCCGAACAGGCGGGGCAGGGGGAGCACGGCGAGGATGCACAGGCCCAGCAGCGCCGAGAGCACGTAGCGGTCCACGTACGCGCCCGTCACGAGCGACAGCCCGTACTGGAGCAGCGGGAGCGCGGCGAAGCCCAGCACGGCCGCCCACTCGTCCGCGGGCAGCACCGGCGCGAGCCCGCGCCAGGTGACGCGGTGCAGGTGCGCCACGCGCGGCAGGCGCGCGGGCAGGGGCGCGAGGAAGGTGACGAGCACGGCGACCCCGAGCGCGAGCCCCGCCGACTTGCCGAAGTAGATGTAGAAGCGCAGCACGTCGCTCGGCCCCGCCTTCGCCCAGAAATCGTGGATGGCGCTGCGGATGCTCGCGAGCAGCGGGAGCGAGAGCGCCAGGGCCAGCGCCGGCGCGAGCAGCAGCGCGGCCCACGTCCCCCCGTCGATGCGCCGCCGTTTCAGCGACCGGACGAGCTGCCCCAGCCCGAGCGGAATCACCGTGAGCAGCGCGTAGTAGTGCGAGCCCACGGCCCCCAGCAGCGCGAGGAAGAGGCCGAGCCGCGCGAGGTGCCGTCCCCGGCCCTCGCCCAGCCGCTGCCAGCAGCAGAGCGCCGCCCCCGAGAGGCCGAGGATGAGGCCGTAGGGGCGCGCCTCGCTCGCGTAGTAGAAGTACGGGACGGTGCCGAGCAGCAGCGCTCCCGTCAGCGCGTAGCCCTGCGGGATGCGCCGGCGCAGGAAGACGTAGAGGGCGACGCCTGCCGCCAGGTACCCGAGGAGGGCCGGGAGCCGCAGCGCGACGGGGCTCGTGCCCAGCCCCTGCACCACGGCCCGCATGAGGCAGTAGTAGAGCAGGGGCAGCTGCTCTGCGCCCGTGAGCAGCGCGGTCCAGGTGTCCGCCAGGCGCGGGAAGCTCGCCATGTGGAGCGTGAACAGCTCGTCGTTCCACAGCGGCCGGGTCAGGGCGATCGCCGTGGCCCCCACGAGGTAGAGCAGCACGGCACCCAGCGCGAGCGCCTCGAAGGCGCCCCGGCGGCCGCGGCCATCCACCCGCATGGCCCCTTCGCGGTGGGCGCCGGGCTGTGCCTCCGAAGGGACGGGGGAGGGCGCCGTGTGCGCGGCCACCGGCAGCCCCCCGGCTCGCTCCTCCGCCTCGTGCGGCGCGCTAGGCACTGGCACGGGACCTCTCCTGTGTGCGGGACCGCCCGCGTGCGGCGCGCTGCAGCCCGAGCGGGAAGCGCCGCGAGAGCGCCGCGTGGACCCCGCGGCCCCAGGCGCTCCAGCTCAGCCGCTCCTCGAAGCGCACGCGCGCCTGACGGCTCAGCCGGGCGTAGCCCTCCCGGTCGCGCCACGCCGCCTCGAGCACCTGCGCGTAGGCCTCGCCGGGTGCGTCCAGCGGCAGCAGGTGTCCGTTCACGCCCTCCTCCACGACGGAGGGAACGCCGCCGGTGCGCGTGCTCACCGACGGCAGCCCGTAGGCGCTCGCCTCGCAGAACACGAGCCCCATGGCCTCGGCGCGCGTGGGGAGCAGGAGGAAGTGCGCCTCGCGCAGCAGCGCATCGAGCCGCGCCACGTCCGCGGGCACCCCCTTGTCGAGGAAGGGCACCACGCTCACGCACGCGGGCAGCGCGAGCCCCGGCGGCGGCTCGCAGCCGCACACCGTCAGGTGTGCAGGCACGCCGCGCCGGTTGAGCGCCACCACGGCGTCCAGCGCGAGCGGGCCCCCCTTGCGCTCCCAGCTCACGCCCAGGAAGAGCAGCTGCAGCACGCGCGCGGCGCAGCGGCGCTCCGGGTCCACGCGCGGGGGCGTGAGGGCGAGGTTCGCGCCGAAGGGCAGCACCTCCACGCGCTCGCTCGGGACGCCGTAGTCGCGCAGCGCGGAGTCGGCCGCCCACTGCGAGGAGTACAGCAGCAGGTCCGTGCGCCGGATGGCGCGCCGCTCGAGCGCGCGCCGCACGCGCCGCCGCCACGCCGGGCCCAGCGTGCGCGGGTAGTAGTCCTCGAAGGCCTGCCAGGTGATGTCGTTCGCGTAGACGAGCGGGAGGCGGCGCGGCACGAGCGCCGCGATGGAGGGAGAGGCCAGCACGAAGGTGACGTCGAAGCGCTCGGGCCTCAGCGCCTGCTGCGTGTGCAGCACGTACCTTGCCCGCTCACCGGCCCGCCGCAGCCACGCGCCGTGCTCCGGGGGCTGCACGAAGGCAGTGACCTCCCCCACGTGCTCCTGCAGCGCGCGCCAGGTGAAGTGCGCGAGGCCGGACCAGGCCCGCACGTCGTGCGGATCGAGCTGGCTCAGCAGCGCGATGCGGAAGGCGCGAGGCGCCATGCGGTGACCCCAGGGCGTGCCCCGGACGCTTCCCGGGAGCGGTCTGCTGAGCGTTAGCAGCGGGGCCCCCGGTGGACAGTTGTCCTCGGAGACGTGAACCCCGGGACAGGGGCCCCTGCCCGGGCCGCCCTGCCGCTGGGCAGACGGGCGACTCAGTTGCGCTGCGCGGCGAAGCGCTGCGCGAGCGCGCCGTGCAGGCTCTCGGCCCAGGCGCTCCAGTTGAGCCGCTGCTCGAAGCGCTGGCGCGACCGGTGGGAGAAGCGCGCGTAGGCCTCCCGGTCCTCCCAGTCGCGCGCGAGCACCTCGGCGTAGTCCTCCGCTCCGGCCTCCAGCGGGAGCATGCGCCCGTTCACGCCGTCCTCGATGACGGAGGGGATGCCCCCGGTGCGCGTGGTGACGACGGGCAGGCCGTAGGCGTTGGCCTCGCAGAAGGCGACGGGGGTCGCGTCCGCGCGGGTGGGCAGCAGCAGGAAGTGCGCCTCGCGCAGCAGCGCATCCAGCCGGGCGGCGTCCGCGGGCACGCGCTTGTCCAGGAAGGGCACGAGCCGCACGAAGTCCGGCACCGGCGTGCCGGCCGGCGGCGCGCAGCCGCAGAGGGTGAGGCGCGCCGGGATGCCGCGGCGGTTGAGCGCGCGCACCGCCTCGAGCGCCCACGCGCCGCCCTTGCGCTCCCAGCTCACGCCCAGGAAGAGCAGCTGCAGCGCGGCGGCGCGCGTACGCGTGCGCGGGTCGAGCGGCGGGGGAGGGTGGGGCAGGTTCGCCCCGTAGGGGATGACCGCCACGCGCTCGGGCGGGACGTCGTAGTCGCGCACGGCCGACTCGGAGGCCCAGGTGGACGAGTAGACGAGCAGGTCCGCGCGCTGCACGGCCCTGCGCTCGAGCGCGCGGCGCAGGCGCAGCTGCCAGGGGCGGCGGTAGACGGGTGGGTAGTAGCCCTCGTAGACGCGCCAGGTGATGTCCGAGGCGTACACGAGGGGGACCTGCCGCGGCACCAGGGCGCCGAGCACCGCCGCCTGCATCACGAGCACGAGGTCGAAGCGCTCGGGGCGCAGCGCGTGCCAGGTGCGCAGGGCGTAGCGCGTCAGCCGGCAGGCCCGCGCAACCAGCGCCGGGTGGACGGCGGGCGGCCGCAGGACGGTGACCGCGTTGCCGCTCTCGCGCAGCGCCTCGCAGGCGAAGTGCGCGATGCCCGAGAACGCCCGCACGTCGTGCGGGTCGTGTGTACTCACGTAGGCAATCCGGAACGAGGGCCGCGCCATGCGGACCCCAGCTACGCCGCCGCGGGCGCGGGCGCACATGGAACCCGCGTCGAACCCGCGGCCGTGCCGCCCGCCTGCTCCGCCTGCGGCCGGGCGGTGGGGTATCGGCGCCCGGGGGGGAGGGTCAAAGGGCTGGGCAGGAGGTGCGCGCTGACCCAGGGGGCCGCTCCCCCGTCGGCGGACCTGGGTGACGCGCAACCCTCCGTCTTCGCTGGTGCTGACCGGGCGCCGCAGGGGGTTCGTCCGGGGTGCGTCGGAGCCCCGCGGTGCAGGCGCGGAACTTGCTCAAGGGTGAGCGCGGCCCCGTTCACCCCCTGCCGAGCTCCATGACCCTCAGCAACCGCCTCTCGACCAAGCTCCTCCTCTCCCTCTGCAGCGTCATCACGCTCGCGCTGGGCATCCTCGTGTTCGTGGTGAGCCGGCAGTCCTCGCGCGTCGCCGAGGCGCAGGCGACCCAGACCGCCACCGAGATGGCGGGCCTCGCAGCGGAGCGCATCCACGCGCGGCTCGAGGAGGCGATGGTGCCCGCCCGCACGATCGCGCAGGCCTTCAAGGCGCAGCGCCTCGCGGGCACGCTCGAGCGGCGCTCGGCGGACGCCGTGATGCGCCAGGTGTTCGAGGAGAGCCCGCAGCTGGCCGGCGTGTGGAGCATCTGGGAGCCCAACGCCTTCGACGGCAAGGACGCGAAGTACGCCAACACCCCGGGCACCGACGCCACCGGGCGCTACCTCTCCTACTGGAACCGCGCCTCCGGCAGCACGGTGATGGAGGCGGCCGCGGACTACGAGAAGGCGGGCGCGAACGACTTCTACGCCCTGCCGAAGAAGAGCCTGCAGGAGGTCCTCCTCGACCCCTACTACTACACGACGGCGGCCGGGAAGACGCTGCTGCTCACCAGCGCCATCGTCCCCATCGTCATCGACGGCAAGTTCATGGGCGTGGTGGGCGCGGACTTCACGCTCGAGCAGGTGCAGGCGGACCTCGCCGAGGTGAAGCCCTTCGAGACCGGGCACGCGCTGCTCGCCTCCCACAACGCGGCCTTCGTGGCGCATCCCAAGGCGGAGCTGCTGGGCAAGCCCATCGGCACCGCGCCCTTCGCGGCGCTGATGGGCGACAGCCTCAGCTCCGGCAAGGGGCGCATCGGCCGGGTGCACTCGGACGTGCTGGGGGCAGAGGCGATCGAGGTGGTGGTGCCCTTCAAGGTGGGCAAGAGCACCACCCCCTGGGCGCTGGCGGTGTTCGCGCCCTTGGACAAGGTGCTGGCGCCGGCGGCGGAGCTGCGCACCTTCACGCTGGCGCTCGGGGTGCTGGCGCTGGTGGCGCTCGCGCTCGCGGTGCTGGCCGTCATCCGCCGCATCACCCGTCCGCTCGAGCGCATCTCGGCTGTGGCGG